>JBKKAQ010000028.1:0-24627 GCA_046714555.1 Sphingomicrobium sp. | reverse complement strand
GCCGAATTACGCCGGGCGCGCATCGTCGGCATCGCCCGCCACCGGGCTGGCGAAGCGCCACGCGGCCGAGCAGGCGAGATTGATCGCGGATGCGTTGGGGACCGGCCAACGGACCGCTTCGCAGGCGCAAGCGAGCTAGAAAAGGATCGACATGGCGACCGACGTAATTGTCCCGGTTATGGGCGAATCGATCACCGAGGCGACTCTCGGCGAATGGCTCAAGCAGCCCGGCGATCCGGTCGCTCTCGACGAGCCGGTGGCGAGCCTCGAAACCGACAAGGTCGCGGTCGAAGTGCCCTCGCCGGTCGCCGGAATCTTCGGCGAGCCCTTGGTCAAGCAGGGCGACACCGTCGCGGTCGGAGCAGTAATCGCCCGGGTCGAGGAAGCCGGTTCGGGGGTCGGCGCCGCCGCTCCCGCCGCCGCCGCTAGCGCCTCCTCTAACGCGGCTCCGGCGACGGCCCCCGCTCCTCCGGAGGCCGCTCCCGAAGCCTCGCCGGGCTCGATCAACCCTCCCGGCGCTGGCGAAAACCCGGCGCTCAAGGGCGACCCGCACGCCCCCGACGGAATCCCCGGCCCGGCGGCAGGCGAACCGGCGCTTTCCAGCGAGGCCGCGCTGACGCTTTCCCCCGCGGTCCGCCGCGCGGTGCTCGAACATCATGTCGACCCCTCGAAGATCAAGGGCAGCGGCAAGGACGGCCGGCTGACCAAGGACGACGTCATCGCCGCCGCCCAGACCAGGGAAGCCGCGCCTCCCCCGCCCGCTCCCACGCCCCCGCCCGGCACCCCGGCCAAGGCCGCCGCCCAGCCCGGACAGGAAACCGCGGCCCGGGCATCCGGGGAACAGAGCCGCCGCGAAGAACGCGTCCCCATGTCGCGGCTTCGCAAGACCATCGCCACCCGGCTCAAGGAAGCGCAGAACAGCGCCGCGATCCTCACCACCTTCAACGATGTCGACATGTCGGCGGTGATCGACGCGCGTGCCCGCTACAAGGATCTGTTTGAGAAAAAGCACGGCATCCGCTTGGGCTTCATGGGCTTTTTCGTCAAAGCCGTGGCGCTCGCTGCGCGTGACGTGCCCTCGGTCAACGCCAGCCTCGAAGGCGACGAGATCGTCTATCACGATTATCTCGACGTCTCGGTCGCGGTTTCGGCGCCCAAGGGGCTGGTCGTCCCGGTGGTCCGCAATGCCGATTCGATGGGTTTCGCCGAAATCGAGCAGGCGATCGCCGCTTATGGCAAGAAGGCCAAGGACGGCGCCCTCAGCATGGACGACATGAAGGGCGGAACCTTTACCATTTCCAACGGCGGTGTGTTCGGCTCGATGCTGTCGACCCCGATCATCAACCCGCCGCAGTCGGCGGTGTTGGGGATGCACCGGATCGAGGACCGTCCCGTGGTCCGCGACGGAGCGGTCGTCATCCGCCCGATGATGTACCTGGCATTGAGCTACGATCACCGCCTGATCGACGGCCGCGAAGCCGTCACCTTCCTCGTCCGGGTCAAGGAAGCAATCGAGGATCCGACTCGTCTCCTGATCGATCTTTAAGGACCGCAATCGTCATGGCAGACCAGTTCGACTTCGACGTGCTCGTCATCGGCTCGGGCCCGGGGGGCTACGTCGCGGCGATCCGCGCTGCCCAGCTGGGATTGAAGACCGCCTGCGTCGAAAGCCGCGAAACGCTTGGCGGGACCTGCCTCAACGTCGGCTGCATCCCTTCCAAGGCGCTGCTTCACTCGTCCGAGCTTTACGAGGCTGCGCATTCGGGCTCGCTCGCCAAATTCGGGGTCAAGATCGAGGGCGCAACCCTCGATTTGGCCCAGATGCACTCCGAAAAGGCCAAGGCGGTGACCGAGCTCACCGGCGGCATCGCGTTCCTGTTCAAGAAGAACAAGGTCAATTGGCTCAAGGGCCATGCCAGCTTCGAAAGCGCCTCGAGCGTCCGCGTCGGGACACGCAGCGTCAGCGCCAGGAACATCGTCATCGCCACCGGCTCCTCGGTCACTCCGCTTGCCGGGGTCGAGGTCGACAATGACGCCGGGCGGATCGTCGATTCGACCGGAGCGCTCGCGCTGGCCACGGTGCCCCGGCATCTGGTGGTGATCGGCGGCGGGGTGATCGGGCTCGAACTGGGCTCGGTCTGGCGCCGCCTGGGGGCGCAGGTGACGGTCGTCGAATTTCTCGACCAGATCCTTCCGGGGATGGATGGCGAAATCCGCGCTGAGTCGGCCAAGCTCTTCAAAAAGCAGGGCTTTATCCTCAAAACCGGCACCAAGGTCAGCTCCGCAACGGCCGCTTTGGAAACCGTCGCACTGTCCCTCGAACCCGCCGCCGGCGGTCCTTCCGAGACGCTCGAAGCCGACGTCGTCCTCGTCGCGATCGGCCGCCGCCCCAATACCGACGGCCTCGCCCTCGACCAGGCCGGCCTCGCGCTCAACTCGAAAGGCCAGATCGAAACCGGCGACGACTTCAGCACCGCGGTCGCCGGCATCTGGGCGATCGGCGACGTCGCCCCCGGACCGATGCTCGCCCATAAGGCTGAGGACGAGGGAATCGCGGTCGCCGAGAATATCGCCGGCCTGACCGGGATCGTCAATCACGCGGTAATCCCCAGCGTGGTCTATACTCATCCAGAAATCGCCGGGGTCGGCCTCACCGAAGAGCAGGCCAAAGAACGCGGCGAAATCAAGGTTGGCAAATTCCCGTTTATCGCCAACAGCCGGGCCAAGACCAACCGCGATACCGACGGCTTGGTCAAAATCATCGCCGACGCCAGGTCGGATCGCGTTCTTGGGGTGTGGATCATCTCCTCGCTCGCCGGCACGATGATCGCGCAGGCGGCGCAGGCGATGGAGTTTGGAGCGACTTCGGAGGATATCGCCTACACCTGCCACGCGCATCCGACCCACAGCGAAGCGCTCAAGGAGGCCGCGATGGCGGTGACCGGCAAGCCGATCCACCTCTAGCCTTGGATCGGCGAGTTAGCGCACGCCACGCGATTCGGCGCAACCATCGTTTGAATGTGATTTTGCTTGCCGGCCTGACCTCGGCCTGTGCAGCCGCCCCGATCGTTCTGTGAGTGGAGCGCCTTCCCCTACTTCGCTGGCTCGAAAATGACGTCCGCGCCGACCTCCAAGATCATCGAGGAAGCCGCCGACGTCTACGCCTTCCTCGGCCATTTCACCGGGCTCGCGCCGCCCCCGCGCTGATCCCGAAGCTGCATGAATGCCGAACGCCTCATTCAGCCTTCATGCAGCGATTTAGGTCCAAAAGCGTTGTTCTCCCGGTGATTGCCGGGTGTTTTCGGCGTTTACTTGAGGAGTGTGGCCATGACGGCTTTGTCGAAGTTCCTGACCGGTGCGGCCGGTCTCGCGATGGTAGCGGGCGCGGCTGCGCCTGCCGCCGCGCAATCCTATCCCTACGGCGGCTATGGCGGCAGTTATGGAGGCAGCGGGATCGGCGGAGTGCTCCAATCGATCCTCGGCGGTGGCCGTTACGGCGCCTATGGCCAAGGCAATGACCGTTACGCGGTCGACCGCTGCGCGCGTGCCGCCGAACAGCATATGAATCGCGATGTCCGCCAGGGACGCCATGGTACTTACGGAAGCCAAAGCGGATACGGCAATTACGGCGGTTATGGCACTTACGGCTACAATAATGCCGGGTCGGCGCGAGTCGTCAACATCACCCGCGTCGAGCGCCGCTCGGGCGGCGGGCTGAAGGTCTACGGGCTGATCGATTCGGGCTCTGGCTCTGGCTACAACCAGGGTTACGGCAATTACGGGTACGGCAACCAAGGCTACGGCGGCTATGGCAATCAAGGCTATGGCGGTTACGGCGGCCAGGGCTATGGTAACAACAACCAGGCCGACTTACACTTCAACTGCAAGGTCGACTATCGCGGCCATGTCACCGACGTCGACGTCGATCGCACCACCAGCGCTTACTACCGCGGCTACTAAGCCTGCGACGACAGCGAGAGACGATGCGCCGGGGCCGACACGCTCCGGCGCATCTTTCTTTGACCGGCGCTCAGCCGAGGCTTCGCGCGACCTCGGCCATCTGGTCTGCGCACACACCCCAACCATGCTCGAAGCCCATCGCCGCATGCGCGTCGCGGTCGGCCGCGTTGCGGTGAAGCACCCTCGCTGTGTAGCGGGTGCCGCCGTCGCCGCTGTCGACGAAACTATGGATCGCGGTGAACGGAAAGCCGCCGCTGCCGTCGGCCGGGAAATCCCTGGGAACGAAGCCGGGCCCAAGCGCGCTGCTCCAGACGATCCGTTCGTCGGGGACCGCCTCGAGGATGCAGGCGGTTCCTTCGAATTCGAAGTCGGCACCCTTCATCCGGGTGAAGAAGCGGCCGCCGGGGCGAAGATCAATGGCGCACTCGGGGGTCTCGAATGGCCGCGGCGCCCACCATCGCTTGATCAGCTCGGGATCGGTCCACGCCTGCCATAGCAGCGCGCGAGGCGCGTCGAGCCGCCGCTCGACCATTAGCTCATTTTTTCGTCCATGCGCTTCTCCGCCCGCTTTGCTATCGGGCCGATCATGACCATCCGACCGATTCAATCAATCCTCATCGTCGACTTCGGCAGTCAGGTCACCCAACTGATCGCCCGCCGCGTGCGCGAGGCCGGGGTCTATTGCGAAATCGCACCGTTCAACAATGCCGAAGCGGCGTTCGAGCGGCTCCAGCCCAAGGGTATCATCCTGTCAGGCGGGCCGTCGTCGGTCACCTGGGAGGACAGCCCGCGCGCCCCCCAGCATTTTTTTGACACCGGCCTGCCGATCCTCGCCATCTGCTATGGTCAGCAGACCATGGCGCAGCAATTGGGCGGGAGCGTCGCAACCTCGGACAATAAGGAATTCGGCCGCGCCTTCATCGAGGTGGTCGCCGATTCGGCCTTGTTCGACGGACTATGGAAGGTCGGCGAGACCCATCAGGTGTGGATGAGCCACGGTGACCGGGTCGAGGCGCTTCCGCCAGGCTTTTCGATTGTCGCCCGCTCCGAAGGCGCGCCCTTCGCGATCGCCACCGACGAGGAGCGCCGATTCTATTCGATGATGTTCCATCCCGAGGTCGTCCACACCCCCGACGGCGGCAAATTGCTCGCCAATTTCGTCCGCCACGTCTGCGGCTGCGGCGGCGACTGGACGATGGGGGCGTTCCGCGCCGCCAAGATCGCAGAGATTCGCGAAACTGTCGGAAGCGGGCGGGTGATCTGCGGGCTTTCGGGCGGGGTCGATTCGGCGGTCGCCGCGGTGCTGATCCATGAGGCTGTCGGAAGCCAGCTGACCTGCGTGTTCGTCGATCACGGGCTGATGCGCGCCGACGAGGCCGAGCAGGTCGTATCGCTGTTCCGTGGCAGCTACAACATCCCGCTGGTCCACGTCGACGCTTCGCGGGATTTCCTCTCCGGGCTCGAAGGGATCACCGACCCCGAGGCCAAGCGCAAGCTGATCGGCAAGACCTTCATCGACGTATTCGAGGCCGAGGCGGCCAATATCGGCGGCGCCGACTTCCTCGCTCAAGGAACGCTCTATCCCGACGTGATCGAAAGCATCAGCTTTACCGGCGGTCCGTCGGTGACGATCAAAAGCCACCATAATGTCGGCGGCTTGCCTGAACGGATGAACATGAAGCTGGTCGAGCCGCTTCGCGAACTGTTCAAGGACGAGGTGCGGGTGCTCGGGCGCGAGCTTGGGCTTCCCCCCGCATTCGTCGGGCGCCACCCGTTCCCAGGCCCCGGCCTCGCCATTCGCATCCCCGGCGAAGTCACCACCGAACGCTGCGACATCTTGCGCAAGGCCGACGTCATTTACCTTGAAGAAATCCGCAGCGCGGGACTGTACGACGCGATCTGGCAGGCGTTCGCGGTGCTTCTCCCGGTGCGCACCGTCGGAGTGATGGGCGACGCGCGAACCTATGACTATGTCTGCGCATTGAGGGCGGTGACCAGCGTCGACGGAATGACCGCCGACATCTATCCGTTCGAAGCTGCCTTCCTCAGCCGCGTCGCCACCCGGATCGTCAACGAAGTCCCCGGAATCAACCGCGTCGTCTATGACTATACCAGCAAGCCCCCAGGCACGATCGAGTGGGAGTAGCGGGCCGAACCTTTGTCGGCAGGCTTGCTCTACATTCCCGACCACAACGACGCTTTCCGGTTTTCCCGTGCAGGCAGTCGGCGCGGTCGAAGTCTACGTCGACACCGCCGATGGCGCTGTCGCGAAGGTCGTCGCCGCCGCTGCGCATTGCGTTTGTTGCCGACACGCTTATGCAAACTAGGTTCTTCGCGGCGAAAAGTCTGAAGGTTCAGGATATGTGGACATGACCAGCATTGCGCCCAGGTTCGAGGACTATCGGAACCGGTACGCGAACATTCGCCTTGAACGGAGCGACGGAATCCTCGTCATGACCCTCCACACTAAGGGGAGCGAGTTCGTCTGGAGCGCTCTGGCGCATGAGGAACTGGGCTATTGTTTCACCGACATTGGGTCGGATCGGGATAATAAGGTCGTCGTCCTGACCGGAACGGGAATGAGCTTTTGCGAGAATATCGATGCGGCGAGTTTCAAGTTGAGCACCGCCTCGGACTGGGACCTGACTTTCTATGACGGGCGCCGCCTGCTCCACAATCTTCTCGACATCGAAGTCCCGATGATCAGCGCGGTCAACGGTCCGGCCAGGATTCATCCCGAGATTCCGGTGCTGTCGGATATCGTCATCGCCGGGCAGAGCGCGCTGTTTCAGGATGCGCCGCATTTCATGTCGGGGATCGTTCCCGGCGATGGTGCGCATGTCGTCTGGCCGCATCTCCTCGGGCCGAATCGCGGGCGTTATTTCCTGTTGACGGGACAGGAACTCGACCCGGCAACCGCGCTCGACTGGGGAGTTGTCAGTGAAGTGCTTCCCGACGAGCTTCTGATGGCGAGGGCGATGGAGCTTGCGCAATTGATCGCTGCAAAGCCGATCCTCGCGCGCAGATATACCAGGGTCGCGCTGACCCAACGCTACAAGCGCCTAATGAACGAAGGCCTCAGCCTGGGACTGGCGGTGGAAGCGCTCGCGGCGATCGATCATCTTCCGTCCGATGGTCGAATGAAAGACGCGCAATGAGCCATTCCGGCGCATCACTCGGTTTGGCGCAACATGGCAAGAGTTCTACAAACCACAAAGGGAGGATTGAATGGACAGGTTGAACGGAAAAGTCGCGATCGTAACCGGCTCGTCGCAAGGAATGGGGTCGTCGCATGGCCGTGCGTTCATCGCTCAGGGCGCCAAGGTGATTCTGACCGATATCAATGAAAAGGCCGGCGAGGCGCTGGCCGCGGAATTGGGCGCCAACGCGCTTTTCATCAAGCATGACGTGACCAGCCTCGAAGATTGGCGAAGGGTTGTGAGCGAAGGTGAAGCCGCGTTCGGCAAGGTCAATGTGCTGGTCAATAATGCCGGGATATTGGGTCCCATCGCAACCACCGTCGATTGCACCGTAGAACAGTTCGAAAGCGTCTGCGCGGTCAACCAGACCGGGGTCTTTCTGGGAATGCAGGCGGTGATTCCGTCGATGCTCGAAACAGGCGGAGGCTCGATCGTCAACATTTCCTCGGTCGCCGGCATCGTCGCGATCGTCGGATCTCCCAATTTGGCCTATGTCGCGAGTAAATTCGCCGTGCGCGGAATGACCAAGCAGGTCGCGGTCGAATATGGCGCGAAAAATATCCGGGTAAATTCGGTGCATCCGGGGTATATTTTGACCCCGATGATGGTCGAGGCGACCGACGAGCATGGCGGCGGAGCGGCCGACCAGATCCCGCTTGGCCGGATGGCCGACGCTTCGGAAGTGTCGAATCTCGTCGTTTTCCTCGCTTCGGACGAATCCTCCTTCATCACCGGGACCGAGCATATCATCGACGGCGGCATGGTCGCATTGTAACGAAGGGCATTAAAATGATCATCGAGCGCGTCGAATTGCAAGTCGCCGAGGGCAAAGAGGAGGCATTTGCGACGATCCTCGGCGATGCGCGAAAAATCCTCAGCTCGGCTGACGGGTGCCGATCGGTGGTCGCTGCGCGCGGGGTCGAAAATCCGTCCAAATTCCTGCTACTTCTGGAGTGGGATTCGGTCGGGCATCATGTCGCCTTCACCTCGACCGCCGGGTTCGGCGAGTTCAGGGCGCTGATCGGGCCCTCGCTGGACGGCCGGCCCGCGATGGAGCATTTCGATTCGTTCTGAAATCGTGTGCTTGCCCTGCTCCACCGGTTAGCCGATCGCGGACGCTACCCGGCGCGCAATTTCCTGATGAAAGGCAGTCAGCCGGCTCTCGGCGGTATTGAACATATATTGGGTCGCGCCCAGTGAATGCGACACCGATCCCCAGTCGTTGAGCACCTCCGCATCTTCCGCCGAAACCGCGACGAAATGGTCCCAGTCGCGCTGGTTCTGCCGCTGCCATTCCTCTTCGCTGGTGCCCTCGGGAGCGGGGCCGACCACGCCCCAGGCGGTGACCAGGGTCTTGCCGACGCTGACCGGCCATATGTTCCAGGTCTGCAAATGCGTCGGGAAACAGCTGAAGATGGTGTTGGGGAAGGCGAGATAGTGGCAGATCGTCTTGAGCCGGTGGTCGACATCACCGTAGCGGTCGGTGAAGCCCTTGACAGGCACGGTCATCCAGCTGTGCGGCGGGGTGACCCGAATGTGCGCGTCGCGCCACAAGACGAGCTTGCCGAGCGTCGCCGAGTGGGTAAAGGGCACGTGCCAGGTCTCGTTGAAGGCATCGACGACTATCTTCCAATTGGCGTCGACCTCGAGCGTGTAGCGAAAGCGCGTGTCGAACGTGTCGAGGTCATAAAAACTCAGTTCCTCGCCGATCTCGCCGAGCCAGGTCATGAGATCGGGCACGTCGTCCGACAGGCACAGCCAGATGAACCCGCCCCATTCAGTCGAGCGCACCGGCGGAGCGCGCAGCCCTTCGAGCCGCTCGGGATCGAACGACTTGGCCAGCGGCACGTTTCGCACCATTCCGGTCAGATCATATTGGAAACCGTGCCACGGGCAGGCGAAGCGGGCCTGCCTGCAGCTCCCCGATTGCTTGAGCAGCCGCGCTCCGCGATGTTGGCAGACATTGTGCCACGCGGCGATTGCGCCATCGTCGAGCCGGGCGACGACGATCGATTGCTGCAATCGGTCCCAGACGACGTAATCGCGCGGAGCGGCGAGATCGGCGGTCGGAAAGGCCGGGAACCAGCTATGGTGGAAAATTGCCTTGACCTCGCGCTCGAACAGCTCGGGGTCGGTGTAGTCCGACGCGTCGACCAGGCTTGCGGCGAGCGGATATTGCCGCTCGGCGAGGGTCGGAAAGGCGCGTGCGGCTTCGGCGTCGAGATGCGCCATCTCCTCTTTGGGAAGATCGCTCACGGCTTTTGGGCCTCCAGACGCTGGCGCATCATCTGCGCGAGCTGGACCTTTTGCGGGCGTCCGGTCGAGGTCATCGGCACCTCCTGCGCCGACAGGAACACCACATGCCGAGGGACTTTGAAGCGGGCAAGGCTGTCGGCGCACAGCGCAAGAAGCTCGTCGGCTTGGGGCCTGCCGGCGGGGCTGGCGACGATGCACAGGCAGCCGATTTCGCCCATCTTCGCATCGGGCACTCCGACGGCAAGCGCGAGCTCGACCAGCGGGTGGCTCTCGACCAGCGCCTCGATCTCTCGCGGCATGACCATCTCGCCGCCACAGCGATAGGATTCCTTCAATCGTCCGGTGAGGGTGAGATAGCCGTCTTCGGTCATGTGCCCGAGATCGCCGCTGTGAAGCCAGCCGTCGGGGGTGAAGGCCGCGGCGGTTTCTTCGGGCTTGAGATAATAGCCGGGAGTGACGATCGGACCGCGCGCGACCAGCTCGCCGGACGTGCCGTGCGGCACTTCCTCGCCGGTTTCGGGGTCGATTACCTTGTAGACCGCGATCCGTCCGCCGATCGCTGGATCGCCGGCGACATGGGCAAGCTTGTAGCATCCGTTGGAGTCGGTCAGACGAGCGTCGTCGCCTTCGGGCAGGGTGCAAACGCTCGCGGCGGTGGTCTCGCTCATGCCGTAACCGGTGATCAGCTCGCGCGGCTTGAGCAGGCTTCGGATATCGTCCCAGACCGTCGGCGGATTGACCCCGCCGCTGTTGAATACCTGAATTAGGTTCGAAGAGTCGAAGCCCCGCGTCCGGGCGAGATCGAGCAGCGCGAAGGTCTGGTTGGGCAAGGCGATGATGTCGGTCACGCGGTGGCGCTCGGCGGTGGCGAGAAAGGCGGCGGGATCGAACAGCATCTGCGTCACGACATGACCGCCGACGTACATCGCGACGACCAGGCATTCGACATAGCCGTACACATGGTACATCGGCAAAGCGTGTATCGTCGAGCGTCCGTCATCGAGCGCCCGGTGATAGGCCGAGGAGTATGCGACCCGAAGAATCATATCGTGCGTCAGGATCACCCCCTTGGGCCGGCCGGTCGTTCCCGAAGTGTAGAGAATATCGCAAGTGGATTGCGCGGTGCCGCCCGAAGCACGCGCGTCGAGGCCGGCGTCGTTGATCGCGTCCCCGAGTTCGGCAAGATCGTCGATCGTCCGGGTTCCGAGCGGCTGCTCACCGCCGGTTGGAAGGACGAAGACGGCGCGCAGACTGGGAAGCGCGGGGTCGCCACCGGTGCGCCATTGAGGTGCAAAGCGATCGAGATCGGCGAGATAATCATGTCTGCGAAACACGTCCATGACGAGCAGCAGCACCGCATTCGACTGATCGACGACATAGCGCAGCTCTTCGCCACGCAGGTTGAAATTGACCGGAATCGTCACCGCCCCAACGCGTGCGATGGCGAGCTTGAGAGCGACGAATTCGACGTAATTGGCCATCAGCAAGGCGACATGATCGCCGGGCTTGATTCCCGACGCGATCAGTCCCCGGGCGAGCCGCAGCGACCAGGCATGGATCTCGCCATAGCTTTTGGTGCCCTGCTCATTGGTAAAAAACGGGCGCTCGGCATATTGGCTCGCGGCAGCGTCGAAGAGTTCCTCGAGCCGCTGGCCAGGCCATGAAGCATGGCGGTTGGCGAAGGCCGCTCGCCGTGCCGCTACATCGAGAATCCGCGACATATTTCCCCTCTGCACTGGACATTAACAAACACTTGTTTCTATGAGAGTTGTGCGACTTGAACGCAAGCTCGCCCGCGGTCCGGGATTGCATGAGGATCTACCATGGATTTCACCTTCACCGATGAACAGCAGATGTGGCACGACGTCGTCCACAGCTTTATGGAGAAGGAAGTCGGCCGTGACTATACCCGCGAGCATGATCAGAGCCGCGAATTCCCCGAGGAGTTGTTCCAGAAGGCCGCGAAACTCGGCTGGCTCGGGCTGCTGATACCCGAAGAGCAGGGGGGAATGGAAACCGACCCTGTCATGTTCGCGATCTTCTGCGAGGCGATTGGCAAATATAGTCTGGATACCGCAGCCTGCCTGATGACGTCGATGTTCACCGCGACCAATATCGCCAGACACGGTACGCCTGAGCAGACAGAGCAATATCTGAAGCCATTCCTGCGCGGCGAAGTGAAATTTTCAATCTCGATCAGCGAGCCGCAATCGGGCTCGGACGCCGCCGGTGCGCGATCGACCGCGCGGGCCGATGGCGACGAATGGGTGCTCAACGGAAACAAGGTTTGGTGTTCGGGTGCTCAACTGCCCAACGCCGTGATCCTTGTTCTGGCGCGCACGAGCGACGACCGCTACGGGGGTTTCAGCCTGTTCCTCGTTCCCAACACGACCCCTGGCCTGAAGCTCAAGAAGATGGACACGATCGTCCGCCGAAGCCTCGGGACGACCGAATTCTTCATGGACGACCTCCGAATTCCAAAGGCCAATCTGATCGGCGAAGTCGGCAAGGGCTGGCAATATATTGGCGAGCATCTCGACTTCGAGCGCCTGAGCATCGCAGCGTCGCAGGTCGGCAATGCCCGCACCGCTCTCGACGACACCATCCGCTACACCAGGGACCGCCAGGCGTTCGGGCGCAGCCTGTCGTCATTCCAGGTACTCAAGCACCGCATGGCCGAGGATGAAATCCAGCTCAGCGCGGCACGATTGATGGTCTATTGGGCGGCCTCGAAGCTCGCCCGCGGCGAAAAGGCGTCGAAAGAAGTGTCGATGGCCAAGGTGTTCTGCGTCGATACATTGTTCCAGATCGCGTTCAACGGAATGCAGGCGCTCGGCGGCTATGCGCAACTTCCGGAATATGACATGGAACGCTATTTCCGCGAGGCCAAGCATGGCATGGTCGGCGGCGGAACCAATGAAATCCAGCGCAGCATCATTGCCAAGGCAATGGGGCTTTAGCATGTGGGATCGTTGATGGTGGCCAAATCTCCCCAAGCCAGGATCAAGGCCAACATGTCTTTAAGCGAAGCGATCGCGCCGAAATCCTCGATCATCAATGCGTCGGTCCGACTGTTCGGCCGGCAGGGCTATACCGGAACATCGATGCGCGACATCGCCAAGGCGGTCGGCGTCCTCCCGGGCAGCCTCTACGCCCATATCGAAAGCAAGGAGAATCTGCTTTTCGAAATCGTCGACGACGGGATCACCCGCTTTCTTGCCGCGGTTGAGCCGATCGCCGACTTGCCGCTCGGCGCCGACGTTCGGGTCCGGCGAGCGATCCGCGCGCATGTTGAGCAAGTCGCTGAAAATCCCGAGCGGTCGCTAGTGGTGTTCCACCAATGGCGGTTCCTTGGCCAACCCAATCTGGCCGCAACGATCGTCAAGCGCCGCCGCTACGAAGCCGCGTTCGTCAAAATCTTTGAAGGCGGGGTTGATGAGGGCATCTTCGAAAAAACGCTCAACAAGCCAGTTGCCGTATTGACCATCCTCGGGGCGCTCAACTGGATACCCGAATGGTATTCCGCCCAAGGCCGAGCGACCGCGTCGGAGCTTGGCGACATGATTGCGGATTCGCTTTTGTCGGGGCTTTTCGTTCGCCGCTGAAGTCCATATTCCTTGCTCGCTTGACGGATAGCAATGACGATGACATTGGACAAACGAACAGTTGTTTTTAGGGGGTTAGGATGACGGCTCGCACATTCAGCGATCCCCAGCAAAAGGCTTTCGAGGATTTTGTCCTCGGCGATGTCATGGTCACTCGTGGGCGGACCATCGACATCGGCGACATCAGCAATTTCGCCCAGCTTACCGGGGATTTCTACCCGCTCCACATCGACGAGGAGCAAGCCCGATCAGGCCGCTTCGGGACTCGAATCGCGCATGGCCCGCTGACCTTCTCGATCGCGATCGGGCTGATCGGGATGAGCGGCTTTTACGGCGATGCGATCACCGCGCTGCTCGAAATCCGCTCGATGCGCGCGACCCGACCGGTGATTGCCGGGGATACGCTTCGCGTTCACGCCGAGGTGATTGAGTTGACCGCCGGACAAAATCCGAAATACGGAACGCTCGGTGTCAATTATTCGGTCCGAAATCAGAAGGATGAAGAGGTGATGGTGTTCCAGCAATATATGCTCGCCAAGCGCACTCCGAAGGAGGCCGCCAATGGCTGACAACATGCCGTCATACGTCGATGCCGGACAAGCCAACGACCCCTTGTTCGTGGGGGTCGGCGAAATTCCCTCGGGGCGCTACCCTCAGCGCAATTTCATCGGCGATCTCACCCGAGTCGCGATCCTCGCGCTGAAGGATGCCGGAATGGCGCCCAGCGACGTCGACACGATCCTTCTGATCCCCAATTTGCACGGTTTCGCCGACCAGGCGGATCTGATCTTTTCGCGAATGGTCGAGGAGCTCGGAATCCATCGCCACGCCAAGGCGAACGTCATGATCCATTCGGGCGGATCGACCAGCGATAATGCGGTTCGCGCCGCATCGGGGCTGATCGCCGCGGGCCACGCGCGGACCGTGCTCGTGCTTCACTGCGAACGCTGGGGGTCGGCCGATCTTGCGGCGATGGTCACCGCGCTGAGCAAGAACGGAATCCCCGCCGAATGGGAGCAGGTCGCCGGGCTTCAGTTCAACGCCATCGGCGGCTTGATCACCAAGCGCTACATGCACGACACCGGCTCGACCCCCGAAGAGATGGCCTCGGTCTGCGTCACCTTGCGCAAATGGGCGCGGATGAACCCCAATGCGATGTACAAGGACAAGGAACTGACCGTCGAGCGGATCCTCGCGTCGAAAATGGTTTCGGACCCGCTCCATGCGATGGAATGCCCGATGCTTGCCGACGGTGCCGTGGCATTCGTCATGACCAGCACTGAAAACGCCAGGTCGCGTGGAATTACCGAGGGTGTGCGTGTCGCGGGTTCGGGGGGATGCGTCAGCCATTACAGCATCGGCCAGGAAAGCAATTTGTCGGTGCTCGGATGGCCCACCGCAGCGGCCCGCGCCTACGAACAATCGGGCTGGGGCCCCAAAGACGCCGACATCGCCCAAGTCTATGACAGTTATGCGGTAATCACCGCGAGCGCGATCGAAGGCCTCGGCCTGTGCACCAAGGGCGAGGGCGCGCGTTGGTTTGCCGCCGGCAATGGCGATCCCGGGGGCAAACTTCCTATCAACACCAATGGCGGGCTGCTTTCCGCGGGGCATACCGGCGTCGGCGGGGGCACCGCGCTGCTGGTCGAAGGCGTTCGGCAATTGCTCCACCGCGCCGAACCGCCGCGCCAGGTCGAAAATTGTCGGCGGGCGATCATCGGGGGGACGGGCGGAAGCTATATGGACGCGCAAGTCCTGCTCCTCGAACGAAGGGAGGTCTGAACGATGAGCAACATCATTGAGGAATTCCGCAACGGTCTGTCTGAAGGCGATCTGCTGATCCAGAAGTGCGATTCGTGCGGCAAGGTCAACATGTATCCGCGCTACGCCTGCCCACATTGCCAGTCGGACGTGCTCGGCTGGCAAAAGGCGAGCGGCGAAGGCCAGCTGATGAGCTTCACCGTGTTGCGTGCCGGGGCACCCGAAGGCTTCGAAGCCGAATTGCCTTATGCGCTCGCGGTGGTTCGGCTCGACGAAGGCGTGCAATTGCTCGGCCGGCTGACCCCCGATTCGGACGGCGACTGGGCGAGCTACAGCTGCGATACGCGGGTCCGTCATGTTGCCGCGACCGGCAAGCCCTATGCCGTGTTCGGCCAGTCTGAGTGAATAGTTTCGCCTTTCTCGACAAGGCGGCGCGCCAGCGCGGCGATTCGCCCGCGCTGATTCATGGCGACGAGAGCGTCAGTTACCGCGAGTTCCATGCGCGCGCGCTGGCGATCGGCGGCAACCTCCACCGGCTCGGCTGCAAACCCGGCGATCGAATCGCCTTCTGCCTCTCCAACAGTCCGCGGATCCTCGAAATCATCTTTGGCTGCTTCGCGGGCGGGCTGGTGGTGGTTCCGATCAATGCACGGCTCCACCCGCGTGAGATGGCGTATATCGTCGCCAACAGCGGCGCGAAGATACTGATCCACGGCAGCGAGTATCAGGATGGGATCGTCGGTGCGCTCGACGCCTTCGAAAGCCTCGAAACGCGAATCTGCATCGACCCTGCCGATGGCGTGCTGGACTATGCCGAATTGCTCAATCCCGCCAGCGCATTGACCGCAGCGGTCGATGTCGACCCGACCGACCCATGCTGGCTGTTCTATACTTCCGGAACCACCGGCCGCCCCAAGGGCGCGATCTGGACTCACCGCATGATCCGAGCGATCGTGATGAACTATCTCGCCGATCTGCATAATATCCAGCCGGGGGAAGTGGTGCTGCACGCCGCGCCAATGTCGCATGGCAGCGGAATCGTCGCGCTTCCCGCGGTCGCGCGCGGTGCCGTCAACGCGATCCTCGAGCCGGCGAGCTTCGATCCCAAGGCGCTGTTCGCGACGATCGAGCGCCTGCGCGTCGGCCATGTCGCGTTTCTCGCTCCGACGCAGATCATCAAGATGCTCGACGAGTATGAAGCCGGCGAGTTCGACCTGTCGTCGCTCGAAGCGATCACTTATGGCGGCGCGCCGATCCATGTCGTCCATCTGCGCCGGGCGATGGCAGCGTTCGGGCCGGTGTTCGTCCAGCTGTTCGGCCAGGGCGAGGCGCCGATCACGATCACCGGAATGACTGCGCAGCGCCATCGGCAATTGCTCGAAGCCAACGATCCGCGGATCGGGTCGGCGGGCCAGATTCGCACCGATGTCGAGGCGCATTGCGTCGACGATAACGACCGGCCGCTGCCCGCGGGCGAAGCCGGCGAAGTCGTCGTTCGCGGAGACGTGGTCATGCCCGGTTACTGGAACAACCCCGAAGCTAGTGCCGAGGCGTTGCGCGGCGGTTGGCTCCACACCGGCGACGTCGGCCTGTTTGACAACCAGGGTTATCTGTTCCTCCTCGACCGCGCCAAGGACATGATCATCTCGGGCGGCAACAACGTCTATCCTCGCGAGGTCGAAGAGATCATCGTCCAGCATCCGGCGGTCGCAAATGTCTGCGTGGTCGGAATCCCCGATCCCTATTGGGGCGAGGCGGTGCATGCGGTCATCGTCCGCGAACCCGGGGCCAAGGTCAGCGCGCAGGAGATCATCGCTCATTGTGCCGATCACCTCGCCGGTTACAAGAAGCCCAAGGCTGTCGATTTCGTCGATGCGCTGCCGGTCAGTGGTTACGGCAAAATTCTTCGCCGCGAGGTGCGCGAGGGTTATTGGCAGGGCCAGCAAGCACGCATCGGCGGTGGCGCGCCCATCGGGGAGTTGAGCGCATGAGTCGAGTGATGATCGCGGGCGTCGGAATGACGGCGTTCGGCAAGCATCTCGGGCGCGGCGTCCGAAGCATCGCGATCGAAGCGATCGACGAGGCAATGGCTGATGCCGGCGCCGCGGCAGAAGACATTGAGCGGGTCTATTTCGGCAATGCGGTGGCGGGAATCGTCACTCAGCAGGAAATGATCCGCGGGCAGGTCGCGCTTCGCCGCCACCCGCTCAACGGAGCGGCGCTGATCAATGTCGAGAATGCCTGTGCCTCGGGGGGTTCGGCGTTGAGCCTGGGCTATGAGGCGATCGCCAGCGGCGCCGCCGAGGCTGTGATGGTCATCGGTGCCGAGCAACTTAATCATGTCGACCGGTCGCGGCCGTTCAACGCGCTTCGCGGATCGACCGATATCGAGGATATCGGCGAAGCCGAGCCCGGCCAGATCAGCGCCAACTCGCTGCTGATGGATTTTTATGCCGAAGTCGCGCAATCCTATCTCGACGCCTATGGCGCGACCCCGGCGGATTTCGCCCGGGTCGCGGTCAAGAACCGCAACAATGCGGTGCATAATCCCAAGGCGCATCTCCGCTCGCCGCAGACCGTCGAGGACGTCCTCGAATCGCGATTGATCGTCGCTCCGCTGACCCTGCCGATGTGCTCGCCGACTACCGACGGGGGAGCGGCGCTGCTGCTCTGCTCGGAAGCCTACGCCCGGTCGAAAGGCGCGGACGCGGTAGAGCTGGTCACGTCGCGGATCGCTTCGGGCGCTCGCGGCGATCCCGTCGGCGCAGCGGCGCGGGCGGCCTATGATGCTGCCGGGATCGGCCCGGACGATTGTGACCTGATGGAGCTCCACGACGCCGCCGCGCCCGCCGAACTCATCCAATATGCCGAAGTCGGCCTGTGCGGCGAAGGCGAAGGGCATCGCCTGATCCGCGCGGGCGCGACCGACCTCGGCGGCAAGACCCCGGTCAACGCCAGCGGCGGGCTGCTCAGCCGCGGCCATCCCTTGGGCGCCACCGGCTGCGCCCAGGTGGTCGAGCTCGTCACCCAATTGCGCGGGCGCGCCAATGGCCGGCAAGTCGAAGGCGCGCGTCAGGCACTCGCGGTCAATGGCGGGGGCTGGCTCGACGGTGCCTATGCGCTTGCCGTCGCCTCGATCCTCCGCAAGATTTGACCATGGCTTACGACACGATTCTCGTCGATCGCCCCGCCGACGGCGTCGCCTGCATCACCTTGAACCGCCCCGAGCGGGGCAATGGCGTGGTGCCCGAGATGGCTGCGGACCTGATCGCGGCGCAGGCCGAGCTCGAGGCCGACACGAGTGTCCGCGTGCTCGTACTGACCGGCGCGGGCAAGCAATTCTGCGCTGGCGCCGACCTTGTCGAATTCGCCGATTTTCTCGCTCACCGCCAAGCCCAGGCGCAGGAACCCTATAACGCAAGAGTGCTGTGGCCGGTGACTCAGCGGCTGGTGACCAGCCGATTGCCTGTGATTGCAGCAATCAACGGCGGCGCAACTGCGGGGGGGCTCGACCTCGCTCTCGCCTGCGACATTCGGATCGCGTCGACCAAGGCAAAACTCGGTGAAACCTACATCAAGCTCGGCCTCAATCCGGGCAATGGCGGCGCCTACTTCCTGCCCCGACTGGTGGGATCGGGAATGGCGGCCGAAATGGCGCTAACGGGGGATTTGTTCGACGCCGAGCAAGCGCTGGCGGTCGGGCTGGTCAACCGGGTCGTCGAGCCTGAAGCCCTGATCGGCGAAGCCGTTGCGCTTGCCGCCCGGATTGCCGAACGGCCGCGGCTGGCGATCGAGGCGACCAAGCAGCAGTTGCGGCAAAGCTGGCATATGGACCTGGTCGGATCGATGAATGCGAGCTTCTGGGCGGCCGCCACGCTGAGCTATTCGGAGGATCTGCGCGAAGGGGTTGCCGCCGCCCGGGAGAAGCGGCCGCCCGTGTACAACCGTTCCAGGCCCGAATGATCAAGGGGCAAGTAATCGTCGACGCGGTGTTCCACCCGTGGAACCTGTCGCCGGCAAACCAGAACCCGGACGCGCGCGCGCAACTCGATGCGGTCCATGCCTCGCACAGGCTCGCGCTCGACGAGGCCAATCGGCATTACGAGCTGAGCCCCGACGAAATCTTCAGCGACATCAGCTTCGATGCGCTGGCCGAGGCCGAGTTCGTCGAAAGTCCGGTCGACCTCGCCGTGATCCACTCGCTTCCCTGCCTCGGCTTTACCAGCGGCAATGTCACCGACCCCGACCGCGCGGCGGCATTGCGTGACCGCCATCCGGGCCGCTTCAGGCTTTACGGCACCGTCGGCACGCCGATTGGCGAAGGCGCGATCGACGAACTGAAGCGCCAGATGGACGCCTATCATCTTGACGGGCTGAAGCTTTACCCGGCGCTCTATTACGACAATTCGGCGACCGGCTGGCGGCTCGACGGCGAGGATTTCGCGACCCCGCTGCTCGAAGCCGCGCGAGCGATGGGGATCAGGCGCGTCGCGATCCACAAGGCGCTTTGGCTGGAGCCAGCGCCGCGCGAGGCGTTCGCAATCGATGATATGGATTCGCCGCTCGACCGTTTTTCCGACATGAGCTTCGAGATGGTCCACGGCGGCGCCGCCTTCCTCGACCAGACGATCGACCTGATGCAGCGGCATTCCAACCTCTACATGACGCTTGAGACGACATTCACCTATTTGCTGGTCAAGCCGCGGGTCTTCGCCAAGGTGATCGGCAGGCTGATCAAGGCGGTCGGTTCCGACCGGCTGCTGTTCGCAAGCGGCAATAATCTCGCCCATCCGGCGCCTCTGCTCGCGGCGTTCGAGCGCTATCAGTTCCCCGAGGCGCTGATCGACGAGTTCGGGATCGATCCGCTGACCGACCGCGACCGCGCCAATATCCTCGGCGACAATGCGCTTCGGCTGCACGGGCTGAAGGCGGCCAATGTCATTGCAGCGACCGCAGACGACGAATTCGCGCGCGCCCGGGCGAGCCATGTTCCCGAACCCTGGACCGCGCTTCGAACCCGGCGGCAGGCGGCGTGACGATCGAGCAGCGAATTCGCGAACGAGTCTCGGCAATTCCCGAGCCATGCGCGATCGCGATGGGCAAGCCGACCACGATCGGCGAAATGGGACTGGTCGAGGAGATCGACTTCATTGAGGGCCATGCGAAAATCACGCTTTGCCTGACCGATCCCGCCTGCGTCCATTTCCAGGCGATGCAACGCTTCATCGCCGACGTGCTGATCGACCTGCCCGAGGTTGAATCTGTCGAAGTCGTTCAGACGCTGAGCGAATTATGGAGCCCCGAGCGGATGGCCGGGGGATGAGCCCCGCCGACACCTTTGCCGGGCTCCGGGTGCTCGAAATGAGCACCAATATCGCCGGGCCCTATGCGGCCCTGATCCTCGCCGATCTCGGCGCCGATGTCGTCAAGATCGAGCGCTCACCGGGGGGCGACGACACCCGCGCCCTCCCGCCGCGTTGGGGCGACGAGGCGACGGTGTTCCTGGCAATGAACCGCAACAAGCGAAGCGTCTGCCTCGACATCAAGTCGGCGGCGGGCAAGGCCGCGATCCTCAAGCTTGCCCGACGCGCCGACCTCGTTATCGAAAGCTTCCCGCCCGGGGTCGCCGACAAGCTCGGGCTCTCCCATGAGGCGTTCAGCGCCGCCAATCCGCAAATCATCACCTGCACCGTGTCGGCATTCGGTGAGGGGCCGCTCGGTTCGACCATGCCCGGTTACGACGCTCTGGTACAGGCGGTGTCGGGGCTGATGAGCCTCACCGGCCATCCCGATTCGGAACCCGTTCGAACCGGTCCATCGATCCTCGACGTGACCACCGGGATGTGGAGCGCGATCGCGATCATCGCCGCGCTTCACCGCCGATCGGCGGGCGCGGGAGGCACGCATATCCAGGCATCGCTGATCGAATCGGCCTTCGCGCTGGTCGCGCATCAGGTGCAGGGGCTGCTCGCGACCGGGGAACAACCTCCCAGGCTCGGCTCGGGCGCGCCGAGCGCTGCCCCGTACCGGGTCTATCGGGCGAGCGACGGCCATGTGATGATCGCCACCGCGAGCGAGCCGCAGTTCGAACGGCTATGCGTCGCGCTCGGCCGGCCCGAACTCGCGACCGATCCGCGCTTCACGAATATGGCGGCGCGGATTGTCCACCGTGACGCGCTCGATGCGCTCATCGAAGGGATCGTCGCCCAACGGAAGATTGACGATCTGCTCGCGCTGCTCGCCGCTGCGGGAATTTCCTCGGGCCGGGTCAATGATCTCAAGGACGCTCTCGCTCAGCCGGTTGCTCGGGAACTCGACTTGTTCGTTCCGCCCGGCAGGCTTGGCTGGGCGGCAGGGCTGCCGATGCAACGCACCCCGATCGACCGCGACGGCTCGGGATCGCGCCTTCGGCCGCCAACTCTCGGCCAGCATACGCGGGAAGTGTTGATAGAGGCCGGCTTCGACACGGCCGAAGTCGATAAACTCGCCCCGCTCTAAGTCGATCTCCGATTGGAGGTGATGAAAGGTTCACGCGAAATCCGTTGCGGCGAGCGCCCGCAACCTCATGCCAGATCGCGGACCTTGGGCTCGCGGTCCCAGTGCCGCTTGGGTGCGACGCCGGCGAAGTCGGTCAACGACACCACCCCTGCGTCGTGAACCACCCCGGCCTTGTCGAGAAGCGCCTGCGCGCCCGAATCGCAGCCGATCGTCTTGACGTGGGAATAAGCGTCCATAACGAACCCGACCGCCGCGCTGTCGTTGGCGAGCTTGGCCGCGCCATCTTCGCTGAGCACCAGCGCGACCGCGTCGAACAATACCGAGGGCGATCCCGCAAGCTGGCCGTCGGCGGTCATCGTTCCGCCCTTGACCTTGATCCCGCCGACCTTGGGCGCGACCAGGAACGGAGTCCCGCCGCGCTTGGTGACCGCCACGGCGACCGCGTCGATCCTGGCCTTGTCCGACCCTTCGGCAAACAGGATCGCGATCTTGCGGCCGGTCATCGGCGGATCGCCCGCCTTGACGATCGACAAGGCGTCGGACGCGGGCATGTCGATCGTCTTGGCTGCCGCCGGATTGGCGGAGGGTAGACTAGTCCCAAGCCCGGCCGCAACACGACCGGCCAAGCTCTCGTCGACGTTGCGCAAATTGCCGAGGATTCGCTCGCGGATCGCGCGGATCGTCACCTTCGACAATTCGAACACTAGCGCGGACGCGATATGCGCCTGCTCGATCGCGGTCTGCGAACGGAAAAACAGTCTCGCCTGGCTGTAGTGATCGGCAAAGGTTTCCGAACGGATCCGCAATTTCTGACCGGGATCGTTGCGTTCGTCATTCTTGCTGATCGACCTGAAGCCCGCAGCCGATTCGCGCGGACCGCCGTTCTCGCCGAATTCGCCGAGGCTGTTGGGCTCGTAATTGGCGCGGCCGGTTGGGACCACCGTCTGCATCATCCCGTCGCGCTGCATATTTGCAAACGGGCATTTGGGGGCGTTGATCGGGATCTGGTGGAAATTGGTCGTTCCGAGCCGCGACTTCTGGGTATCGAGATAGGAGAACAAACGCCCCTGGAGCAAAGGATCGTTCGAAAAATCGATCCCCGGCGGGACGTTGGAGGGGAGGAAAGCCGACTGCTCGGTCTCGGCGAAGAAATTATCGACGTTGCGGTCGAGCACCATCCGCCCGACGATCATCAGCGGCAAGCTTTCCTCGGGGATCAGCTTGGTTGCATCGAGCACGTCGTAGGGTTGCGCGTCGGCAAACTCCTCATCGAAGACTTGAAGCCCCAGCTCCCATTCGGGGAAATTGCCCGCGTCGATCGATTCGAACAGGTCGCGGCGGTGATAATCGGGGTCGGCCCCGGCGATCTTGACCGCCTCGTCCCAGCAGGTTGACTGAGTGCCGAGCTTTGGCCGCCAGTGGAACTTGACGAAGCGGTCCTGTCCGCCGGCGCTGATCAGCCGAAAAGTATTCACACCGAAACCCTGCATCATCCGAAGCGAGCGCGGCAGGGTACGGTCGGACATCGCCCACATGATCATATGGGTCGATTCGGGCATCAGTCCGATGAAGTCCCAGAAGGTATCATGCGCACTTGCTGCCTGCGGATAGCCGCGATCGGCCTCCATCTTGACCGAATGAATGAGGTCGGGAAACTTGATCGCGTCCTGGATGAAGAACACCGGGATATTGTTTCCGACCAGATCCCAATTGCCCTCTTCGGTATAGAATTTGACCGCGAAGCCGCGCACGTCGCGCGGAGTGTCGACCGACCCCGCACCCCCGGCTACGGTCGAAAAGCGAGCGAACAGGGGCGTGCGCTTGCCCCGCGCCTGGAACGGAGCCGCCTTGGTCAGTTCGGGAATTGCCCGCGTGCATTCGAAGAAACCGTGCGCCGCGGTTCCGCGCGCGTGGACGATCCGCTCGGGGATCCGCTCATGGTCGAAATGAAAGATTTTTTCGCGGAGGACGAAATCCTCGAGCAGGGTCGGGCCGCGTCCGCCAGCCTTTAGGCTGTTCTGATTGTCGCTGATCGGGACCCCGAAATTGGTCGTCAGCCCGCCGCCTTGCTGATGAGTCTCGCCGCCATTGCCCGGATTGCGGCCGCTTTGCGCCGAGCCCGCCTTCTTCGCGGTCGGCCGCGCGCTGGTCTGCTTGGCCCCGGTCGGCTTGGCGCCGGGGGGTGCGCTGGCGATCCGATTGGCGGAATTTGGCCCATTGGTAGTCGGGGTGCGGCTGGTCGGCTTGGCCATGCAATGCTCCATCGGCGTCAGGAATATTCCTAACGCCGACGCGCACCCGCTGCTCCCGGCGGTTGAAAATAAACCCGGCCCCGACGGGCAGCGGGGTGACCAATTGCAATATGCGAACGGAGCCTTGATGAACCGGGCGCCGATGCCAATTAGTGGCGGACGTTACGCGGGCCTTCGCCCTGCGCCCACAGGACATGGGTGACCGTCTTGCGGGCCGGCCCGTCGATCCGTTCGAACTTGTCGGGACGGCCGTCACGAGTGAAATGGATCGCGCGGCCCCAACCGGTCGGAATGTCGCCGACCTCGGCTCCGGTCGAGGCGCTCATTCCGCCCGTCATGGTCGCGCCCGATTCAAGGTGATTGTAGATGGTCACAAGCTGCGCATAATCATGCCCGTCGGGGTTTTCGTTGCCCGCCGGATAATTAGTGTAGTCCATGCAGCTGGCGGTGGTGTCGATGTTGAAGTCGTCGTCCTGATGGTCGAGACCATAATCATGGCCAAGTTCCTGGCACATCACCAGCTGGCGCCACGCCGGCTTATTATATTGCGCGGTCGAAAAATAGGTGTCGTTGAGCTTGGTCGTGCCCTGAACGATGTGGCCGTTCGAAGTCGAGACGCTCGCGATTCCGAGCCATCCGGTTTGGCCATAGGCGTAATTGCACACCTGGATCGTTCCCGAGACCCCAGGGCAATTGCGCGGATTGACGCTTCCTGCCACCTTGGGCGAGTTGATCACGGTTGACTTGTTCCACGCCCCGATTGCGATATTGAGATAGGAATCCCACGCCGGGCCAACATTGTCGCCGGTCGGTATCCGTAATTCCGTGGCGGTGCGCTTCCAATGATAGCCCGACCAGCTATGGTCGGCGAGCACCGGGGCCGACAGCGCGAGCAAAGATGCCCCAAGCGCAAGCCGGCCGCCGAGTGAAATATTCGAAAACCTCATCATCATAACTCCTTGGGTAGAGGCAATAGCCTGCGACCCCCCTCTGCCGATCTGTCTAAAATCGGCGGGTTATCAAGTGGTTAAGCTTGTCAGCAGGAAGTCGCGATGACTCCGTTCCGGACATGATTTTGCGTCTTGATAGTCGGCG
>JBKKAQ010000027.1:0-11677 GCA_046714555.1 Sphingomicrobium sp. | reverse complement strand
GGGCCGGCCCCCGCGCCCCCCCCCGGCCCGCCCGCGCCCGCGCCGGGGGGCGGCGCACAGCCGATCGCATCACGCTGCTTGCGGAGCTCTTCGCGCCGCTTGGCGCTTTTCCGGCGAAGACCCCAGTCGGCCCAGCGCCCCGCCTTGGGCTGCCATTTCTTGAAGCGGACATATTGGCGCTTGGCCCATTCGCTGTTCTTCAGGGTCAAGGCGAGCCCACCGGCGAAGACGAAAATCCCCCCCGGGCCGGGGATCACTCCGGCAAGCGGCGAGACCAGCATCAGCAGCAGTCCGAGCACGAACAGGAAGTTCTGCATCGGTTTGGAATGCGCGATTGCAGCGAGACGGCGGCGGTCGATCATCAGCGCGCTGATGTGGGAGAGACGGGTCCCAACGGCAAGGGCGCTTGCTCATTACCCGTTCGGCGCGCTAGCACCGCACGGCCGGGCCAGGGGGATATTTGCCGATCGCGTTTGCCAAGACTGTCGGGACGCTCTCCTGATGGTCGCCATCGTCGCCACCGTCGCTTACCTCGGGCTCGAGGCGCGCGGGGTCGAGGTGCAGGTCCAGCTTGCCGCGGGCGTGCCGAGCTTCATCATCGTCGGGCTTCCCGACAAGGCGGTCGGCGAAAGCCGCGAGCGGGTTCGCGCGGCGCTTGCCGCCATCGGGCTGGCGCTTCCGCCGAGGCGGATCACGGTCAATCTGTCGCCCGCCGATCTGCCCAAGGAAGGCTCGCACTTCGACCTGCCGATCGCCTTGGGGCTGCTCGCCGCGATCGGAGCAACCGACGCCGAAAGCCTGGCGCATTTTGTCGTCGTCGGGGAGTTGGGGCTGGACGGGCGAATCGCGCCATCCCCCGGGGTGCTGCTCGCGGCGATCCATGCCTCTGCAACGGACCGCGGACTGATCTGCCCGGCGGCGCAGGGGCCCGAGGCGGCGTGGGCGGGGGATGTCGAGGTCGTCGCCGCCCCCGACCTACTTGCCCTGCTTGCGCATTTGAAAGGCAGCGCGCTACTCCCGGCGCCGATCCCGGGCGAGGCCGAGGCTGCGGTTGGCGGGCCCGATTTGTCGCAGGTCAAAGGGCAGGAAACCGCCAAGCGCGCGCTCGAGATCGCCGCCGCGGGGGGGCATAATCTGCTGATGAGCGGCCCGCCGGGGGCGGGCAAGTCGTTGCTCCGCGGCTTGCTTGCCGGGAATTCTTCCACCGCTCGAGCCCGCCGAGGCGCTCGAAGTGTCGATGGTCGCCTCGGTCGCGGGTGAGCTCAATGGCGGGCGGCTGGCCCGGCGGCGGCCGTTTCGCAGCCCGCATCACTCGGCCTCGATGCCCGCGCTGGTCGGGGGAGGGCTCAAAGTCCGCCCGGGCGAGATCAGCCTCGCGCATCTCGGCGTGCTGTTTCTGGACGAGCTTCCTGAATTTCAACGCGCCGTGCTCGATTCGCTCCGCCAGCCGCTCGAAACCGGGACGGTTAGCGTCGCCCGAGCCAACAGCCACGTCACCTTTCCCGCGCGGGTGCAATTGATCGCGGCGATGAACCCGTGCCGCTGCGGCCATCTCGGCGATCCCGCACTCGCTTGCAGTCGGGCGCCGCGATGCGCCGCCGATTACCAGGCCAAGGTGTCGGGGCCACTGCTCGACCGGATCGACCTCCACGTCGACGTCCAGAGCGTCTCGGCCGCCGATCTCAGCCTCCCACCCCCAGCCGAGGCCAGCGCCGAGGTCGCGAGCCGTGTCGCTTATGCGCGCAACCTCCAGTCGCAGCGCTACAAGGGGCAGGGGGTTCGAACCAACGCCGAAGCCGACGGCGAATTGCTCGACCGGGTCGCCACTCCCGACGAGCCGGGACGCAAGCTCCTCGCTGATGCCGCGCAGGCGATGCGGTTGTCGGCACGCGGGTTCCACCGGGTGATCCGGGTAGCGCGGACGATCGCCGACCTTGCCGGGAGCGCGAATGTCGGGCGAATCCACATCGCCGAAGCGCTCAGTTATCGAAGGCAGGCCCCGCGCAACTGAGGCGCGGCTTCGACCTTGTCGCGAGCGTCGTCACGCGTTAGCACCAGCGCGCTGTGCCCCCGTGGCGGAATGGTAGACGCGCTCGACTCAAAATCGAGTTCTGCAAGGAGTGTCCGTTCGAGTCGGACCGGGGGCACCAGCTTTGCGATCGGATCGGTCCGGCGGACTGACCGATTTTCGAAGTTTCTGCGCAGCCGATCCGCCGATCGGCGAGACGAAGCTCGATCCGCAACCCGCTGGCGGTGACCCGCGCTCGCGGATATGCTGTCCCGATGGACGTTCGAACCACCGACCCAACGAGCAGCGATTCGCCTGGCCATGGCGAAGACCCGCACGTCATCGCCGAGGCGATTTCGGTCAAGCGCGACCGGCTGCTTGCCTCGTTGACGCTGATTGGCGGGATCGGGCTGATCCTCGCCATACCGTTCGCGCTTCGCGCCGGGGCCGAATTCTTCTTGCCGGTGACTGCGGCGCTAGTGATCGCGATCGCGCTTGTGCCCCTGCTGGAATGGTTCGAGCGGCGCGGAGTCCCGTCAAAGCTTGCCGCAGTGTTGTGCGTGATTCTCTTCATTCTCGTCGCGGTGTTCGCTTTGGCTTCAATCGTGCTCCCCGCGATCGACTGGGTCGCGCTGATCCCGCAGCGGATCGACCGGGTGCGCGATGCGCTTGAGCCGCTCCTCAATCTTTACCAGAGCCTCGAAAAATTCATCGACAAGACGGTCTCGCAGCTCGCCGCCGCGCCGTCTGCCGGGCGGACGGTGCGGATCGAGACTCCTAATTCCATGCTCGGGCTGATCACCGCCTCGGCGCCGCACGCGGTGATCCAATTGTTCTTCGCGCTGCTGGTGATCTTCTTCTTCTTGGCCGGCTGGACCAGCATGCGCAAGACGACGATCGTCAGCCGGGGGAGCTTCGAAGGCGCTCTGACTACCGCTCGGGTGATCCAGCAGGTGGTCGACGCGACCTCGACTTATATCGGCACGATCACGATCATTAACGTCGCTCTGGGAGCGCTGACCGCGGCGATCCTGTGGGGTCTCGGAATGGATTCGCCGCTGATGTGGGGGGGGATCGTCGCGGTGCTCAACTACATCCCCTATCTCGGGCCGATCGCCTCGGCGCTTCTGTTGGCGTTCGGCGGGCTGATGACCTTCGGAGATCCGTGGGCGGCGCTGCTTCCACCGGCGATCTTCGTCGGGCTCCACATGGTCGAAGCCAATGCGATCACTCCGATGATCGTCGGCAAAAGGCTGACGATCAACCCGCTGATGATCCTCGTTGCGCTAAGCTTCTGGTCATGGGTGTGGGGGACCACCGGGGCGTTGCTGGCGATTCCGTTGCTGATTATTATCAAGACGATCTTTTCCGCGGCGGGGACCCCCGACATTGCCGGATTCCTGTTCGAGGAAGGTACTCTGACTCATGTCGGCGAAGAGGATAACCGGGAGGATTAGGAGCCATCCGCCGGTCGGGCAGTAAGGTCCAAAACTGGCCCCGGGTTGCTTGACACCCACCAAGGGCTCACCTAGTTGCCCGCCACCAAGAGCGCGCGGGTGTAGCTCAGTTGGTTAGAGCGCCGGCCTGTCACGCCGGAGGTCGCGGGTTCGAGTCCCGTCACTCGCGCCATTTTCCTTGTCTTCGCCTTGCGCGCCGACCGCACCTTTTGGGAGCGCGGGCCTTTGCGAGCGGGGGCTGCGGCGCTAGGCTATGGCGGCCAATGACCCGAGCTATTTCGCCATATGTCCTGCTTGAACTCGCGCCGGGGGCCGACCGCGCCGCAATCGACGAGGCTTATTACCGGTTGATCAAGCTCCATCATCCCGATCGCTCGGGAGACGATGGCACCCGCGCCGCCGAGATTAATTTTGCCTACACCAAGCTTAAGCGGCTCGACGAGCGAAGCAAGGAAGTGGCGCTCGCGGCGGTCGCTGCCCGGCGCGGGACCGAGGCCCGGCCGAGAGTGCGCTGGACGCCAATCGTTCCCTTGGGGGTGCTGGTTGCGGCCGGGGTCGCGGTCCTGGCGCTGTTCGGCCCCGGGCAGTTTGATGAGATGGCGTCCGAGCCGGGCAAGCCCGCCGTCATCGCGCCAAAGATGGCAGGCCAGGCCAGGCCAAAGCCCCCGCCAGACTTGCTTAAGGGCGAGCCCGACCCTGCGCTGATCGCTCACGGCATGGCGGTTGCGACTACTTTGCTTGGCCGGCAGGGCCTCGCCGAAGCACAGCAGCGAAGCGCGCAATGCCTGAGCAAGCTTGATCAGGTTCTCGATCCGGGGCTGTTCGACCGTTGCGTCGCCTTTGACGAGACGGTGGTTGCCTTGACCCGATTTACCGGGTTCGCGTCTGCAGCGGAGGCGTTGGCGCGGCGCGACGGCGCTGCGGCGCGAGCAATGTCAAGCGATCCAGGAACAATCAAGCGGCGTCGCGAACTGATCCGCGGCGAGGTCGGCGGCCTGCTCGGTCAGCGCGGCGGGTCGGCCTAAGGCTTGGCCGCAGGAGCAGCCGCAGGCTCGCTCGCGGGCGTCACGCTGCGCCCGAGCGGCGGTTCGCTAGTCGCGGACGAAGGCAAATCGGCGAGCGACCAGCGCAAAGTGGTCGATGCGGCGACTGAGTCGACATAGTCGCGGTGCGGCGCGGCTTCGACCGCGGCGCGTGCCGCGCTGAGGCGGATCGCGACTCGCTCGCCTTTGCTCCCCGGCTCGGTGGTGACGAGCGCGGCGAGCGGGCCTTCGACCACCGCTGAGGCTTCGGCCAGTTCGGCGCTGAGTGCAGCGGCGCGTAGTGCGGCGGGTTCGGCCTCGCGGCCCGAATAACGCTGGCCGAACGCAGCCGGACGTCCCCAGCCGCCCGACCAGCGGTAAAAGATGTGGGTTCCAACCACCGCCGACTTGTCGAGGCTCGCCGCCCAATAGGGAACAACATAATCGGTGTGGTAATGGGTCGCGGTTCCAACCGGGGCATAGATTTTTCCGCGCAGGGCTGCGTCGGCGATCTTGCGGGCGCGCGCCATTCCGGCGATGCTCGGACGGCTCGCTAATGCGCCATCGCAGGTATAGGTGAACTGGCACCCGGTGACCCGCTCGGACCCCTGATAGACCACTGCGCAGACGCTCGACGGATAGGCCGGATGGCGGACTCGGTTGAGCACCACCTGAGCGACCGCGCGCTGGCCGTCCGCGCTTTCGCTTCCGGCTTCGTAATAGATCGCCTGCGACAGGCAGTCCAAGGCACGCGAGCGCGGCTCGGCATCGATCCGGCCGAGTTTGAACGGCCGCGCCGGGAGGTTGGGCCCGCTCGCGAAGGGGATTTCGCGGTTGACGTCGGCCGCGGTGGCCGGGGCGAGGTTGCGCACCAGCAGCGGCTGGACCGCGGGCGGAGCAACCGTCGGCCGGGTGACCGAGTCGAGCGCCGGACCACTGCCGAGCTTGCCAGAGGTCTGGTTGATCCCGGCGATCGCCGCGGCGCTGATCAGAGCGAGCGCGCCGCCGATCATCGCTTCGCGCGGAAGCGTTCCAAGCCGAAGACTTGCGAGCCGAAGTCTTCCGAGCCGAAGTGTGCAATACAGCCGCGCGGGCGAGAAGGGATAAGTGATTGATGTCATTGGAGCCAGCCTGGATATAGACGAGCGGGACGGCCTAATCAATCGCGCCGGGGACCGGAGCGCGCCAGCGGCCGGTTTCCATCCACCGCAGGAGAGGCTTGAGCGGAGCGATCCAGACGATCCCGGTGGCAAGGTAAATCAGCGCCTCGGCCAGCACCGGCAGCGCTTCGATCGTGCCCGCGAAGCTTGCGACCAACACCGCCCATAATGCGATCAAGAGCAGGATCACGAACACCCCCGCGGGCTTGCGCCAGCTCGGGGTCATCCTTCGAACCGCTCGAATCCCTGGGGCGAGGCGAAGCCGTCGAGCGGGACGTCCCACGGGTCGGCGGAAAAGATCAGGCCCAGCCGCTGGTTCGCCCAGCCGACCCCGATCAGCAGCGCGCCGTTCGCCCGCAAGTCGCCCAGAATCCGGTCATAATGCCCCTTGCCGTGGCCGATCCGATTGCCGCGATCATCGATCGCGACCACCGGGACGAGCACCAGGTCGGGGATCACCGGGGGCGAATCGAGCGGGGGCTGGTCGACCCCCCACGGGCCTTCTTCGCTTGCGGCCCCGGCGTGGAAAGCGAAATGCGCGTTACGCTTGTCGAAGGTCGGGAAGGCGATCGTCGCGCCCTTCGCCGCGGCGCGTTCGAGCGCTCGCGCCGGACTAATCTCTCCGCCGAACGCCGCATAGCCGCCGATCACCCTCGCATCGGCCGCGGCCTCGTCGAGCGCATCGGCGAGCTGCTCCTCGAGCGCCTCGCGTTCGCCGGGCTCAAGCGCTTTCGCGAACGCGCGCCGTCCGCTCAGCATCGAATTGCGAATCGCCGCCTTGTCGAGCGGGACAGGGGGAGGTGACGGGACCACCATGGCCGTTTGCCGGAAATCCTCTGACGCCACAAACGTCAGGTGGGCGCCGTGTGATCTGGACCAAGGTCCAGGCAGGGACAGCTCCCTAGGATATTTAATCGCCTCAGGGATGTTCGTGCCTCGTACCGGGCAGACCCGTCTTGCCTTATCTAGGCGCTGACGGTCTCTTGCTCAAGGGCCTCGGCGAGCGATTCGAGCCGCTCGGCCAGTCGAGTCACCTGCTCGATCTGAACGGGGTCCGGCGGGGCAGCGGTCGAGGCTGCCGGTGCCGGTGCGGGGCTCCCCGCGGCACGTTCGATCAACTGGTCGGCGAGGAGCAGCGAGGCGAACAGCAGTTGGCGCGCTTCGGACAAGGTGCCGAGCCCGGCGAGGGCTTCACGGCTCTTGGCATCGACCAGTCCCGCGGCTCTGCGCAAATTTTCTTCCTCGCCCTCTCGGCAGCCGACACGATAATTGCGCCCGGCGATGGTCAGCTCGATTTCGGCCATCGCTCAGCCCCCGGCCGACTGGATCAGCGCGTCGAGCTCGGCGATCGCGTCGCGTACCTTGGAACGCAGTTTCTCGTCACGTCCGCGCCGTTCCTCGCCTCTCTCGAGACCACGTTCGATTCTCGCAATGGCCAGTTCGGCGCGCGTCAATGCCTGGGATAAACCACCGTCGTTCATTGTTGAGCGCCATAGCAGGATGAAGGTGCGGGGCAAGCCGGGACACGGTTGACGCTGCACCGCTCACCGGACAAAGACGCCATCGCATCGGCCGGACGAGTCCCGCGTCCACCGCCGATCACGTCCCATGGAGTGCGCATGCAGCCGACCCAACGCCGCCTCGCCAATGCCGTCCGCGCGCTATCGATGGATGCGGTCGAAGCGGCCAACAGCGGCCATCCGGGAATGCCGATGGGGATGGCGGATGCTGCCACGACCCTGTTCACGCGTTATCTGAAGTTCGATCCCGCCGACCCCAAATGGCCCGACCGCGACCGTTTCGTGCTTTCGGCGGGGCATGGCTCGATGCTGATTTACTCGCTGCTCCACCTCACCGGCTATGCCCGACCGACGATCGACGACATCCGCAGTTTCCGCAAGCTCGGCAGCCCGTGCGCCGGCCATCCCGAGAATTTCGAACTCCCCGGGGTCGAATGCACTACCGGGCCGCTCGGTCAGGGGCTGGCGATGGCGGTCGGGATGGCGATCGCCGAACGCCATCTCAACGCGCTCTACGGCGACGCCCTCGTCGACCACCGCACGTTCGTCATCGCCGGCGACGGCTGCCTGATGGAGGGGGTCAACCATGAAGCCGCGGGGCTTGCGGGGCATCTCAAGCTCGGCCGGCTGATCGTCTTGTGGGACGACAACCGGATCACCATCGACGGTTCGACCGAACTGTCGCGCAGCGAGGATGTCGTCGCGCGCCACGCGGCCTGCAGCTGGCACACCATCGAATGCGACGGGATGGACGGAGCCGCAGTCGCCCGCGCGCTCGACGTCGCGATCGCCGATGAACGTCCGTCGCTGATCCGCTGCCGGACTATCATCGGCTATGGCGCTCCCAACAAGCAAGGCACCGCGGCGACTCACGGAGCGGCACTCGGGGCCGACGAGATCAAGGCTGCGCGGACCGAGCTTGGCTGGCCCTCGCCGCCGTTCGAGATCCCCACCGATGTCGCTTCGGCCTGGCGCGCCGCCGGGCAGCGCTCGGCAGAGGAGCGCGCCGAGTGGGATAAGCGCGTCGACGCTCACCCTAAACGCGCCGAATTCGAAGCGCGGATCGCCGGCCGACTCGGCGAGGAATGGCTAAAGCCCTATCTTGATACGCTGATCGCGAGCCCGCCCAGGGTCGCGACCCGCAAATCGTCGGAAATGGCGCTGGAGGCGATCAACGCCGCGATTCCCGCGACGATTGGCGGTTCGGCCGACCTCACCGGGTCGAACAACACCAAGACCAAGGCGCAGCAGCCGCTAACCGCGACCAGCTATGACGGAACCTACATCTACTACGGGATCCGCGAATTCGGAATGGCCGCGGCGATGAACGGCATGGCGCTCCATGGCGGGGTCATCCCTTACGGCGGCACCTTCCTGGTGTTCACAGATTATTGCCGCCCGGCGATCCGCCTGTCGGCGCTTCAGCGCGCGCGCGTGATCTACGTCATGACCCATGATTCGATCGGGCTCGGCGAGGACGGCCCGACCCACCAGCCGGTCGAGCACCTCCAGAGCCTCCGCGCGATGCCCGGGCTCGACGTTTACCGCCCCGCCGACGCGGTCGAGACCGCCGAATGCTGGGCCGCCGCGCTTGCCAGCGAGGGCCCCTCGGTGCTCGCTCTGTCGCGCCAGAATCTGCGCGCGGTGCGGACCGAGGCGGCGTCCGAAAATTTGTGCGCGCGAGGCGCTTACCGGCTTCGTGATGCACAGGCGGAGCGCAAGGTGATCCTGCTTGCCACCGGTTCGGAGGTCGAAATCGCGCTCGATGTCGCGGACACGCTCGAGGCCGAAGGGATCGGCGCCGACGTCGTCTCGATGCCCTCGACCGACCGCTTCGACGCGCAGGGCCACGCCTATCGCGAGGACATTCTTCCCGACGTCTCGAACCGGCTGATCCTTCGCGTGTCGATCGAGGCTGGCACGACCATCGGCTGGGAACGCTATACCGGGCTTCACGGAATGCGCTTCGGGATCGACGGCTTCGGCGCCTCGGCCCCGGCGCCCGACTTGTACCGCAAATTCTGCCTCACCGCAGAGGCGATCGCGCCCAAAATTCTGGAGGAAGTGCGCAAATGACTCGAGTTGCAATCAATGGTTTCGGACGCATTGGACGGCTGGTCGCCCGCGCGATCCTCGAACGCCCCGATTGCGGGCTCGAGTTGGTCGCGATCAACGACCTTGCAGACGCCAAGTCGAACGCGATGCTGTTCAAGCGCGACAGCATCCACGGGCCGTTCCCGGGCGAAGTCAGCGCCGACGGCAATGATCTGATCGTCGACGGCAAGCGTATCCACGTTACCGCCGAGCGCGACCCGGCCAAATTGCCGCACGCAGCCAACCGGATCGACATCGCGCTCGAATGCACTGGTTTCTTCGCCGAGCGCGAGGGCGGTCAGAAGCATCTCGACGCGGGGGCGAAGCGGGTGCTGATCTCGGCCCCGGCCAAGGGGGTCGATCTGACCGTGGTGTTCGGGGTCAATCACGACAAGTTGACCGCCGATCATCGCATCGTCTCGAACGCGTCATGCACCACCAATTGCCTTGCGCCGGTAGCGAAGGTACTCAACGATGTGATCGGCATCGAGCGCGGGCTGATGACCACCATCCACGCTTACACCAACGACCAGAAGATCCTCGACCAGATCCACCCCGATATGCGCCGAGCGCGCGCCGCGGGAATGTCGATGATTCCGACCACCACCGGCGCCGCTCGAGCGGTCGGCGAGGTGCTTCCTGAGCTCAAGGGCAAGCTCGACGGCTCGGCGATCCGCGTTCCGACCCCCAACGTCAGCCTGGTCGACCTGACCTTCACCCCCAGCCGCGACACCAGTGTCGGGGAAGTCAATGCCGCGCTCAAGGCGGCGAGCGAGAGCGGCCCGTTGAAGGGCGTGCTCGCCTTCACCGACGAGCCCTTGGTGTCAATCGACCTTAACCATGACAGCGCAAGCTCGACCGTCGACAGTCTTGAAACCGCGGTAATCGAGGGCAAGCTGGTACGGGTGATCAGCTGGTACGACAATGAATGGGGCTTTTCGAACCGGATGGTCGACACCGCCGCCGCAATGGCGAAACTGGGGTGACTGGAACCATGCGTGATCATTCCGTTCATCGTGTTTTCTCGCGTGGCTAAGTTCAGGACCCTCGACGATCTTGCCGTCGATCTCACGGGCAAGCGCGTGCTGGTGCGCGTCGATTTCAACGTGCCGATGCTCGAAGGCGCGATCAGTGACGACACAAGGCTCCGGTCCGCGGTCGCGACGATCGCCGAACTGAGCGACCGCGGGGCAATCGTCCTGCTCTTGTCGCATTTCGCCCGGCCCAACGGCAAAAGCCGTCCCGACATGAGCTTGGCGCTGCTCGTCCGCCCGCTGAGCGAGCTGACCGGGCGCCCGGTGCGCTTCATCGAGGATTGCCAGGGACCCCAAGCCGAGCGCGCGATCACGACGATGATGGCGGGTTCGATCGCAATTCTCGAAAACACCCGCTTCCACCTCGGTGAGGAGGCCAATGATCGCGAACTTGCCCTGGCGATGGCCGCGCTCGGCGATTTTTACGTCAACGACGCCTTTTCCGCCGCTCACCGCGCGCATGCCTCGACCGAAGCGATCACGCATTTCCTTCCCTGCTTTGCCGGCCGGGCGATGGAAGCCGAGCTTTCGGCGCTCGGAAAGGCGCTCGGAGATCCGCAGCGCCCGGTCGCGGCGGTGGTCGGCGGGGCCAAGGTATCGACCAAGCTTGGCGTTCTTGGCCACCTCGTCGCCAAGGTCGATCACCTGATCATCGGCGGCGGAATGGCCAACACATTTCTCGCCGCGCGCGGAGTGTCGGTTGGCAAATCCTTGTGCGAGCATGATCTGACCGGCGAGGCCGAAGCGATCTTTTCCCGCGCCGAGGCCGCGGGCTGCACCATCCACCTTCCATATGACGTCGTCGTAGCGAAGGAATTCGCCCCCAACCCGCCAAGCCTGCGGACCAGCAACGTCCATGAGGTCGCCCCCGATGAAATGATCCTCGACGTCGGCCCGGCAGCGGTCGAGGCGCTCGGCGACGTGCTCAAGAATTGCCGGACCCTGGTGTGGAACGGACCGCTCGGCGCGTTCGAAACCCCGCCGTTCGACAGCGCGACGGTCGCGCTCGCCCAGATCGCCGCGGCGCTGACCGGCGATGGCAGCCTGGTTTCGGTCGCGGGAGGCGGGGACACCGTCGCCGCCTTGAACCATGCCGGCGTGGCCGCCGACTTCAGCTTTGTCTCGACCGCCGGCGGCGCATTTCTCGAATGGATGGAAGGTCGCACGCTACCCGGCGTCGCGGCCCTGATGAAACAGGAGTAAAGCATGATCGATCCCAAGCTTCTCGATAAAATCCGCACCGGCACCGGCTTCATCGCTGCGCTCGACCAGTCGGGCGGATCGACCCCCGGCGCGCTCAAGGGTTATGGCATTGCCGAGGACGACTATGCGACCGAAGAGGAAATGTACGGTCTGATCCACGCCATGCGCACTCGGGTCAT
>JBKKAQ010000026.1:0-7144 GCA_046714555.1 Sphingomicrobium sp. | reverse complement strand
TCGTTATACCGAGGCCCGGCTGACCGCGACCGCGACCGCGCTGATGGACGGGCTTGACGAGGGGACGGTCGATTTCCGCTCGACCTATAATGGCGAGGAGGAAGAGCCCGAGGTGTTCCCGGGGCTGTTCCCCAATCTTCTCGCCAATGGATCGAGCGGGATCGCGGTGGGGATGGCGACCTCGATCCCGCCGCACAATGCCGCCGAACTGATCGACGCCGCGGTGCATCTGATCGACAGCCCGCATGCGAGCGATTCGGCGCTGATGGATTTTGTCGCCGGGCCCGATTTTCCGACCGGGGGAGTGCTGGTCGACAGCAAGGAGGCAATCGCGCAGGCCTATGCGAGCGGGCGCGGAAGCTTTCGGCTGCGCGCGTCGATCAGTGTCGAACGCGAGAAGGGCGGGGGCTGGCATCTGCTGGTCCATGAGATCCCCTACGGGGTGCCCAAGGGGCGGCTGATCGAAGCGATCGCGGGGCTGATCCAGGACAAGAAGCTGCCGATTCTCGCAGACGTCCGCGACGAGAGCGACGAGGTCTTGCGGGTCGTGCTCGAGCCGCGCAGCCGGACGGTCGACCCGCAATTATTGCTCGACAGCCTGTATCGGCTGACCGACCTCGAGGTGCGCTTTCCGCTCAATCTCAATGTGCTCGACCGGACCCGGACCCCGGGGGTGATGAGCTTGAAGCAGGCGCTCACCGCCTGGCTGGCGCATCAGTTCGAGGTGATCATCCGCAGGTCGAGCGTGCGCATCGGCAAGATCGACGACCGGCTCGAGTTGCTCGACGGGTTTCTGGTCGCGTTCCTCAACCTCGACCGGGTGATCGCGATCATCCGCACCGAGGACGAGCCCAAGGCGGTGATGATCGCCGAGTTCGAGCTCAGCGAGCGCCAGGCCGAGGCGATCCTCAACATGCGGCTGCGCGCGTTGCGCAAGCTCGAGGAAGTCGAGATCGGCAAGGAGCGCGCCAGACTGGCGAAGGAGCGCGCCGAGCTTGCCAAACTGGTCGAGAGCCCGGCGCGGCAGCGGACCAGGCTCAAGCGCGACCTTGGCGGGTTGCGCGCGAGGTACGCGCCCGAAACCGCGCTCGGCGCGAGGCGGACGCGGATCGAGGAAGCGACGGGCACCCGCGAGATCGACTGGTCGGCGATGATCGAGAAGGAGCCGATCACGGTGTTGCTGTCGCAGCGCGGGTGGATCCGGGCGATGCGCGGGCATATCGCGGCGCCCGAACTCGGCGAAGTCAAATATCGCGAGGGCGACGGCCCGGCCTTCGCCTTTCCCGCATCGACCATCGACCGGATATTGCTGCTGGGCGACAATGGCCGGGTGTACACGCTGAGCGGGGACAAATTGCCCGGCGGGAGGGGGTTCGGCGAGCCGGTGCGGCTGCTGATCGACCTCGACGGCGAGGTCGGGATCGCGGCGCTGATGGTCGTCCGGCCCGAGTTGAGACTGCTCGTCGCCGCATCCGACGGGCGCGGGTTCGTGACCAGCGGCGAAGCGACCCTGGCCGAAACCCGCAAGGGCCGGCAATTGGTCAATCTCAAGCCCGGGGCGAAAGTCGCGGTGCTGAAGCCGATTGGGGCGGAGGCCGATGCGGTCGCGGTGATCGGCGAGAATCGCAAATTGCTGGTGTTCCCGTTGAGCGAACTGCCCGAGATGGGACGCGGGCAGGGGGTGCAATTGCAGCGCTATCGCGATGGCGGGCTGGCCGATGCGGTCGCGTTCACGCTCAGCGATGGGCTGAGCTGGTCGATGGGGGGCGAGAGCAAGCGCACCCGGACCGAAAGCGATCTTGGCGCCTGGCGCGCGGCGCGCGGCGCCGCCGGGCGGATGCCCCCGGTCGGCTTTCCGCGAACCAACCGATTCGCCTAACCCACCGAATTCACTCCGATCGCAACGGAGAATTAACCAGTTTGAGGTCATATCTGACCGATGCAGGCTGGGGCACAGCGTCGCTCGGCGCCGGGGCGCGAGCGTTCGGCGGTCCAGGAGCAACCCGATCTTCCGTTGGCAGCGGCCGCGGATATCGCGCTGCTCGACGCGCTTCCGATCGCCGCGGCGGTGATCGCCCGGCTCGGCGACGGTCGGCTGAGCCTGCTCAAATACAATCGCCGGTTCGCCGAAACGGTCGAGCAATCGACCTGCACCGCGATCGATTATGGCGACGCGGATTGCCTCAGGGACGGCCCGATCGCGGGACTTCTCCAGCAATTCTTTGGCGGCGGCGGCGGCGCGAGCGAGCTTGAAATTCGCGACGGCGAGGGGGTCGCCGCGCAATATTTCCGGATCAGGCTTGCGCCGCTGCCATGCGCCGGGGATGCGGCGCCGCGCTGTTTGTTGTCGCTGGTCGATCGCACCGTCGAGGTCCAGTCCGAGCGCAACCTGCGTGGTGCAATGCTCCGCGACGGTCTGACCGGGCTTCCCAACCGGCTGGCGTTCAGCGACGCGATCGAACAAGCCGGAGCGGGTGGCGAGCGCGGCGGCGGGGGTAAGGCCAAGGCCGATCATGCGGTGCTGGTGGTCGACATGCTTCGCTTCAGCCGGATCAACCAGAGCATGGGCGCGCTCGCCGGGGACGAACTGCTGATCACTTTCGCCCGGCGGCTGATTTCGGCGCTTCGGGTCGGCGACGTGCTTGCGCGCACCGGCGGCAATGAATTCGGATTGCTGGTCTCGCTTCGCAACGGGGTGAGCGACGCGCTGACCGCGGCGAGCCGGATCCAGCAGGCGATGACCGCGCCGTTCAGGCTGAGCGAATTGGAGATCAAGGTCGAATGCGCGATCGGGGTCGCGCTGATGCACGGCGGCGAGAACGCCGACGAATTGTTCCGCAGCGCGCAATTCGCGGTCAAGCAGGCCAAGGCCGCGGGCTCGCCGCAAATCTACGAACCCAGGGAAGCGAGCGCGGTGCGGCGGCGTTTTTCGATCGAGACCGAATTGCGGCGCGCGCTCGACAAGGACGAGCTCGATCTGTTCTACCAGCCGATGGTCGACCTGCAATCGGGCGAGGTCGCGGGGTTCGAGGCGCTGGCCCGCCGGACCCACCCCGATCGCGGCGAGATCAGCCCGAGTGAATTCATCGCGGTGGCCGAGGAAAGCGGGCTGATCCTGACGCTCGGCCGCTGGGCGATCGACAAAGCGGTCCACCGGCTGGCGCAATGGGACAAGGAAGCGGGGCAAGTACTGCCGCTGACCGTCGCGGCCAATCTGTCGGCGATCCAGCTCGCGCGCGACAATGTCGCGGGGATGGTCGCGACCGCGTTGCAGTCGAGCGGGCTGAGGGGCGAGCGCCTGTGCGTCGAATTGACCGAAAGCGCGATCGTCCAGGACCCCGAGCGGGCGATCCGGGTGTTCGAGGCGCTCAAGGCGCTCGATATCAGCGTCGCGATGGACGATTTCGGAACGGGCTATTCGAGCCTCGCTTCCTTGCAGAAAATGCCGATCGATTTGCTCAAGATCGACCGAAGCTTCGTTTCGGGAATGATGAGCGACCGCGACAGCGTGGCGATCGTCCGGGCGGTCCTGTCGCTCGCCGACGCGCTTGGCATGGCGACCATTGCCGAAGGCGTGGAGTCGGTCGAGCTTGCGACCACGCTGGCCGCATTGGGCTGTTCGTTCGGGCAGGGCTATTATTTCGCCAAGCCATTGGAGGCCGAGGCCGCGATCGCTTACTGGAAGTCGCGGCGACGGTGATAGGCCGGGCGCCGGGAGCGCGCCAGGAGGCCGGGACGGTCGAGTGCCGTCCCGGGCGACGGATTAGCGCCTGGCCGGCATGAAGGTGACTTCGCGCATCAGATATTCGCCGGTGATCTCTCGCAGGTTGGGATAGACCGTGGTGGTGGTCTTGCGGTTGGCGGCTTCGTTGGCGGGGCCCCAAATTTTCATGAAGGCCTCGTAACGCGCCTTGTTGGGGGCGAGGTCGCTGGTGTTGGCGAACGTCGCGACAAGCAAGACGTTGAAATCACCGCTGTTCGGAAGGTCGCTGACGTAGACCTTATAGTCCTTGAGGTGGCCAAGCTGTTGTTCGATGGCGTTGGTCGCGACCCAGGTCTGGCGAATTCCCTGAAGATAATCCTCGACCATGTTGGCGGCGACCTTGATCGTCGTAACATTGGAGACGCTGTCGCTGACGGTATAGTCCTGCCACGGCTTGAGTTGGGCCGAAGCGGGCGAGGCGAGCCCAATTGCGAGGCCAAAGACCAAATATTTGGCTTTCATATCAATCCCCCTGTGATCAGGCGAACGGGATGTTCGCCTGCAACTACGCTGCACGGGACCTGGCCGTTGCTTTGCGAAACCCCAAGTGGATTGCGCAAGGAAGCCGAGTCGAGCACAGGGGACACGCCTTTACGTGCGAATACAAGCCAGCGGTGGCGTTGGTTCAAGTGGCGTCGCAGTAATCCTCGCAAACTTCCCGCAACCGACAAGAACGTCGGAAAAATGGACCGTCTTGCGCAGGCAAGAGCATCGGCCGAACCACCGGCAGGGGCCTCGGTCCGCTGAGCAGCTGGTCGCAGCATCAGCCTCGGCTGACCCATGACAGGCTATCGATTTAACATTGGTTAAATGTTATGCGAGTCGGATGGGGGAAATTCCATGCCTGAAAATGACCTGATCTATTACCGCAAGCGAGCAGCCGAGGAGCAGGGCGCGGCGCGGCGCTCGTCGAACCTGGCGGCGGCGCGCGCTCATTGCGAGCTGGCCGGATTATATTCGACCCTAGCGCAAGCGGTGTTGTGGCGAATGCGCGCGCAAGCGGATGGCGGCGGTCGCACAGCGAATCGGCGAAGCGTCAGGACGCGACCTGCATCGCCGCAGTCGCGTCGGCGCGTTGCAGATGGAGGTAGCGCGGCTCGAAATCGGCGACCTTGGCCAGAGCGTGCCAGTCACTGATCGAGATCATCCGCTTGGTGCGCCGAATGAAGCCGTCGGTCTCGAGCCGCTTGAGCGTTCGGTTGACGTGGACCGAGGTCAATGCGACCGCATCGGCAAGCTGTTCCTGGGTGATCGGGAGTTCATAAACGGTCGCCTCGCCGAGCTCGGCGACTTCGAGCCGCATGGCGAATTCGCACAACAGATGAGCGATCCGGGTGCGCGCGTCGCGGCGGCCGATGTTGAGGATCCATTCGTGGAGGATCGAGGCTTCGACGAGGGTTTCGTACCATAGCGCCATCCCGACCGTCGGGCAGCGGAAGGCAAGCTCACGCATCGCGTCGACCGGGATCATCGCGACCTGGCTCGCGCTGAGCATCTGGACATTGTGATCGGCGATCCCGAGCAGCGAATTCTGAAGATCGATGATGTCGCCGTTCATATGGATCGACGTGATCTGGCGCCCGCCATTGCCGGCGACTTTATGGCCAACGGCGAAGCCCGATAGCAAAACCAAGCTGTGCTGGGGCCTGTCGCCGTCCCAGACCAGATATTGGCCCGCGCAAAGAACGCGAAGAGTGAAGGACAAGCCGAGAATGGCTTCGCGATCATTGGCCGCCAGAGGTTTCCAAAGATCGAGCTTTCGCACCATCGGCGCTAGCGGGTGATCAGCATTTTTGAACATCGGTGCGCTCCAACAGGCGGGAGCGCTCCACAAGTCTCTCAGCCACCAGTACAGCCACGACAGAGGCCTGATGATCTGTCCGCCTTATACCGGTTTGGGAATTATTCCTAATCTGAGATAGTTAACCGACCTGATTTGCGAGGATGTGCGGTTTATCGCGATACTCGCGGCACGGGCGTCCCTGTATCCGCCGGCCGTTCAGCGCTTGCGAATTTCGACTCGGGTTCCGGGTTTGGCGTCGATGACGCTGACCACGGCACTGAGCTGTTTCGCCAGAGCGGCGATGATCCCGGTGCCGAGCCCCGGCTTGACGACCGCAGGATCGGTGGACATTCCGATCCCATCGTCTTCCACCGAGAGCAGCCAGCCGTCGCCGTCGACCGAGTAATCGACCTTGATCGCGCCCTTGTGATTGCGCCCGGGGAAGGCGTGCTTGATCGTGTTGATGACGAGTTCGGTGACGATCAGCCCGATGCTGACCGACTTGTCCGAGCTGGTCTCGCTGTCGTCGGCGGCGACGACGAGGGTCAGCCGCTTGTGATCGTCGATCATCGAGGCGGCGATGCTGTCACACAGGCTGGCGAGATAGTCGCGAAGCTTGACGCTTGTGACGTCGGAGGTCGCGAGCTGTTTCTGCAAGGTGGCGATCGACATCACCCGGTGATGCGCGTCGTGAAGGTGGAACCGGGTCTCCTCGGACTGAACCCGGCGAGCGCTCTGCATCAGCACGCTGGCGATGATCTGGAGACTGTTGGCGACGCGGTGCTGAAGCTCCTGGAAAAGGATCTGCTTGTCGCGGACCAGATCGTCCTTTTGCCGTTCGGCGAGGCGGGCCGCGGTGACGTCGGTTGCGGAAAGGACGATTCGCAACCGATCGGTGTGGAAATAGTCGAGCCGGTGCGCACTCAGCACGAGCCGGCAGGTCGCCTTGCCGGGACGCTCGAGGTCCATTTCATAGGCGCTGATCGCGGCGTCGCCGGCGATCGTCGCTTGAAGCAGCGAGTGGAGCTGCGGAACATTCCACTCCCCTTCGCCAAGGGTGGCGAGGGAACGTCCGGACACAGCCTCCGGATCGAGCTCGAAACAGTCGCAAAAGCTCTGGCTCGCGCCGATCACCACAAGCTCATCGTCGAGCAACACCAGAGGCGCGCACGACGATTCGATCAGTGCCATGGCGAGACCGTTGACCGCGGCATGGTCAAGCGGTGCGGATAGGTACATTCGGCAATGCCTTGAAACCCGGCCTAAGCCTGATGTAGATCAAGTCTACTTTCAAACTTGCCTCAGTGTTAGCCGATTTTTCGCATTTTATCAAATGTGTGGATCAAACGGGGCGAAGCGCGCGCTCGACGATCGAGTCGAATTCCTTGCCGAAGGGGAAACCTGCCTCGATCCAGTCGTTTTCGATCGCCTTGAGGGTCCTGGCGACGAGCGGCCCCTGGGTGATCCCGCGCGCGACCAGGGCTCCGCCGCCGATCGGCAGCCTGGGGACCGGCCAGTCGCGAAGCTCGGCGGCTTCGGGCGCTCGGCCGGCGAGAAGCAGCCGGTCGAGCGCCGCCTCGGGCCCGGCGCGGGAGGGG
>JBKKAQ010000025.1:0-8885 GCA_046714555.1 Sphingomicrobium sp. | reverse complement strand
GATCGCGGTGACCGCGGCGAAGCTCAATTGAAAGCTCGCACCGGCGATCGCTTCGGGACGGAAGATCAGCACGAGCAGCGCCCGACCGCGATCAGTCGGAGACTGATCGCGTCTCGGCCGAGCGCGATCCCGCCGAGCACGAGCAGAGCGGCGATGCAGCTTCTGACCGTCGGGACCTGCGCCCCGGTAAGCAAGGTGTAAGCGACTCCGGCAAGCGCGCCCGCCCCCGCCGATACCAGCACGAGGTTGAACCGGAGCGCGAGTCGTTCGCTCAACGCCAGCAGCCGAAGCGAAAGGAACATCGCCGCTCCGACCGCGGCGGCGATATGCAGCCCGCTGACCGAGAGCAGATGGGCGAGCCCGCTGCGCCGCATCGCCTCGGCGTCGGGCTTGCTGATCGCGCCTTGGTCGCTGGTCGCGAGCGAGGTGGCGATGGTTCCGCTCGCCCCCGGAAGAGCGGACCGGATGTGACGGTCGAGCGCGATCCGCACGGCGGCGATCCCGCCCCCCGATTCGGGTTCGACGACCGCCAGCGGGCCGATCGCGCGCCCCACTCCGCCGATCCCGCGGAACCAAGCGTCGCGAGCGAAATCATGCGAGCCTGGAAGCGCCATCGGCGGCGGAAGCGTGAGCCGCGCCTTGAGCCGGACCGTCGCTCCGGGGCCGAGCCCCGCGGGAGCGCCGGCTTCGGCGAACGACACCCGCACCCGCGGCGGAAGTGCGGGGTCGCTAAGCGCGAGGGTCAGACGAAGGTCGCCGGTCGCGGCGCGGGTTTCGACCTGTTCGACCAGGCCTGTGAAACTCGCCATCCGCGGACGCTCGAGCCGCGGCTCGGCAACCCACATCGCGCGCGTCCAGACGAGGCCGCAGCCAAGCAACAAGGCGAGCCCGAACCAGCCGAGCGCACGTTCTGCGCGGCCGGCGCGGGCGCTGAGCCCGAGCAGGCCGAGCCCCGCGGTGAGGCACAGAAAGCCCGCCCAATGGACCGGCCCGGGGAGCCAGAACCAGCTTGCGATGCCGCTTCCGAAGCCGACCACGAACCATAAGGGGAGCTGGCCGCGCTCGCGCTCGAGCCAGGTTTCGAGGGCCGCGCGTAGCGAAGCGATTCGGGCGCGCAAGGCGGCCGCGTCCAACCTCGCCGCTGCCGGTGGCAGAGGTGCATCCTCTATGTTAGGGGCGGCGACCCATTCCATCCGTGCCCATAGACAAAGGAAAGCGCGCTTGAGCGCAAGCCATCAATCACCCCCGCCCCCGGGCCGAGCCGAGATCGTCACGCGCTTCGCGCCCTCGCCGACCGGATTCTTGCATATCGGGGGTGCGCGCACTGCTTTGTTCAACTGGCTGTTCGCCCGGCATCACGGCGGTCGTTATCTATTGCGGATCGAGGATACCGACCAAGCGAGATCGACCAAGCCCGCGATCGCGGCGATCCTTGACGGGCTCGACTGGCTCGGAATCGCGGGCGACGAACCCCCGATGTACCAATTCGAGCGGTCGGCGCGTCATGCCGAAGTCGCCGAAGCGCTGCTCGCCTCGGGCCATGCCTATCGCTGTTATCTCACTCCCGAGGAACTCGCCGAGCGCCGTGCGAGCGCCCAGGCCGAGCGGCGCGCGTTCCGGATCGACAGCGAATATCGCGACAGTGGCCCGAGCCCCGAGCGCGCAGGCCAGCCGGCGGTAGTCAGGATCAAGGCGCCCAGGGACGGCGAGACGGCAATCGGCGATCTGGTCCAGGGGCGAGTGACGGTGACCAATGCCGAGCTCGACGATTTCGTGCTGCTTCGCTCGGACGGGTCACCAACCTACATGCTCGCAGTGGTGGTCGACGACCATGACATGGGGGTCAACCACATCATTCGCGGCGACGATCATCTCAACAATGCCTTCCGCCAGCTGGCGATAATCCGGGCGATGGGCTGGGCCGAGCCGAACTATGCGCATATTCCTTTGATCCACGGGGCCGACGGAGCCAAATTGTCGAAGCGCCACGGAGCGCTTGGAGTCGACGCCTATCGCGACGAGCTCGGCATCTTGCCCGAGGCGCTGTTCAATTATCTGCTCCGACTCGGCTGGGGGCATGGCGACGATGAATATATTGAGCGGGAGCAGGCAATCGCCTGGTTCGACCTCGACCATGTCGGCAAATCGCCGTCGCGCTTCGACCTCAAGAAGCTCGAGAATATCAACGGGCATTATATGCGGATGGCCGATGACCGGCGCCTCGCGGCTATGGTCGCCGAGCTGGGGGGGTATCCGGATCTGGAGTTGCTCGAGCGCGCCATGCCCGAACTGAAATCGCGTGCCAGGGATCTCAACGAACTTACTCAAGGTGCTGCATTTCTGTTTGCACATAGGCCGCTTGAAATGAGTCCCGAGGCGGGAGCATTACTCAATTCCGAGACGCGCGCCCTGCTCGCCTCGGCGCATGCCGCGCTGGGCGCGATCGAGGGCTGGGACGCCGCCGCGATCGAGCAGGCGATTCGCGAGGTCGCCGAGAAGGCCGGGGTCAAGCTCGGCAAGCTTGCCCAGCCGCTTCGAGCCGCGCTGACCGGAAAGTCCAGCTCGCCCGGAATCTTTGACGTTTTGCTGCTGCTCGGGCAGTGCGAAAGCTTGAGCCGTATCGCCGACCAGATGGTGGAGCACTGACGAATGACCAAGAAGTTTGCGACCTTCACCACCGAAGGCGACAACAAGGAATTTGAGCTGCTCAGCGGATCGGTCGGCCCCGACGTGGTCGACATCCGCGATTTCTATGCCGACACGGGAATGTTCACCTACGACCCGGGGTTCACCTCGACCGCGAGCTGCCAGAGCGCGATCACCTATATCGACGGCGACAAGGGGATTCTGCTCCACCGCGGCTATCCGATCGACCAGTTGGCCGAGAAAAGCTCGTTCATGGAAGTCGCCTTTCTGCTGCTCCACGGTGATTTGCCCAAGAAGCACGAGCTTGCGGAGTTCAGCTGGACGATCACCCGTCACACCATGCTCCACGAGCAATTGTCGACCTTTTACCGCGGGTTCCGCCGCGACGCTCACCCGATGGCCATCATGTGCGGAGTGGTCGGGGCGCTGTCCGCTTTCTATCATGATTCGGCCGACATCACCGATCCGCGCCAAAGGCTGATCGCGAGCCACCGGCTGATCGCCAAGATGCCGACGATCGCCGCGATGGCTTATAAATATAGCGTCGGCCAGCCGTTCATGTATCCGTCGAACGAGCTCAGCTATACCGGTAATTTCCTGCGAATGACCTTCGGGGTCCCGGCCGAGCGCTATGAGGTCAACCCGATTGTCGAGCGGGCGATGCGGCGGATCTTCATCCTCCACGCCGACCATGAGCAGAACGCCTCGACCTCGACCGTCCGGCTTGCCGGATCGTCGGGCGCCAACCCGTTCGCCTGCGTTGCGGCGGGGATCGCGTGCCTGTGGGGCCCGGCGCATGGCGGAGCCAATGAGGCGGCGCTCAATATGCTGCGCGAGATCGGCACCCCCGACAAAATCCCCGAATATATCGCGCGCGCCAAGGACAAGAACGACCCCTTCCGGCTGATGGGCTTCGGCCATCGCGTCTACAAGAATTACGACCCGCGAGCGAAGGTCATGCAGGCGACCGCCGACGAGGTATTGAAAGAGCTCAAGATCAGCAATCCTTTGTTCGACACCGCGCGCGAGCTTGAGCAGATCGCGTTGAGGGACGATTATTTCATCGAAAAGAAGCTGTACCCCAACGTCGATTTTTATTCGGGCGTGATCCTGTCGGCGATCGGATTCCCGACCGAGATGTTCACCGCCTTGTTTGCGCTTGCGCGGACGGTCGGCTGGGTGGCGCAATGGAATGAGATGATTTCCGACCCCGAGCAGAAGATCGGCCGCCCGCGCCAGCTTTATGTCGGGGCGACGCAAAGGGATTATGTCCCGGTCGGGGAACGCTGACCGGTTTTGGCTGCCGGTGGGCTCGCGCTCAGGCCGCGGGCAAGCTGAGGGTGAAGCGGGCGCCTTGGCCGGGTATGCTGTCGAGGGTGATGTCTCCGCCCATCGAGCGGGCGAGGCGGCGGGCGATGGCGAGGCCGAGGCCAGTGCCGTCGGGGTCTACGCCGACGCGCTCGAACCGCTCGAAGATCCGCTGCTGGTCGGCGGGCGCGATCCCGGGGCCCTGGTCAGCGACCGTGACGCGGACCTGTTCACCGGCCGCGAAGCTCAGCACGACGCGGCCGCCGGCGGCAGAGTGGCGGACCGCATTGCCGATCAGATTGACGAGGATTTGGATCGTTCCGCGCGACTCGCCGCGCGCGAGCAGCGGTTCGGGTGGATCGTCGAGCGCGATCGCGACCCCGCGTTCGGCGGCGGTCGCGGCGAGCAGTGCGACCGCTTCGCCGGTGACCGAGGCAAGATCGACCGAATGCTGCTGGCCGACCGGGCCGGCCCCCATCGAGCGGATCACCGAGAGCAGATGGCGCCCGGCGGCAGCGATGTCGCTGGCGTAGGTCGCATAATCGCTTCGCAGCGGGCCGTCGGCACGCTCGACGATCTTGTCGGCGCAGTCGATGATCCGGTCGAGCGGCGAGCGAAGCGCATCGTCGAGCGAATGGTCGAGCGTCTCGATCGCGCCGATCCGGGCGGAGGCGGGCGGGCTTGCCTCGACCGCCGACGGATTGAGTCGGGCGTGGCCGTGGAACCCCGCGAAACCGCCATTCTCGGTGGTCAGCACCTGCCCTGACAAGGTCAGCTTGACCGCCTGGTCATGACGCGACACCGCGCGCTGGCCAGTGAAGTCGCTGCGGGCGGCGAGCGCGGCGAGCAAGGGCATGTCGCCCTCGCCGTCCGGAGTGAGCTGGACGAGGCGGGTGAGCGGCTGGCCGATCGTGCTCGACGGATCGCCGCCGAGCTGCCGGGCGAGATCGGGCGCCAGAGCGGTTAGCCGCAATTCGGCGTCGGTCGCCCATTCGTCGCCCGCGGCATCGGCGTCGACCTCAGCCTCGGCCGCGAAGATCGGGGCGAGACGCGCCGCTGCCACCGGACGGCGGACCCAGCCCTCGATGGTCAGCTCAATTTCCTCGCCCAAGGGCTCGGCGTGAACCCACAAATCAACGTCATGGTCGGCCCCGGCGGCGATCACCGCGCGCGAGACTGGAGTGCCGAGCTTGGCCGCAAGCCGGACCACCGCTGCGATTTGCGGAAGCGCGAGCGGAGCGCCGACCCGCGATCCGGCGGCGACCTGAAGATCGGCAAGCGCGGGATCGGCGGCGACCAGCCGCCCCGCGCGGTCGACCCGCCCACTGACCGAGCCGGGCTCAGATGGAGCGCTTGCGATCGGAACCTCCCGAGGAAGCGCCCAGGGCCTCAATCGCCGAGCGATAATGCGGATCGAGCCGAAGCCAGCCGAGTGCGCGATCCACAGCCTGATCGTCGATCTGGTCGAACAATGCGATTTCGGCGCCCGGATCCGAAATCCCGAGCAATTCGCCGAGATCGGCAAGCAGCCTTGCGGCGAAGCCGCGTGATGTCCCGGCGATCCGCAGGAGCATCATCAGCCGCCCGCCGCCCGGAGCGTCGAAACGGCGCGAGCTGTCCTCCGGGTCGATTCCGCAGCGGCGTGCGAGTCCCGCGGCGAGCAGTTCGAGCTCGCCCTCGCGCGCTGCGGCACCGAGAAATTCCTCGTCGAGCCGCCCGGCCTGGTCGAGCGCGGCGACCAGCGCCGCGACCAGAGCTTCAAAACGCTGGCTAGGGTCGTGACGGGCGATCAGGCTGGCCGAGGCGCTGGCGAGCATGACATCCGCACGGTCACCACCGATCGACCCGCGAAGCACTGCTGCGATCGAGTGGACCACCGCGACCGCGCAGTCGGCGGGAAGGTCGTTGAAGTCGAGCAAGGACTGGCCGTAGCGGTCGCGGCGGCGCCCCCGGGCAAGGATTAGCGCCATCGCCGCTGCGGACAGCGACTCCTCGCCGTCGCCGACGAGGGCTTGGAGCAAAAGCGAGCGGTGCGGATCGTGAAGCGCGCGCATCGCGCCTGAAATGCGGTCGCGGTCGGCGCGGCGAAGGAGCAGCCCGACAAGGTCGCCGCGATCGAGCAGCCCGGCGCCATTGAGCGTCGCGATAAGCGATTCGGGCTCGATCTCGCTCGCCTCGGCGGCGTCGGCAGGCAGACCGAGGCGCAATTCGTCCGCGAGCCCGGCGATCAGGCCGTGGAGCATCGCGGTCATCAGCGCACGCTCCTGCTCGCTGAGCCGGGCGTCGGGATCGAGGAAGAAGTCGCGCCTGACGGTAGCCAGCCGGCTGCCCCCCGCGCGTTGCACGAGTTCGACCGGGCGGTCGGCTGCCGGAGCAGCGATCGGCCATTCCACAGGGTCCATCACCGGTACCTGTTAGACGATCGGGGTTAACGCGTCGTCAATCGGATTTGCGAAGGCGGAATCAGCCGGAGATTTTGTGGCGGAGGTGCTGGATGAGAAAGAAACTCGCTGCGGCGTAGAGGGCAAGCGCGGCGAGCCCGGCATTCCACCAGGCGGCGAGCGCGAACGGGACGAACGCGAAGATCGCGTTGCGCCCCGAGAACAGCCACAGCTCGGGCTCGACCGCGACGCTGCCGCGCTCGATCCGGGCGGCTTCGGCGAAGGCGGCGGCGGCGAGCGCGGCGGCCATCGCCCCCCAGCCCCCGCCATGGCGCGCCGACCACCAGCCGAGCGCGACCAGCGCAAGCCCGGTCGCGGGCCACAGCAGGCGGCGGACCAGCGAGCGTGGGGCAAGCGGGCGCATCCGCAAGCTCGCTAGGCGATCGGCGACAAGCTCGAGCGGAGTCGCGGCGAGCAATAGAGCGAGGGCCGGCCACAGCAAGCCGCGCGAGAATGCGAGCGCGGCGGCAAGGGTCAAAGCGAGGCTGGCATGGATCAGCCATTGCGGGCGAACGCGGGTCTCCATCAGCCGCTCGGTCGCAAATTCCTCGATCATGGGAAGGATGAAGCGGCTGACCCAGTCACGCCGGGCGCCGCGCGAGGCGACGAGCAGCCGGCGCTCGAAATGCGCGGTCTGTTCGGGACGGGTGGCGAGCAAAGGACTGGCGAGCCGGACATTGTCGACCGCCAAGCGAACCGCGCCCGCCTGGACCGCCCGGCGCAGCAGGGTCGACTGAAGGTCCCAGTCGCCGAGCATCGCCGCGGTCGCTCCGAGGGTGCGGCCTTCGACCAGAGCGACCCCGGCCCAGCGGCTGATCGCGTCGAGCCGCTCGAACTCCTCATGCGCCTCGTCGTCGGGGACGGTGGCTATGGCTGGCTCGGCGGCCGCGGCGACTCGGGCGACCAGCGGCATGTCGGGAGCGCAGCCGTCGGCGATCAGCAGGATCAGCGCGCCAGGATCGAACCGCGCCGCGGCCTCATTGCCGTCGCTGACCGCGATCACCTTGACGCCTTCGTGGCGGAGGCGGTCGAAGGCCGCGTTGAGGTCGGCGGGCACCCGCTCGACCAGCACTACCACCGGTGCGGCGCCGGCGGCGGAGGCGCAGCGCGCCTGATATTCAACCAGGGTACGCCCGGCGAGCGGAAGCAAGGCACGAAGCCCGCCCGAATCATCCTCCTGATAAGCCCCGATCAAGGCGCCGAGCGCCATCCTCATTCCCAAATCGAGCCGCGAACTGCCCTCAACTCCTAGCTGCTCGAAACGCTTCCGTCGCGGAGGAAAGATGGTAAACTGCCGGGCCATGAACGCCAGCACCCACCGCGCGGACGAGCCGCGGCCTTCGCCGGACGGGACAATCTTGTCCGACCCTGCCGAGGGAGGGAGCGCGATCGAGCCCCGCTTCGACAGCCTGGAATGGAGCGAATCGCGCGCGGAGCGCGAACCCCACGGCGCCGGCGGGCGAACGGTCCTCGCAGTCGCGCTGGCGCTGCTGGCGCTGCTCTGGACCGGTTTTTCGGCATGGTCGGCCGGACGCGCTCTGGCCGCTGCACCGCTCGATTCGCCGGAGCTGGCACAATGGGTGGCGATCGCCGCCGGACCGCTGGCGCTGCTCGGGCTGGCGTGGCTGATGTTCGGGCGGACCCGGCGACGCGAGGCCGAGCGCTTCACCCGATCTGTGATCGCGATGCGCACTGAGGCGCGCTCGCTCGAAGGCCTGCTTGGAGTGTTGCGGGCGCGAATCGACGAAAGCCACGGCGCGCTTGGAGCGATGGCCAAGGAACTGATGGATCTCGGCGACGAGGCGACTTCCCGGCTGGGATCGGCGACTCGGCAATTCGGCGAGGGAAGCGCGCTCTTGTCGAGGCATGGCGAAGCGCTCGACCGCGCCGCCGAGGCGGCTCGCAACGATGTCGCGGTACTGCTCGAGGACCTTCCGCGCGCCGAGGCAAGCGCGCGGGCGATGGCCGAGAGCCTGCGCAGCGCGGGCCAGAACGCCAATCAGCAGGCCGAAGCTTACGAAGTCCAGGTCGCGGCGCTGACCGAGCGCACCCGCGAGGCCGACGAAATGGTGGCCAGTGCAGCGCATCGGCTGATCACCCATCTGACCCAGATCGAGAGCAGCGGAGCGGCCGCCGCGGCGCGGGTCGGCGAGGTCGGCGAGACCTCGTCGGCTGCTGTCGACGCGCTGCTTGAACGCACGGCCGACGCGCTCGACCAGGTGCGCGGCGGAATCGACGCCCAATCGGAAGCGGTCGCGGCGCTGGTCGAGGGCGCTGCGGCGGGGCTCGGGCGCGCCGGGGTCGAAGCGGCGTCGGCGCTTGGAGCGCATGTCGTCAACGCCGGATCGGCGCTCGAAACGCTGTCGGCGCGTATCGCCGAGCAGGAACGCAGTTCGCAGCGGATGGTCGCCGATCTCGACCTCGGGCTCGCCGCGCTCGACGAACGGTTCGCGCTGCTCGCCCGCGACGGGGATTCGCGCGCCGCGGCGA
>JBKKAQ010000024.1:0-8316 GCA_046714555.1 Sphingomicrobium sp. | reverse complement strand
CTGGCCGAGCCCGATGCCAATCTTATCGCCGCCGCGGCCGCAGCGCTCGAAGCGCTCGAGGCGTTGCAGCGGCCGCTCGCGGCGCTTTGCCGGAGGCTCGAGGCGGTGCTCGACGCCGCGCCCGACTGGCTCGATTGGGCGGCGCGGGCGCGAGTCGAGGGGGCGATCAACGGGCTGTCGTGGCGAAGCGGAACAGTGGCTGCGTGGATCGCCTTGCTCGGGCGGGTCGGCGGGACCGCCGATGCCGAGTTCGTCGACTGGCTGGCGATCGAGCGGTTCGAGGGGCGCGAGCATGACGTCGCGATCCATCGCCGCTGGCTCGACCCGACCCGGCCGCTGGCCGAGGCGGTGCTTCGCCTGGCGCATGGAGTACTGGTGACATCGGCGACGCTTCGCGCGGGGAGCGACTGGGCCGGGGCCGAGGCGCGGAGCGGAGCGGCACATCTGCCAGGCGCGGTGGCGCATTTCGAAGCCGACAGCCCGTTCGATTATGCCCGCGACGCCGAGGTGCTGATCGTCACCGACATCGCGCGCGGCGACACCGCGGCGCTGGCCGGAGCCTATGCCCGGCTGATCGAGGCGGCAGGGGGTGGGACGCTCGGGCTGTTCACCGCCATCCAGCGATTGAAGGCGGTCCATGCGCGGATCGCCGACCGGCTCGCGCGCGGCGGATTGCCGCTGATCGCCCAGCATGTCGATCCGATCGAGACCGGAACCTTGGTCGATATGTTTCGCGACGATCCGCGCTCATCGCTGCTCGGCACCGATGCGCTTCGCGACGGAGTCGACGTTGCGGGCGAATCGCTCCGGCTGGTGGTGATGGAAAGAGTGCCATGGCCGCGCCCGACGGTGCTCCATTCGGCGCGAAGGATGGCGGGGGGCGGAAGCGCCTTCGATGACCGGGTGGTCCGCGCCCGGCTGGCACAGGCGTTTGGGCGGCTGATCCGGCGCGAAGGCGACCGCGGGCTGTTCGTGATCCTGTCGCCGGCGATGCCGTCGCGGCTGCTGAGCGCGTTTCCGCCGGGCGTGGTGGTGAGGAGGGTGCCGCTCGATGTGGCGATTGCGCGGGTTGGGGAGAGGTTGGCGTTTTCGGCGCCGCCGCCCCTCCACCACCAGCCGGTGGCTGGCGGTCCCCGTCCCCTTACCGGAGAGGATTAGTCTAGCGCGGCTTTGAGGCGGTTGCGGATCTCTGTGAGACGGTCGGGGGGGATCGCGTGCGGGGCAGCGGGGCCAGGGGCGGCGATCGCGTGGGGCTCGGGCGGGGGGGCCTTGTCGCCGAGCAGTTTTTGGACTCCGCGAACGGTGTAGCCCTGCTGGCCGAGCAATTGGTGGATTCGCCGAGCGAGCGCGACGTCGGCGGGGCGATAATAACGGCGGTTGCCCGCGCGTTGAAGCGGCTTCAACTGGGAAAATTTGGTTTCCCAGTAGCGCAGGATGTGTTGCGCGACCCCGAGCTCGTTTGCCAGTTCGCCGATCGTCAAGAAGGCGTCGGGCTGTTTCTGGCTCGCCGCCATTTCGAGTTTCCTTAGCGGGCGATCCGGTCGCGCATCAGCTGGCTGGCACGGAAGGTCATCACCCGACGCGGAGCGATCGGGACTTCGACCCCGGTCTTGGGATTGCGTCCGACGCGAAGGCCCTTGTCGCGCAGGATGAAGCTTCCGAAGCCCGAAATCTTGACGTTGTGACCGAGCGAGAGGTCGTGACACATATGATAGAGAATGCGTTCGACCAGCCCGGCCGATTCGGCGCGCGACAGACCGAGCTTGCGATGGACGACGTCCGAGAGATCGGCGCGTGTCAGGGTCCCCGAGTGAAGCCCGCTGAGATCATTAGAACGCGCAACGCCCGCGTCGGCCATAGTTCATTCTCCCCCCCAGGCAGCGCGCCGTCGCGCCATAACAAAAGATAGAGTAACTCAAATTAAATATGTCGGCAATCGGACTTATGGATAAATTTCCATGTATTTTCAATAGCGAACTGCCGCCGCTCCCCAAGTGAATCCGCCCCCCATCGCTTCGAACACGACCAGGTCGCCGCGCTTGATTCGCCCGTCGCGGACCGCGGTGTCGAGCGCCAGCGGAACCGAGGCCGCGGAAGTGTTGGCATGGCGGTCGACGGTAACCACGACTCGCGCCGGGTCGAGCCCCAATTTTCGCGCGGTGGCGTCGATGATTCGCGCATTGGCCTGGTGCGGGACGACCCAGTCGACTTCGGCCGCGGGGATCCCCGCGGCGGCGATAACTTCGGTGAGGACATCGGCGAGGTTGACCACCGCGTGGCGGAACACCTCTCGGCCCTTCATTCGCAGCTTGCCGACCGTGCCGGTGGTCGATGGCCCGCCGTCGACATAGAGCATGTCGCCGTAGCGGCCGTCGGCATGGAGTTTGGTGGCGAGGATTCCGCGCTCGCCTTCTTCGGCCTTGAGCACCAGCGCGCCTGCGCCGTCGCCGAACAGGACGCAAGTGCCGCGATCTTCCCAGTCGAGGATCCGGCTGAAGGTTTCGGCGCCGATGACAAGCGCGGTGGTCGCCGAGCCCGAACGGAGCATCGAATCGGCGACGGTCAATGCGTAAAGGAAGCCGGTGCACACCGCATGGACGTCGAAGGCGATGCAATCATCGATCCCGAGCAGCCCCTGGACCCTGGTCGCCGAGGAGGGAAAGGTTTGGTCTGGGGTCGCGGTGGCGAGGACGATCAGGCCGATTTCGCTCGCGTCGATCCCGGCATGAGTGAGCGCGGCGCGGGCGGCGTCGGCGGCAAGGGTCGCGGTGGTTTCACCTTCGCCGGCGATGTAGCGGCTGCGGATCCCGGTGCGCTCGACGATCCATTCGTCGGTGGTGTCGACCTGCGCGGCGAGTTCGGCATTGTCGACCCGCCGCGCCGGAAGCGCCGAGCCGACCCCGGCGATGACCGAGCGCAGCGTCATTTCGCGAATCCGTTGGCGAAGGCGTGGGCGCGAAATTCGTCGAGATCCTCGCCGATCCGGCGGGTGATGTCGTTGCGGACCATTCGAGCGGCGACTCCGATGGCGTTGGCGATTCCCTTGGGAGTAGCGCCACCGTGGCTTTTGACGACGAGGCCGTTGAGCCCGAGGAACACCGCGCCATTGTGATTATTGGGGTCGAGGTGGACTTTGAGCATATGCAGCGCGGGGCGCGACAAGGCGAAGCCCGCCTTCGAGCGTAGCGACGAGGTGAACGCGCGGCGAAGCAGATCGGCGACGAAGCGAGCGGTGCCCTCGGCGGTCTTCAACGCGATATTGCCCGAGAAGCCGTCGGTGACGACGACGTCGATCTGGCCGCGGCTCAGCTGGTCGCCTTCGGTGAAGCCCTTGAAGCTCATCGCCAGATAGTCGGCCTCGCGCAGCAAGGCGGCGGCTTCCTTCAACTCGTCGGTGCCCTTCAATTCCTCGGTGCCGATGTTGAGCAATTTGACCCGCGGGCTGGCGATGCCGAGCACGCAGCGCGAATACGCCGCACCCATCACCGCGAACTGGACGAGGTTCTGGGCGTCGCATTCGGTATTGGCGCCGAGATCGAGCATGACCAGGTCGTGGGCGCCGAGCGTCGGCAGGAGCGCGGCGAGCGCGGGACGGTCGATCCCGGGCATGGTGCGAAGCGCGAGCTTGGCGATCGCCATCAGCGCGCCGGTATTGCCCGCCGACAGAGCGGCGTCGGCATTGCCGTCCTTGACCGCGTTGATCGCCATTCCCATCGAGGTGGTGCGTGCTCGGCGGATCGCTTGGCTGGGCTTTTCGGCGGCGAGGATCGCCTCGCTGGTGTGGTGGATCGCGACCGCGGCGGCGAGCCCCTTGTGGCGGTCAAGCTCGGGCCCGATCAGCGCCTGGTCGCCGAACAGTTCGAAGCGCAGCGAGCGGTCGGCGCGGTGGGCGCGAGCGATTCCGGCGCACATCACCGCCGGGCCGATGTCGCCGCCCATCGCGTCGATCGCGATTCGCGGAATGTCGTGGATGCGCGCGTTCATCGGGCGGGGCCCTTCGTCGGCGATCCGCTCAGGCCTCGGTCGAGACGATCTCGCGGCCGTTGTAGAAGCCGCAGGCCGAACAGAGATTATGCGGAATCTTCAGTTCGCCGCAGTTGGGGCATTCCTGGAAGCTCGGCACGGCAAGCGCGTGGTGGCTGCGCCGCATGTTGCGCTTCGAGGGCGAAGTTTTTCTTTTGGGGACGGCCATTGCGGCACCTATTCTTCAACGGACAAAAAAATGTGCGACCAACCCTCGCCCTTCTTCACCGGGCCTTCCCCGAGAGGGAGGAACCCGCGGCGGCGGTCGGATCGTCGCGAACGCGCGTCCTATAGCGCAAAGCCGAGCCGACGCAAGCCGCGCGGTTCAGGAGCTGAGCAGCTGATCGGCGACGAACGGATTGGTGGCGCGTTCGTGGGCGAAGGTCGACATCGGCCCGTGGCCGGGGACGAAGCGGGTCTCGCCGCCCATCGGCCATAATCGTTCGACAATCGAATCGAGCAATTGCTGATGATTGCCGCGGGGGAAATCGGTGCGGCCGATCGAACCCTTGAACAGGACGTCGCCGACCAGTGCGAGCTTCGAGGGGGCGTGATGGAAGACAACATGGCCGGGAGTATGGCCGGGGCAGTGGCGGACCGCGAAAATGAGGTCGCCGACGGTAACGCTGTCGCCGTCGACCAGCCAGCGGTCGGGCTCGAACGGGGCGGCCTGCATCGCATAGGAGCGGCCGTCGTCGGCGAGTCGGGCAATCCAGAAACGGTCCTCCTCGTGCGGGCCCTCGATCGGGACCCCCAGTTCAGCGGCGAAGATCCCGGCCGAGCCGCAATGGTCGATATGGCCGTGGGTAAGGAGGATCTTCTCGATGGTGACCCCGGCTTCAGCGGCGGCCGCCTTGAGCCTTGGGAGATCGCCGCCGGGATCGACGAACGCCCCGCGCATCGTAGCGGTGCACCACAGCAAGGTGCAATTCTGCTCGAACGCGGTGACCGGGACGATCGCGGCGCGAAGGGGGGGAAGCGCTTCATTCATCGCGCGCTATTCGGCCAGCAGCGCCTCGACCGCAAGGTCAAGATTGCGAGGGTCGGAACCGAGCGGTGAGCAGCCAGGCGAGCACGGCGAGAGCGAACGAGGCGAGGGCGGTCAGCCCGCGGTCGCCGCCGCGATCATTGGTCAGTGTCTCGAGCGATGGAGGCCGATCGCGCGAGGCCGCGGCGACCGCTTCGGCAGCGCGCATCGCGCGGAGCAGATTACCTCCGGCGAGTGCGCCGAGGTTGGTGTCGCTCCAGCCGCGGCGGATGAGCTCGGCGAACAGCAGCGGATAGCCGTCGACCCCGCCGAGCCCCGGAATGACGCGATCGATCCCGTCGAAGTCGGCGCCGATCCCGACATGGGCGTGACCCGCCATACGGGCGACATGGTCGATATGATCGGCGACCAATGCGACATTGGTGGCGGGGGCGGGGTGCGCCTTGTCCCACGCGGCTAGCGCCCCCTCGCGTTCGACCGGCCGGCCGAGGAACAAGGACTTGGCGCGCGCTTCCTCGGCGGAGCGCTGGGCGGACCAGCCGCGCATTTCGGGCGAGAGATGACCCGGGTAGAAATTGACCATTACGACCCCGCCGTTGGCGGTGACGAGGCGAAGCACGTCGTCGGGGACGTTGCGCGAATGATCGCTCAAGGCGCGCGCGTCCGAATGGGTGAAGATCACCGGAGCGCGGGTCGCGGAAAGCGCGGCCTTCATCGTTTCGGCGGAGACATGGCTCAAATCGACCAGCATGCCGAGGCGATTCATTTCGCCGATCACCGCCAGCCCGAACGGGGTCAGTCCATGATGAACCGGGTCGTCGGTGGCGCTGTCGGCCCAGTCGTTGTTCTTGGAATGCGTCAGGGTCATGGTGCGCGCGCCAAGCGCGTAAAAGGCGCGAAGCGCGGCGAGACTGTTGCCGATCTGGTGGCCGCCCTCGATCCCGATCAGCGAAGCGATCCGGCCCGCGCGGTGGGCGCGGACGACAGCGTCGGCGGTGGCAGCGAATTCGAGATCGCGCGGGTAAGCCCCGACCATCTGCTTGACGATGTCGATCTGTTCGATCGTCATCCGGATCGCCGCGTCGCCGATGACATCGGCGGGGATGTAAACCGACCAGAACTGGCCGCCGACTCGGCCTGAGCGGAGCCGCAAGATGTCGGTCATCAGCGGCTTGTCGAGCCGGTCGGTGCCGCCGGCGAGCCCGGTCACCCGCGAGCCATATTTTTCGCGAAGCTGCCACGGCAGATCGTTGTGGCCGTCGATCAGCGGGGTCGCCTTGAGAATCCGGTCGATCTGCGCTGCGGTCTTCGAGTCGATCGGCTGGGCGGGGAGCGGGACGGAGGTCACGAGGATGGCGGCGATCAACAGTGCACGTCGCATGGCATTTCCCCCCGGGTCGATGGCGAGGGGTTTACGGGGAGCGGCGCGGCGGAGCAATGACATCGAGACGATGACCGAGCCCTTCATCCTGTTCGACGATGCCCGCGAGGGCGGAGCGCGGGCGCGATTATATCGAGCGCCGCATTCGATGATCAGCGCCGATACGCTCGACGAGGTCCGGCCCGCGCTCGAGCGGTTGCGCGAGGCGATCGGGCGCGGGGCGCATGCCGCGGGCTTCATCACCTATGAGGCCGGGCTGGCGTTCGAGCCTCGGCTTCGGACGAACGCGCGCGAGGCGACGGGGCCCTTGCTGTGGTTCGGCCTGTTCGAGGATTATGAGACGGTCGATGCGGGGAACTGGCTGCCCGATCCGCGGGGGGGGTGGGTCGGCAGGCCGCGACCGCGTATCTTGCGCAACGACTATCTCATGGCGGTGGGGCGGGTTCACGATCATCTGCTGGCCGGCGATTTCTATCAGGCCAATCTGACCTTCGGTTGCGATGTCGCGGTGGCGGGCGATCCGCTAGCGATCTACGCGCGATTGCGCGCGCAATCGGCGGCGGGGTGGGGCGGAGTGGTGCGCCATCCGGGGGGCTGGCTGCTGTCGCTGTCGCCCGAGCAGTTCTTCACGATCAGGGGGCGGACGATCGAGGCCAAGCCGATGAAGGGCACCGCGGCAAGAGGTAGCGATGAGGCCGCCGACGCCGCCGCGATGGCGCAACTGGCGAGCGATCCCAAGCAGCGCGCCGAAAACCTGATGATTGTCGATCTTCTCCGCAACGATCTTGCGCGGGTTGCCGAGGCGGGGTCGGTGGATGTGCCCGAATTGTTCAAGGTCGAGAGCTTTCCGACGCTTCACCAGATGGTCAGTCGGGTGACCGCGCGGCTGCGCGCGGGGGTCGGCGCGGTCGATGTGATCGAGACGATCTTTCCGTGCGGGTCGATTACCGGAGCGCCCAAGATCGCGGCGATCGAGGCTTTGGCCAGGCTCGAGACCGAGCCGCGCGGGGCCTATAGCGGAGCGATGGGCTGGATCGACCCCGCGGGCGCGGACGACGGGCCGGGCGATGCCGCGTTCAACGTGCTGATCCGGACGCTGGCAGTGGTTGAGGGCGGGCATGTCGCTCGGCTCGGGCTCGGATCGGGGCTTGTCGTCGACAGCATTGGCCGCGATGAGTGGGCGGAATGCCTGATCAAGGGAGATTTCGTGAACCGAGCTGCGTCGAAAGCCGATTTGATCGAGACGATGCGCTTTGATCCGCATGACGGGCTGATCGAGCTGGATCGCCATCTCGAGCGGCTCGACGCTTCGGCGAAGGACCTCGGCTTCGTGTTCGACCGCCATGCCGCGCGCAACGAATTGCAGGCCGCGACCTTCGGCCGGAAGCGCGAGGCGATGGCGCGGCTGCTGCTGTCGCCGAGCGGGGCGATGGCGATCGAGGTCAAGCCGGTGGAACCCCCGCGCGAGCTTCCGGTGAGCGTTGCGGTGCGCCCGCTTCCGGTCGACCAGGGCGATTATCGCTTGCGCTACAAGACCACCGATCGCGATTTCTATAACGAGGCGCGGCGCGCGGGCGGGGCGTATGAGACAGTGTTCGTCGATCCCGAGGGAATGCTGACCGAGGGCAGTTTCACCAATATTTTTGTGACGCGCGACGGGAGACTGGTGACTCCGCCGCTGAGCCGCGGGCTGTTGCCGGGGGTGCTTCGCGCGAAGTTGATCGACGACGGGCTGGCGGTCGAGGGCGATTTGACCGTCGCCGATCTTCACGGCGGCTTCTTTATTGGCAATATGCTGAGAGGGCTGATCCCGGCGAAACTGGCTTAGGGCGCTTTTTGTTGCTCGCCTACGCTCGAGCCCGCACCGGCCCGCACCCCCACCCGACCTCCCAATCAGTGTATTCTATGGGAGGCCGGGTGGGGG
>JBKKAQ010000023.1:0-10479 GCA_046714555.1 Sphingomicrobium sp. | reverse complement strand
CCCCAGGCACCACCCCGGATGCTGGCGCACCGATTGCAGCCGACCGTCCGCAAGGCGGCGATACCGGCGGCGAGGCCCGCGGGCCGCGCGGCGGCCGGGGTGGAGCACGCGGGGGCGGTGATCGTGGCGGTCGCGATAACCGCGGCGGCGGCGGACGCCGGGACGACCGTCGTGGCGGGCGCCCTGGCTCTGAAGACGGCGGCGAGGAACTGATCGAGAAGCTGGTTCACATCAACCGCGTCTCCAAGACCGTCAAGGGCGGCAAGCGCTTCGGCTTTGCAGCCCTGGTCGTGGTCGGCGACGGCAAGGGCCGCGCGGGCTTTGGCCATGGCAAGGCGCGCGAGGTTCCCGAGGCGATTTCCAAGGCGACCGCCGCCGCCAAGAAGTCGATGGTCCGGGTTCCGTTGCGCGACGGGCGAACGCTTCACCATGACGGCAACGGCCATTTCGGTGCGGGCAAGGTGACCGTTCGTTCGGCCCCGTCGGGGACCGGAATCATCGCCGGCGGCCCGATGCGCGCGGTGTTCGAAAGCCTGGGCGTCCACGACGTGGTGACCAAGTCGGTCGGGACGTCGAACCCGTACAACATGATCCGGGCGACGTTCGAGGCGCTGAAAGAACAGACCAGCCCGCGCTCGGTCGCACAGCGCCGTGGCAAGAAGGTTTCCGACCTGCTTGGCCGTGGCGGGTTGGGCGGCGCCGAGGCCGAAGCGGTGGCCGAAGCGATCGTGGAGTAAGCAGGCATGGCGAAGATCAGGATCACCCAGACCGGATCGCCGATCCGGCGCGACAAGACCCAGCGTGCAACGCTTGTCGGCCTCGGCCTCAACAAGATGCATCGCACGGTCGAGTGCGAGAATACCCCCGAAGTGATGGGACAGGTGCGCAAGGTCGCGCATCTGGTCAGCGTCGAGGGCTAGTCGTCCTCTCCCGACCCCGCTCCCGCGGGAGCGGGGGTTCATAGCGCGAAATAAGCGAAAGCGAGTGCAGACATGAAACTCAATGAAATCCGCGACAATAAGGGCGCCCGCAAGAGCCGCGTCCGGGTCGGCCGGGGAATCGGTTCGGGGCTCGGCAAGACCGCCGGGCGCGGCCAGAAGGGCCAGAAGAGCCGCTCGGGCGTGTCGGTCAAGGGCTTCGAGGGCGGGCAGATGCCGCTCCACATGCGGCTGCCCAAGCGCGGCTTCAACAATATCTTCGCGCGTGATTATGCCGAGGTGAACCTCGGCGCGATCCAGAAGATGATCGACGCCGGAAAGCTCGAGGCGAGCGGAACGCTCGACCATCAGGCGCTGAAAGCCGCCGGGCTCGCTCGCGGGGGCAAGGACGGGGTCCGGCTGCTCGGCAAGGGCGAATTGACCGCCAAGCTCAGCTTCAGGGTTGCGGGCGCGTCGAAGGGCGCGCTCGAAGCGGTCGAAAAGGCCGGCGGAACGGTCGAAGTAATCGCAACCGTCAGCGCCGCCGAAAAAGCGCTCGCCAAGAAGGGCAAGGTCCGCGCCGAGCGGATCGCCACCAACAAGGCGGCTAGCCTGGCCAAAAAAGCCTGAGCCCGAAGCAATTGGGCGAGGGGCTTAGACAATCGCCCTCAAGCCATGATAGCGGGCGGCGAGGGGTATTTCCTGTCCAGCGTGGCGCGTCATTTTTTACAGGATAATCGATGGCATCCGCAGCCGAACAACTCGCCTCCAACATCAGCCTGGCGAGCTTCTCCAAGGCGACCGAGCTCAAGAAGAGGCTGTGGTTCACGCTTGGCGCCCTGATCCTGTTCCGATTGCTGTCGTTCGTTCCGATGCCGGGGATCGACCCGCGCGCGATGGCGGCATTGTTCGACACCCAGCGCGGCGGAGTGCTCGATTTCTTCAATACTTTTTCGGGCGGATCGCTCGAGCGGATGAGCGTGATCGCGCTTGGGGTGATGCCGTACATCACCGCATCGATCGTGGTTCAGCTCGCGGCGACGATGTACGGACCGTGGCAGGCGCTCAAGAAGGAAGGCGAGGTCGGGCGCAAGAAGCTCAACCAGTACACCCGCTATCTGACCGTGCTTCTGACCACGGTGCAGGGCTATTTCATCGCGGTCGGGCTCGAGAGCCTCGGCGCCAATCAGGCGATCAGCGCGGTGGTCGAGCCGGGGATGCTGTTCCGCGTTTCGGCGACGATCAGCCTGGTCGGGGGGACCTTGTTCCTGATGTGGATCGGCGAGCAGATCACCAGCCGCGGAATCGGCAATGGCGTATCGCTGATCATCATGGCCGGGATCGTCGCTCAATTGCCGCGCGCGCTCGCCCAATTGTTCGAAGGCGGGCGGACCGGGACGATGAACCCGCTGATGATCATCGGAGTGGTCATCCTGGTCGCGGCGCTGGTGCTGTTCATCTGCTTCATGGAGCGCGCGCAGCGGCGGGTGCTGATCCAGTACCCCAAGCGCCAGACCGCTCGAGGGGCGATGCAGCAGGAGCGCTCGCACTTGCCGTTGAAGATCAATACCGCGGGGGTGATTCCGCCGATCTTCGCTTCGTCGCTGCTGCTGATGCCGCTGACGGTGTTGCAGATGGCGGGGGCGCGGACCGCTGGGGACAGCAGCTCGGGCGATCTGCTGATCACCATGTCGACCCTGCTCCAGCATGGCTCGCCGCTCTATCTGACGCTGTACGGGCTGGGGATCGTCTTCTTCTGCTTTTTCTACACCGCGGTTCAGTTCAATTCGGAAGAGACCGCCGAAAATCTGAAGCGCAACGGCGGCTTCATCCCGGGGATCCGCCCGGGCAAGGCGACCGAGCTCTATTTCGACTATCTGCTCAACCGGATCACCGTCACCGGGGCGGCCTATCTGGTGCTGATCTGCCTGATTCCCGAAATCTTGTTCAGCCAGGCGGGGGTGCCCTTCTATCTCGGCGGGACCAGCCTGTTGATCGTGGTCAATGTGACGATGGACACCGTCAGCCAGATCCAGAGCCATTTGATCGCTCATCAATATGGCGATCTGATCAAGAAGGCCAAGCTTAAGGGTGGACGGCGCAAATGAGCGCAAACAGGCTGCAAGGGGACGCGCAATGATGAACCTGATTCTGCTCGGTCCACCAGGGGCGGGCAAAGGGACCCAGGCGATGCGGCTGCAGAAGCTGCGCGGGATGATCCAGCTGTCGACCGGCGAAATGCTCCGCGAGGCGGTTTCGGCGGGAACCCCGGTGGGGCTTCGCGCCAAGGCGGGGATGGACACCGGCGGGCTGGTATCGGACGCGATCGTCAGTGCGCTGATCGGCGAGCGGCTCGATTCGGTTCGCGGACGCGGGACGATCTTCGACGGCTTTCCGCGCACCCAAGCGCAGGCCGAAGCGCTCGATTTGTTGCTGTCCGAACGCGAACGAAGCCTCAATTACGTGATCGAACTCGAGGTCGACGAGGAGATATTGGTCGACCGGATCGTCGGCCGTTTTTCGTGCGCCAAATGCGGCGCGGGCTATCATGAGCACTTCCACCAGCCCTTGGCCGAGGGGATTTGCGATGCCTGCGGTTCGAGCGAGTTCAAGCGCCGTCCCGACGACAATGAAGCGACCGTGCGCACGCGGATGGCCGAATATCGCGCCAAGACCGCTCCGATCCTGCCTTATTACCGCGAGCGCGGGCTGGTTCGAAGCGTCGATGGAATGGCCGGCGTCGACGAGGTGGCTGCGGCGATCGACGCGATCCTCGACACACCGCCGGCTTAGGCTAGACTGACCCCAGATCGGGAGGGGTCGATGAGAGTTTCGATATTCGCCGGAGCGGCGATGCTCGGCGCGATAAGCAGTCCGGCCGCTGCGGAAGTGGTCAGGGCCGACTCGCACGGATTTGACGTGCGCCAGCAGATCCAGCTGGTGGTTCCGCCCGCAATCGCCTTCGCCGCGTTCGGCGAAATCAGCGGATGGTGGGCGGCGAGCCATAGCTATTCCGGAAGCAGCGCCAATTTGCGGCTGACGCTGATCCCCGGCGGGTGCCTGTGCGAGCGGTTGCCCGATGGCGGAGGGGTCGAGCATATGCGGGTGAACTATGTCGAGCCGGGCAAGCGCGCGGTGCTGACCGGAGCGCTCGGGCCCTTGTTGTTCGAGGCGGTAAACGGGGTGATGGACGTCGGGGTCGAGCGGATCGCGGGGGGATCGCGGCTGACGCTCAGCTATCGGGCGTCGGGGTTCGCCAAGGGCGGCGCCGAGACCCTAGCTCCGGCGGTCGACCTGATGCTCGCCGAGCAGATCAAACGGCTGAGGATTTATGCATCGAAGCGAAGCCGGGCCAAATAATCAGGCGCGCACCAGGGTGATGAAGCGGAATGCCGGGCGAAGTCCCTCGGCGGGATGATCCTCGCAGCCGGTCTCGCGCCATTGCCCGGCCGAACGCGGATCGACCATGAAGGTGTCGCCCTCGATCTCGGCGAGGACTTCGGTGAGCTCGATCACGTCGACCCGGCCGTGGAACATGCGAAAGATATCGGCGCCCCCGATCACCGATACAGGGTCATCGCCCGCGATCGCCAATGAGTCGTCGACGCCGCGCGCGACCTCGACCCCGTCGGCGCTCCAGCTTGAATCGCGAGTGAGGACGATATGGCGGCGGCCGGGAAGCAGCCCGGGAAGGCTGTCGAAGGTCTTGCGCCCCATCACCATCGCGCTTCCCATGGTCAGCGCCTTGAACCGCTTGAGATCGTCGGGAAGCCGCCACGGAAGCCCTCCGCCGAGCCCGATCGCGCCGTTGAGCGCCCGGGCGACGACCAGGGTGATCGGCGGGCGGGTCACGGCCTGACCGCCGCGGTCATCAGATATTGGCGGCTGCCGCTGGCGAAGCTGGCGAATTTCCTGCTGCCTTCGACCGCGGTGTAATTGTCGAGCTGGCGGCCGAGCGCGAGACGGGCAAGCAGAGGAGCCTGGGCGCGGACCACTGCCCGTCGCCGCGGAGTATCGGCGCGGCAGGCCTCGACGACATTGGCGGTGATGTCGCGAAATTCGGCCTTGAACCCGGCATCGGCGATATCGCGTTCGAGCTTCTCGCGGCGCCCGGCATGGCAGGTGTCGGTGTAGAGGAACACTCCGTCGGGCCTCAGCACCCGGGCGACTTCGGTGAAGAAACGCGGGCGGTCGCCATAATCGTTCGACGCCTCGACATTGAGGACCACGTCGAAGCTCGCGTCGGCGAAGGGTAATTCGAGCGCCGATCCTTCGACGAAGCGCAAGGATTCACTTTCGCCATAAGTCGATCGGCAGAAGGAAACCGCGCTGGCGGCGATGTCGAGACCGGTGGTATTGAACATATCCGGAGCGGCGGCACGAAAGGCGGCGAGCCCTCCGCCGCGGCCGCAACTGACTTCGAGCAGGTCAAGGCCCGAGGTCAGTGGCCGGCGCGCTTTGAGCAGAGCGAGCATTTCGCGATACATCTGGTGCTGGAAGCGCTGCGGATGGTCGCCCTCGGCCGGAGCGAAGCCGTAATTATTGGTGGTCGTGTCGCCCCAGTCCTGGGCGTAGAAGCGGTTCCACAGCATCGGCCGCTGGCGATGATCGTCGCGGGCGTTGCGAAGCGAGCGCCGGAAAGCATGCGCGGCAAGCCAGAACGCGACCGCAATTAGTGCGGCAATCGCCGCGATCCAGAGCAACAGGGTCATCGCCATCCAATCGTTCGGCTTCGGTGCCGATCTGGCCGCGCCAAACGCCAATCGCTAATGGTATAGTTTCACATCGCGTCAAGCTCAACGCCTGGCCGAGGCGCAACCCCGCGAAAGGAACCCAGTGACCCCTGCCCAAGCCCGGATGACCGCGATCCTCGCCGAGCGCTTCGGGCCGAGGATGGTGGTGACCGACGCGCAAGCGATCGAGCCGTGGCTGAGCGACTGGCGCCAGCGTTACCACGGGGCATCGCCCGCGATCCTGTCGCCCGCGTCGACCGGCGAGGTCGCGGCGGTGGTCGCGCTCGCCGCCGAGCATCGGGTGCCGCTGGTTCCGCAGGGGGGCAACACCTCGATGGTCGGGGGAGCGACTCCGCCGCCCGACGGATCGGCGCTGATCCTTTCGCTGAGGCGGATGGACCGGTTGCGAACGATCGATCCGCACAGCCGGCTCGCGGTGGCGGAAGCGGGGATGATCCTCGCCAACCTTCATGACCGCGCGGCCGAGGCCGGGATGCGCTTTCCGCTGACGCTCGGCGCGCGCGGAAGCTGCACCGTTGGCGGACTTGCAGCGACCAATGCCGGTGGGACGCAAGTGCTTCGCTTCGGGACGATGCGGGCTTTGGTTGCTGGGGTCGAGGCGGTGCTTCCCGACGGATCGGTCCACAACGGGCTTGCTGCGTTGAAAAAGGACAATCGCGGATACAGCATCGACCATCTGCTGATCGGGTCCGAAGGGACGATCGGGATCATCACCGCGGTATGCGTGAGGCTGGTCCCGGCGATCCGCTCGCGCGCGGTGGCCTGGGCCGGATTGGCCGATCCGCAGTCGGCGCTCGACCTGCTCAGGATGTTCGAGGCCGAGAGCGAGGCGGTCGAGGGGTTCGAGATCGTCCCGGGCGATTCGCTCGGGCTTGTCCTCAAGCATATCCCGGGGACCAGAGCGCCGCTGGCGGGAGAGCATCGCTGGCATGTGCTGATCGAGGCGACCGCGGTCGACGAGCGGTGCGAACGCCCGTCGGCGCTGATCGAGCGAGTGCTTGCGCGGGCGCTCGAGAGTGGCTCGATCGAGGATGCGGTGGTCGCCGCGAGCGAGGCTCAGGCCGAGGCGCTGTGGCGGATTCGCGATTCGCTGTCGGAGGCCGAGCGCTCGAGCGGGCCCGCGACTCAGCATGATATTTCGGTTCCGGTGGCCGACATGCCGCGCTTCCTGGTCGAGGCGGCGCGCGAGGTCGAAGCCGCCTTCCCCGGAGCGCAGGCATCGGCCTTCGGTCATCTGGGCGACGGCAACGTCCATTTCCATGTTCGAGCGGCGAGCCGCGCGGCGGAAGACTGGTACGAGCGCGAAGCGCCCGCGGTGATCCGCCTGGTCGACGATCTGGTGACCGCTGCGGGTGGGTCGATTTCGGCCGAGCATGGGATCGGCCAGATGAAGCGCGCCTAGCTCGAGCGGCTCGGACCGCCGGCGCGGCTGATGGCGCTAGGGGCGATCAAGCATGCGCTCGACCCGCTGGGGCTGATGAACCCGGGAAAGCTTGCGGGGTAAAGCGGGGAAGGGGTTCGCGCTACTTCAGGGTTTCGAGGTAGGCGACGACTTCGCCGCGCTTCTGGGCGTCCTTCATTCCGGCGAAGCTCATCCGCGTTCCCGGGACCATCGTCAAAGGGGCCTCGAGGAACTGGTCGAGCTTGTCCTTGCTCCAGGTGATTCCCGAATTTTTCATCGCTTCCGAATAAGTGAAGCCGGCAAGCGTTCCGGCGGGACGGTCGATCACTCCGAACAGCGATGGGCCGATCAGATTCTTGTCGGGTTCGACCGCGTGGCAGGTGGCGCAGACCGCGAAGGCCGCGGGCTTGCCGTCGGGTTCGACTGCAGGAGCGGCCGGAGCGGCCGGGGCTTCGGCGACTTGCGGCGCGGCGGCGGGGGGCTCGCTTTCGGACTTGTCGGCGGACGGGCCGCACGCGGCGAGGGAAAGAGATGCGGTGGCGAAGATCAGTCGGGGCCAGATTTTGCTCATCTGCGGATCACCTAGCGGCGGAAGGAAGCTTGCAAAATAGCCGAAGTTGAAGCGCGCACAAGCCTTGGCTGGCGAAAGGCGCCGGCTGTGATATGTGCGAGTATATCGCGCAGTCGCAGGCGATGCAGGCCGCGATCGGCTGAAATTACGTGGGGTTGACGATTTGAGCCTGACGCAACGCAAGCTGGGCCCGTTCGGTGTTTCGGCGATCGGGCTCGGCTGCATGAACCTCAGCCATGCCTATGGGACCGCGCCGAGCGAGGAAACCGGGGCGGCGCTGCTTCATCGCGCGCTCGACCTGGGGGTGAGCCTGCTCGATACCGCCGCGCTGTACGGGTACGGAGCCAATGAGCGGCTGATCGGCAAGGCGGTGATGCGCCGGCGGAGCGAGTTCGTGCTGGCAAGCAAATGCGTGCTCGATACGTTCGACGGCAAGCGCGGGCTCGACGGATCGCCCGGCGCGATCGCCCGGACGCTCGACCAGGCGCTCGAGCGGCTCGGGACCGACCATATCGACCTTTATTATCTCCACCGGCTCGACAGGAATGTGCCGATCGAGGAATCGGTCGGGGCGCTCGCCGAGGCCAAGGCGGCGGGCAAGATCGGAGCGATCGGATTATCCGAAATGTCCGCGGCGACGATCCGCCGGGCGCATGCGGTCCATGCCATCGCGGCGGTGCAGTCCGAGTATAGCGTGATGGTCCGCAACCCCGAAGTCGCGGTGCTCGATGCGTGCCGCGAGCTTGGCATCGGCTTCGTCGCTTTTTCCCCGGTCGGGCGCGGGATGCTTGCCGGTGCGGTTCACGACGACCGCTACGTCCGCCATGATGTGCGGCTCAGCCTGCCGCGCTTCCTCGAGCCTCGGCTGGCGCATAATCTGGGCGTAGTGGCGCGGTTCGAGGCGCTTGCCGCCGAACTGGGGGCGACGCCCGCGCAACTGTCGCTGGCCTGGCTGCTGACCCGCGGGCCCGAGGTGGTGCCGATCCCGGGGACACGAAGCATTGCGCATCTCGAGGAAGATCTCGCCGCGTTGGACGTGGAGATTTCGCCCGAGACTATCACCAGGATCGACGCGATCTTCGCACCGGGCGAAATCCGCGGGCCGCGTTATTCGGCATGGGCGCAGGCACAGGTCGACACCGAATGTCTGCCCGGCGAAGAATTGGCCTGAGGTGAACCCCCCCGCGACGAGCCGGACGGCCCGGGTCGCCCGGCTGACCCCGGGGAGCGTGGAGGCGGGCGAGCGGGTCTTGCCGGTCGAGGCGCCGATCGCGATCAGCATCTTGGGGGTCGGCTATGCGGTGATGATGGCGACCCCGGCCGATTGCGAGGATTTCGCGATGGGGTTCGCCCGCTCCGAACGATTGATCGAGCGCGCCGACGAATTGGTCGGGTCGGAGTTGCGCGAGACCGAAGCGGGATTGCTGCTCGAGATCGAACTTGCGCCGCATTGCCGCGAAAAACTGTTCGAGCGGGTCCGCCACCGGATCGGCGAATCGAGCTGCGGGCTGTGCGGTATCGAGAATCTGGAGCAGGCGTTGCGGCCCTTGCCCAAGGTGCCCCGGCCTCCGGCGATCGGGCCCGCGATGCTGTTCGCAGCGCTCGACACGCTTCGTCGTCATCAGCCGCTCAACGGGACTACCGGAGCGGTCCATGCCGCCGCCTTGTTCGACGCGCACGGAGCGCTGGTCGCGGTGCGCGAGGATGTCGGCCGCCATAATGCGTTCGACAAACTGGTCGGGCATTGCCTTCGCAACCGGGTCGATCTGCCGGCCTGCTTCGCGCTGCTGACCTCGCGCTGCTCGTACGAACTGGTAGAGAAAGCCGCGCTGGCCGGGATCGGGCTGCTGGTCGCGGTGTCGGCGCCGACCAGCCTGGCGGTCGACCGCGCGGGCGAAGCCGGGCTGACCCTGATCGCGCTGGCGAGGCCCGACGCGATGCTGGCGATGACCGACCCGTACGCGATGTTCAGCCCGCGTCGGACATCAGATCGGGATCGCGCGCCTGGCTGAATTCGGTCGCGTGGGTCGCCGAACGCGGCTTGCCGGTCGATATGGTCAACAGCCTGATCGCCTCCGCGGCGATGGGGTTGAGCCCCGCGCCGCCCGAAGTCGCGTGATCGCGGATCATCGCGCGCATCCGCGGGTCCCAATAATGCCAGATATGGTCGTAGGCCGCCTCGGCCGCATTGTCGCCTTCCTGGCCGCGGAAGGCGATGGCGATCTGGTTTGCCATGTAGATCAATTTGTCGAGGGTATGGCTGCTCATTCGGCCGCCTCGCTCATGATCCGGCGGCTGGCGGCCGCCTGCGCCTCATATTTGTCCTGCCACTCGCTCGGCCCGTTGGACGGAGCAACCTGGACCGCGGTGACCTTATATTCAGGGCAATTGGTCGCCCAGTCCGAATAATCGGTGGTGACGACATTGGCCTGGGTCATCGGATGGTGGAAGGTGGTGTAGACCACCCCCGGGGCCACCCGGTCGGTAATCGTGACCTTGAGCGCGGTTTCGCCCGCGCGGCTTGCGAGCCTCGCCCAGTCGCCTTGCTTGAGACCGCGATTTTCGGCGTCGAACGGGTGGATTTCGAGCAGATCCTCCTCATGCCACAGGACATTGTCGGTTCGCCGGGTCTGGGCGCCGACGTTGTACTGGCTGAGGATCCGTCCGGTGGTGAGGAGCAAGGGGAAGCGCGGTCCGGTGCGTTCGTCGGTGGCGACATATTCGGTGATGACGAACTTGCCCTTGCCGCGGACGAACCCGTCGACGTGCATCACCGGAGTGCCTTCGGGCGCCTTGGCGTTGCACGGCCACTGGATCGAGCCCAGTTGGTCGATC
>JBKKAQ010000022.1:0-10623 GCA_046714555.1 Sphingomicrobium sp. | reverse complement strand
GCCATTGGGCTCGATCCCGGCGATCACCAGCCGCTCGATCGCGCGGGTCAGGCCGACGTAGAGCAGCCGCCAATGTTCCTCGAGGTCGCGGGCCTTTTCCTCGGCGGCGATGGTTCCGAACGGTTCGAGCATTTCGCCCTTGCGCGGCCGGAGCAAGGGCGCGGGGCCCGAGCCGACCAGCGGCAAATCGAGGATTCGCGAGGTCCCGCCGAGCCGCGCCGGATCACCGGTCGAATCGGCGAGAATCACCACCGGAGCCTCGAGACCCTTGGCGCCGTGGACGGTCATCACCCGAACCTCGTTCGAGGGTGCCGAGGGATCGCGCTTGATCTCGACCTCGCCGCCGCTGAACCAGGCGAGAAAGCGGTCGAGCGAAGCGATCTCGGTGCGCTCGAACTCAAGCGCGGCCGAGACCAGTTCGTCGATCGGGTCGCGCGCCGCCGCGCCGAGCCGGCGAAGCAGGTTTCGGCGCCCGTCGAGAGGGCCCGACAGGATTGTTTCGAGAAACCGCGCGGGGGTGGTGAAATCGGCGATGGCGAGAAGCGATCCGAGCTGTTCGTGAGCAAGGCCGATGTGACCGCCCTCCCCCGCCCTTGCGACCAGGTTTCGCCCCAGGCTTCCGCTGCGGTTGAAGGCGAGACCGTAGAGCTGGTCCTGGGTCCAGCCGATCAGCGGCGAGACCAATAGATTGGCGAGGGTCAGATCGTCGAGCGGCTGGACCGCGAAGCCGACCGCGGCGAGCAGATCGCGCACCGCGAGCGGCTTGGACAAATGCAGCCGATCGATCCCGGCGACCGGGACATGTTCGGCGAACAGCCGGGCAACGATCAGCGAAGCGAGCTCGCCGCGGCTTCGGACGAGGATCAGGATGTCCCCGGGGGCCAAGGGGCGGCGCGTCGAGGCGAGCAAGGGCGCCTCGTCGAGCCAGCGGCGGACCTGTTTGGCTAGCGCCGAGGCGTAGCGGCGCTCGGTCGGGGTGATCCAGCTTTCCTCGTCGGGCTCGTCGGGTTCGCGATTGTCGTTGGCGGCGGCGCTGTCGGGTTCGTCGTCGGAAAAAGCGCGCCACAGCATCACCTGCCCCGGACGATCCTTGTGGTGCGCGCGGTGCGGATTGGGAGCGTCGGGAAGCCCCATTGCCTGATGACCGACCTGCCCGATCATTGCGTCGACCAGATCGAGCACCGCCGGGGCCGAGCGGAAGCTGGCGTCGATCGACAGGTCGCGGAATTCGAGCGCATGCCGATCGCCGTCATCGCCTTCGTCCTCGGCATCGCGAAGCGACTGGGCGCGAGCACGGACGGTCTTGCGCATCGCTTCAAATTCGCGCGGGTCGGTTCCCTGGAAACCGAAGATCGCCTGCTTGAAATCGCCGACCATGAACAAGGTTCGCCAGCGCGCTTCGGACGCGCCCGAGCCGCTGAAATATTCGCCCGCGAGCGAATCGACGATCGCCCATTGGTCGGCGTTGGTGTCCTGGGCTTCGTCAACAAGGATATGGTCGGTGCGCCGGTCGAGCTTGTAGCGCACCCATTCGCCCATTCCCGGAGCATCGAGCAGCCGCCGGGTCGAGGCGATGAGGTCGTCGAAATCGGCCACACCGGCGGTGCGCTTGGCGTGCGAATAGGCCTCGGCGAAGGCGAGACCTGCGCGAAGCCCGGCGGCCTGGTCCGCGGCAAGTTTCGCGCCACGTTGCAGCCGCAACAGTTCGTTGACCGCTATGATCAGCTGCTCGGCATGCGCTTCGTAATCAGGCTCGGCCCTGATCTGGCCCGCGCTGACCTTTCGCGCCTCGCCTTTCTGGGTGAGCACGACTGCCGCCAGGCGCGCGAGGCCGGCGGCGCGATCCTGGGGTGCAAGCGCGAGCCATTGGTCGACACAATCGGCGTGCCCGGTACCGGACTTGCTGCCCCAATTGCGGTTGGCGGCGGCGATCGCGCGAAGAAGTTTGCAGTCGAAATTATCGTCGGCGCAATGATCGGCAAGCAGATCCGCGATTGCACCCTGAGGGACGTTGAGAATATCCCGCAGCCTGCCCTCGATAACATCGCGCGGGCCGAATTTGGCAAGCGCGTGATGCGCCCGAGCACAGTTCATCAGATAGGCCTCGGCATCCTTTTCGCCGAGCCTAAGGCTCAGCGACTGGACGTCCGCGGTCAGCCCACTGTCGCCGGTCGCTTCGGCCTTGGCGAGCAGATCGGCGAGAGTACGGCGGGCAAGCTGCTGTTCCTCGCGGCCCTCGATCGGGCGGAAGCCGGGGGAGATTCCGGCTTCGGCGGGAAAGGCGGCGAGCAGGGTCTGCGCGAAGCTGTGGATCGTCTGGATGCGCAGCCCGCCGGGAGCTTCGAGCACCCGGGCGAACAGCCGGCGGGCGAGCTGCAGCAGCGGCGGGGTGGCGCGCTCGCCTAGCGCGAACAGCTCATGGCGGAGCGCCTGGTCGTCGAGCCGAACCCAGGCGGCGAGGCGGGCGCCGATCCGATTGGCCATTTCGGCCGCTGCGGCCTTGGTGAAGGTCAGGCACAGAATCGATTCGGGGCGGACCCCGGCGAGCAGCAGTCGAAGCACTCGAGCGGTCAACACCTGGGTCTTGCCGGTCCCCGCCGAAGCCGACAAAGCGGCGTGCGCATTAGGGTCGGACGCGATCCGCTGGTCGCCTTCGAGGGTCGGGAGGGGCTTGAAGCGGCGCGGCATCAACCGAGGCCTTAGCAAGTCGGATGACGCTTCCCAAGCGGGCGCGTGCCGGACTACATCGCTCGTTGGAGAGATTTTTTAAGGACAAGCATGAGCGACACATCGGACAATGAAGACGACGAACGCGGCGCCAAGCTGCGCAATGCCTCGGTCGCGGTCGGGATTGGATCGGCGGCGCTGGTCGCGGCCTTGCTCTATGCGTCGAAAGTCAGAAAGCCCAAGCGCGCCAAGCCGGTGGCGCCCATCGACAGCGATTAATCACGGCCATACCATTCCTCGAGCCGCATCAACTGGTCGTAATCGCCATAAGGGGCGTAAGCCGGGTTGAGCTTGGCGGTGAAGGCGTCGTCGCCGGTCAGCCAGCGTTCGGCGGCGACGATGAAATGGGCCTGGGCGCGGGCGAGGAATTCGGCCGGCCCCGCTTTGTCGTCAGGTCGCGAGACCTTGCCGAACCTGTCCTTGTCCTTGGCCAGCGACCAATATTCATGCGCGCCGGGTTCGCCCGCGATGGATGTGAACCCCCCTGCCCGGGCGATCAGCCCAAGCAAGCCGAGCTGGAGAGCGAAACCCTCTTCGACCGCCCTGGCCGCGGGCGCCTTGCCGGTCTTGTAGTCGACAATCGCAATTGAGCCGTCGGCGAAGCGGTCGATCCGGTCGGCCTTGCCCTTGAGGGTCACTCCGGCGAGTAAGGTCTCGCCCTCGATCTCGGCGGCGAGCGGCAGGCGGCCCGCGGCCTGATTGTCGCGCTCGAGCGCGGCGATCCAGTCGATCGCCTCAATCAACCGCGGTTGCCACAAGGCGCGAAGCATCGGGTGGATTGCTTCGCCCGCAAGCAGGGCGCGGGCGCGGGGGAGCAGCAGGTCGGGATCGCAATGGTCTTGCGCGAGCCATTGTTCGAGCACTGCATGAACCGCGCTGCCCTTCCATTGCGCGGTGTGATCGGCATCGACCGGATCGAGGGTGTAAAGTTTGAGCATCGAGCGTGCGTAAAAGGCGAAGGGGTCGGCCTTCAGCCGGTCGAGCGCGGTGACGTGGATCGTTCGCGGGCGGTCGGCGAGCGGCGGGCGAGGCGCCGGACGGCCGACCGGCTGATGGTCGAGCGGGTCGTCGATCGCCGAAGCGAACCGGGCGAGGCGATGGTCGAGCGCGAGCCCGCCGGTCATCGCCATCAGCCTGAGCCAGAAGCGCGAGGCGACCGTCGGCGATTTCGAATCGCGCCGCGCGCGGGTGACGAGCACCTGGGGAGCGCCGAGCGCGCTGGCGAAATCATGCGCCGCAAGCCCGGTTCTATACTCCACCCCGGGGAGCTTGAGGTTCGAGCGGATTTTGGGGGCAAGCCACGGATCGGGCGCCGGGAGCGACGGCCAGACGCCTTCGTTCATCCCGCCAAGGATCATCAGATCAGCCTGCTGGAGGCGGGCTTCGAGCAGGCCCCAGATGAAGATTCGCGGATGGCCGCCATAAGGCGGGCGGACCGGGCGCTGGTCGAGCAATTGCCGAAGCAGGGGCCCGGTATCCTCGGGCTCGATGCCAAGCGCGGGAGCGTCGGGCGAGGATTCGAGCTCGGCGAGCAGTTCGGCGGCGAGGCGGCCGTCGGCGCCGCGCCACGCGGCATCGCCAGCGAGCGCGGTGGCGGCGGTTCTAAGACCGGCCGCGAGGCGGTCGAGCGAGGTTGCAGAGGCAAGCAGCGGAACAAGCCCAGCGATCCTTGGGCGGACCAGCGCCCAAGCCGAGCGAGTCCGATCCTTCGCCGCGAACAGGGCGTCCAAAGGCTCGAGCCCCGGGGCCTGGCGCGGGCCGCGAAGCGCGAGGTCGAGGGTGCGCACCGCACCAAGCCAGTCAAGGCGCTCGTCGCCGGCGCTGACCAAGGGATGCTTGAGCAAGGCGAGCAAGGGCACCGGAGCGAGCCCTTCGGCCGAGGCCGCGGCGAGGTTGAGCAGAAGCGTTCCGGCGGCGGTTTGCGACAAGGGCGTGCCTGCGCTGTCGTCGGCGGCGATCCCCCAGCGTTCGAGCAGCGCCGAGACCCGCGCGGCGAGGATCCGGTCGGGAGTGACCAAAGCAGCGGTCCTGCCCGGAGTCTCGAGCGCTTCACGAAGCGCGATCGCGATGGCCTGCGCCTCGGCGGCGGGGTCGGCGAGCTCGACCGCGCGAATTCCGGTCAGGCGGCGCTCGCGCGGGGGAAGCGCGTTCCATTTGTAGCTGAAATCTGCGGCGGTCATCGCATGGGCTACCGCTCGGCCGCGCACCGCGGGCGAGGCCGAGCGTCCGGCGGAAGGCCAGGCAAGCACCTCGCCGCGAGCGATGCCCATCCGGTCGAGCAGCAGCTTGAGGTGATATTGCGGATGGGTTTCCTCGCCGCGGCCCTGGTCGTCGGGGCCGAGCGCGTCCCATTCCTCGTCGGGCATGGTCGCCGCGAGGCTCAGCGCGGGAAGGACCACCGCACCGCCGGGAAGATGAGCGACCCGGGCGAGCAAGGCGGCGACCGCGGGAGCCGAGGTGGTGATCCCGGCGGCGATGGTGAAGCCGGTAGGCGGGGCGGTCCTCCAGCGCTCGGCGGTGGCGCGGAGCAGGTGGTTGCGGCGCTCGGCGAGATCGATCTGCTTGCTCGCGGCGAGCGCCTCGGGCCATTGGTTGAGAATTGCGCTTAGCCGGTCGAGCGACAGCTGCCAGTGGGCGGCAAGCTCGGGAGCGTCGGCGGCGGCTTCAAGGAGGCGCGATGGCGCGATCTCCTCGACCAGCAGCGCGTCGAGCGAGCGGGCGAGGTCGGCGGCGAGCCTCATCGCCTCGGCCGCGCCCGCTCGGCTAGCGGGACGGACCAGCGCGGCGAGACGAAGCAGGCGCGACAAGGGTTCGACCGCGGGGGGCAGCGGATCCGGAGCGTCGGCGGGGTCGAGCGCTCCGCCGACCCGGTCGTCGAGGTCGGGATCGCCGATCGGGATCAGCCGGGGCAGGATCAGCCCGCCATTGCTCGAGCGGACGAACGCTTCGGTCAGGGTGCGGACCGCGCGATTGTTGGGAAGCAGGATTCGCCCGCGCGCCAGACCGAGCCGATCGCGACCGTGGCGAGCAATCACTCCGGCGACAAGCGCGTCGGCGAACGAGCGATGCGCCGGGATGGTGAACACCGCGGGCGCGATCGGGCGCGGCACGACGCTGTCAGGCACCGACCAATTGTCGTTCGGTAGCGCGGATCGCGGTCGGGGTCCCGACGTCGAACCACAGCCCCTGATGAACCACCCCGAAGCAGCGCCCCGAAGCGATCGCCCGATCCCAGAACAAATTGGTCGAGAACGGCCCCTCGGGAGCGTCGGCGATCAGCCGTTTGGCGAGTATCTGGATGCCGGTGAAGACGAACGGAGCGACCCGCGCCTTTCCGCGGCGGCGGAGCTTGCCGCCAGCGGCCATGTGGAAGTCGCCCTGGCCATGGTGGTTGCTCGCGCGAGCCTGGGGGACGAGCAGCAATAGCGCGTCCATCGTCCGGTCGTCCCAGTGCGAGGCGAGCAGCTTCAAGGTGTCGGCTGACCCGTCGACCCAATAATTGTCGCTGTTGACCGCAAGGAAGGGATCGCAATCGATCAGCGGCAGAGCGCGCACCAGCCCGCCGCCGGTCTCGAGCAGTTGCGAGCGCTCGTCCGAAATCACGACATCGAGCCCGGAGCTTGCCTTGAGATGCGCCTCGAGCGCGTCGGCGAGATAATGAACGTTGACCACCACGCGCTCGACCCCGGCGAGCCTGAGCCGGTCGAGGACATGGTCGATGAGGGTCTTGCCGGCGACTTCGACCAGCGGCTTGGGGCGGGTCGCGGTCAGCGGGCGCATCCGCTTGCCGAGCCCGGCGGCCATGATCATCGCGGTGCGCGGAACGTCCGCGGCGATATCGGGGCGGAGCCGCAGCGAGCGCCTGGCGCTCATGATCCGCGGTCGCTCCACGCCGCGGCGCGGGCTTCGGCGGGGATGTTGCGATCGAACCAGTCCTTGAGCCCGGCGAGTCCCGGATGTTCGAGATTGCGCTCGAGATGGCCCCAGACGCGCGGCTGAAGCTCGAGGTAGAGCGGCTTGCCGTCGCGCTTCCACAGCCGCGTGAAGATGCCGAGGATCTTTGAATTGCGCTGGGCGCCGAGCAATTGATAGTCGGCGAGGAACTGCTCGCGGTCGGGAATCGCGGCCTTGTCGCAGTAACGATCGATCATCGCCGCTTCGAGCCCGGGCGAGACATCGCGGCGCGCGTCCTGGAGCAAGGAAACGAGGTCATAGGCGCGGTGCCCGGCGAGCGCGTCCTGGAAATCGAGCAGCCCGAGCCCGCCGTCGTCGAGCAACATCAGATTGTCGGCGTGATAGTCGCGCAACACCAGCACCGGGTCCGATGCGCTGCGTTCGAGCAGCCCGCTCCACGCTGCCGACCACAGCCGATCGTAATCCGCGCGGTCGACGGTCAGGTCGAGCGCGGGGGCATACCAGTCGGGCAAAAGATCGACTTCACGCTTGAGCGCGGCGGCATCATAGGGAGCGACCTCGGGAAGCGGCAGCCGGCCGATTTCGACCAAGGTGTCGATCGCCGCGCAATAAATCTGAGTTTCGGGAGCGGCATCGGCGGCGAGCACCGGGCCGACCCGGCGGTCGCCGAAATCTTCGAGCAGGAGGAGCCCGCGATCGACATCGCGAGCGAGGGTTCGCGGAGCGCGCAGGCCATGGGCCGAGAGATGATCGGAAATTTTGAGAAAGGGCCGGACGTCCTCATGCTCGGGCGGAGCATCCATCAGCACCGCCTGGCGGCCGGCCCCGACGATCCTGAAATAACGGCGGAACGAGGCATCCCCCGCGAGCGGATCGATCCGTGCCCCGCGCCACCCGTTGGCGGCGAGGAAGTCGGGCGCCGCCGCGGGCGGGGTCATCGATATGGCCATCGGCTTTCCCATGCCGCGGGGAACGACGCTGTCAAGCACCGAGCGCCGCCGTCGGCGAAGTCGAGCGACAGGCGAAGCGCGCCAGGCCACAGCCGGGCTCCGGCGCGCTCGGGCCATTCGACCAGCAGCGCGGCCTCGCCCAGCGCTTCGTCCAGGCCAAGCTCGTCGAGCTCGGCGGGGCTTTCGAGGCGATAGAGATCGACGTGCCAGACCGGCGGATCGGTCGCCTCATAGGGCTGGACGATTGCAAAGCTCGGGCTCGGCACTTCGCCCGGATGGCCGAGCATGCGGATCAGCGCCCGGGCGAGCGCGGTCTTGCCGACGCCGAGCGGCCCCGACAAAGTGACGACATCGCCGCGGCGGATAAGCTTCGACAATGTTTCGCCAAGATCGCGGGTCGCGGCTTCATCGGCAAGGATCATGTCGGAGCGCGGGGGATGGTGAGGGTTACCGTCGTGCCCTCGCCCGGGGCCGAGACGAGTTCGACCGTGCCGCCGTGCGCCTCGATGAACTGGCGGGTGAGCGGAAGCCCGAGGCCGAGCGCCGCTTCGCCGCGCTCGACCCCTGCGCCGATCCGGTGAAAGCGCTTGAACACGATCGCCTGATATTCGGGGTCGATCCCCTGGCCATTGTCGCGGATCACGATCACCGCCTGATTGTCGTCGCCAGTTGCGGTGAGTGCGATGCGGCCCTCCTTTTCAGTGTAGGAAGAGGCGTTGCGAAGGACATGCTCGATCGCCTCGCGCAGTCGGCGCGGATCGCCGACGACGATTCCGGTCGAAGGGTCGATCGCGACTTCGAGCTCCTGCTGCTTGTCGGCGATCCGTCCCTGGAGGCTTTCGACCGCGACGCGGCACAGCCCGGCAAGGTCGATCCGCTCGCGTTCGAGGATCAGGCCCCTCGTATCGCCCTGGGTAAGATCGAGCACGTCGTCGATCAGTTTCGACAGCCGAGCGACCGATTCGAGGATCGCGGCGACATAATCGGCCGCCGAGGGAGCGAGCTTTCCGGCGTAGCCCGCGGCGAGCATCTCGGCAAAGCCGCCGATCGAGGTCAAGGGCGTGCGCAATTCATAACTCATGTTGGCAACGAAATCGGTCTTGACCTTGTCGGCTTCCTCGAGCGCCGTCGCGCGCTCGCGCAAAGCGGCCTCGATCCGCGCCGAATCGGTCACGTCGATCATCGTGAACAGCGCGTTTCCGTCGGGCAAGGGGACCGCCGCGAACTCGAAATGGCGACCGTCGGTCATCGACACCCGCCCGCTGCCCTGCTGGCGGCCGGTGGTCGCGCTTCGCACCAGCTCGCGCACCTGCGCGGCGGCGGTTGGGTTGACCAGCCTCTTGGCCATCGCCGGAACCAGCTCGTCGACCCGCGGATGCTCGGTCAGCCAGTTTTCATCGAGGTCCCAGACGCTGCAGAAGCGGCGGTTCCACAGGTAAAGCCGGCCGTCGCTGGCGAACACGCTGATCGCTTCGAACAGATTGTCGAAGGTCGCCGCGCGGACCCTGAGCAAGGTGTCGCGCGCCGATGACAGGCGGACCTGTTCGGTGCGATCCTCGATGATCAGTCGAAGCCCGCTGTCGGGCAAGGGCTGGCCGACCACCCGCAGATGATCGCCATTGGCGAGGATCCAATCCTCCTCGATCAGTTCGGCCGGCGAAGTGAACCAGGTGCGCCGCTCGGCCTTCCAGGCGGGAAAGTCGCGGGTTTCTGGAATCCTGTTAAGTTCGCGCATGCGTTCGAGCAGGCGGTCGAATTCGGGTTTTTCGGCGAGCCATTCGGGATCGAGGTGGGCCATGATCGCGAACGGCTGATTGAAGAAGACCAGATTCTTGTCGGCGTCGAACTGGGCGGCGCCGGCGGTCATCCGGTCGGCCAGCTCGCGCTGCGACAGGACGTTGCGCGCGAGCTCGAAGCGGATATCCTCGAGGTCCTGAATGTCGATCGCGAAGCCCGCGACCGCGCCGGTGGCGAGCGGAACATCGACCAGCCGGAGCATTCGCCGTTCGCCGCCGATGGTCGCTGGCTGGGTCCGCGAATAGGGCTTGCCGGTTTCGAGCGCGATGATCGCTCCGGCGCGAGCGTCGTCCTTGCCGCCGCTTTCGACCAATTCGCTGCCACGCGCGATGACTTCGGCGGCATTGCCCCCTTCGACCGCGGCGACGAAGGCGGTGTTGACCAGCCCGATGCTCAGGTCGGGGCCGCGATACCACATCGGAAAGGGCGCATATTCGATCAGCTGGGTGAGCGCATCGAGCGCCAATTCGGTCTTGCGGAGCTGCTTTTCGAGCTCGGCGCGCTCGGCCTCGGCCGAACTTGCGAACAGCCACAGCAGAACCGTCCCGGCGGCGGCCGGCGGCGGTGCCTGGGCGCCGCGCACTTCGAGCACTTTGCCGGTCCCGGCGATTCGAACCTGGCGTTCGATCGGACCCGCGCCGAGCGCGGTGGCGGCGACAGCGTCGGCGAGGGCGTCGAGATCGCCAGGATCGAAGCCGTGGTCGTTGCCGGCAAGATCGGCCAGTGTCGCCGGCTGCCCGCCGATCCCGATCTGGCGAAGCAGTTGCGGATCGGGCTCGATGCCGCCGTCGGAGCGGACGATCAGCGGGCGGGCGGGAGCCGCGTCGAGCAGCGAGGCGATCGAACGCGCGGCGCCGATCACGCCCTCGGCGCGGCGCAGCCGGCGAGCGGCGAACAGCGACAATCCCGCGGCGACCAATATCCAGAAAGCGACGATGCCGATGACCAGCACCAGGGTCCCGGATTCCATCAGAATCCCGATCGTGCGTCGCCGCTCATTCTCGCGCTCATAGGATGCGCCGCCCGCTCCGCAAAGAGCAAGCGGGGGAATTAACCGCCGATAATGCCCGTTTTGGTTTAGTAGCGGTAATGGTCGGGCTTGAACGGGCCCTGCTTCGACACGCCGATATACGCCGCCTGCTTGTCGGTAAGCGTGGTCAGCCTGACCCCCAATTTGTCGAGGTGGAGCGCGGCGACCTTTTCATCGAGATGCTTGGGCAGGACGTAGACGTCG
>JBKKAQ010000021.1:0-5586 GCA_046714555.1 Sphingomicrobium sp. | reverse complement strand
GGCGTCGGAAGCGGTCAAGAGCCTGGCCGCAGCCAAGTCGCCGACCGAGTTCTTCCAGCTGCAGAGCGAGCTCGCCAAGGCCTCGTTCGACCGCTTCGTCTCGGAAGGCTCGCGCCTGACCGAGTCGGTGGTCAAGCTCGCCGGTGAAGCGATTCAGCCGCTTTCGAACCGCGCTTCGCTCAATGCCGAGCGGATCAACAGCTCGCTCCGCGCGTAAGCGCCGGGATCGAGAATGTGAGAAGGCGGCCGCTCCGGAAACGGGGCGGCCGCTTTTTTATGTTCGAAATGCCTCGGGCGCGCACCGCGGTCTTGCCCGAACCGCCCGGCTTGCCATATTCTGCGGCAGGACAATGACGAACATGCACATCTGGATCGCGGGCGACGAGCCCGGGCGCGGCGATGGCCTCGACGAGGTCGAGACCGGGGTCGCGACCCGCACGCGCCCGAAGACCAAGAAGCCGTCGAACTACAAGGTGCTGATGCTCAATGACGATTATACTCCGATGGAGTTCGTCGTGCTGGTGCTTCAGTCCCTGTTTTCGATGAGCATCGAGGATGCCACGCGGGTCATGCTCCAGGTTCATCAGCAGGGAATCGCCGTGTGCGGGGTGTTCACCTATGAGGTCGCCGAAACCAAGGTCGCCCAAGTGATCGATTTCGCTCGCGAGAATCAGCATCCGCTTCAGTGCACGCTGGAAAAGGCATAGGTTTCACGTCGCGCGGGCGATGGGGGCTGGCTTCTCCTTCGGCTGGAACCCCCTCCACCACCCTCCACTCGAAACGACACGGCGATCTTCGGCCCGCTGCTTGCGTTGGGCGGCGCTGCGCGTAAAGCGCCGCGATGGACAGCATTCACATCGTCGGCGGGCGAAGGCTCGACGGGAAGATTCCGATTTCGGGCGCGAAGAACGCCGCATTGACGCTGCTGCCTTGCGCGCTATTGACCAGCGAGGAGCTGGTGCTCGCCAATCTGCCGCGGCTGGCCGATGTCGACAGCTTCGGCCATCTGCTCAATGAGCTTGGGGTGTCGACCAAGGTCGCCGGAGCGAAAAAGGGCGAGATCGGGCGGAGCATGACGCTCAGTGCACGCGAGATCGCATCGACCGTCGCACCCTATGACATGGTCCGAAAAATGCGCGCGTCGATCCTCGTGCTCGGCCCAATGCTCGCCCGCGCGGGGGAGGCGACGGTGTCGCTGCCCGGCGGCTGCGCGATCGGCGACCGGCCGATCGACCTCCACTTGCGCGCGCTCGAGGCGCTCGGCGCCGAGATCGAATTAGCCGCGGGTTACGTCAAGGCGACCGCTCCCGGAGGAAAGCTTCGAGGGGGCGATTACACCTTTCCGGTGGTGTCGGTCGGAGCGACCGAAAATGCGCTGATGGCGGCGGTGCTGTGCGCCGGGCGATCGCAATTATTCAATGCCGCCCGCGAGCCCGAAATCGTCGACCTGTGCAATTGCCTGGTCGCGATGGGAGCGAGCATCGACGGGGTGGGGTCGAGCCATCTGATCATCGACGGTGCCGAAGCGCTTTACGGAGCGACCTATGAGGTCATGCCCGACCGCATCGAGGCGGGAAGCTATGCTTGCGCGGCGGGCATAACCGGCGGGTCGATCGACCTTGTCGGAGCGCGTCCGCAGGACATGCTGGCGATCACCAATGCGCTTGCCGCCACGGGGCTTATGATCGAATTCCACGACCGCGGGATCAAGGTCAGCGCCGACGGTCCGCTCAAACCGCTGGCGCTTTCGACCGCGCCTTTCCCGGGGTTTCCGACCGACATGCAGGCGCAGTTCATGGCGATGCTGGCGATGGCGCCGGGCGAGAGCTTCCTTGAGGAAACGATCTTCGAGAACCGCTACATGCATGTTCCCGAATTGCGGCGGATGGGCGCGTCGATCGATGTCCGCGGGCGGTCGGCGATCGTCCACGGGGTCGCGACGCTGACCGGGGCCGAGGTGATGGCGACCGACCTACGCGCGTCAATGAGCCTGATCCTCGCCGGGCTGTGCGCCGAGGGCGAGACGAACGTGCTTCGGGTCTATCATCTCGACCGCGGCTATGAGCGGCTCGAGGAGAAACTGAGCGCGGTGGGAGCGACGATCGAGCAGCGCAGCAAGGGGTAGCCATGGAAGAGGGCAAACGCCGTCCTGAGGCGGCGCCCCACCCGCGTCAGGCGTCCCTCCCGACCGGATCAGCGGCGAGGATTTAGCGGTTAGAACCCGTCGGCGAGGTGGAGGATTACTCCGACCAGGCCCCCGACCAGCGTGCCGTTGATCCGGATATACTGAAGGTCGCGCCCGACCGCGGCTTCGAGCCGCGCGGTGATCGTCCGTGCGTCCCAGCCGCGGACAGTTTCGGAGACCAGCTTGACGATCGATCCGCCATAGCTGGCGGCGAGCCCGGCGACCGCGCGGCGAGCGAACTGGTTGATCGCCGAGCGGATGCGCGGATCGCTCTCGAGTGTCCCGCCCATCGAGCGAAGCACTTCGCCGAGCTTTCCGGCGAGCGCGGCGTCGGGGTTGCGGGCGCTGCGAATGATCGCCGCGCGGCCCTTCTGCCACAAAGTGTCGAGCCACAGTCCGACCGATGAGTTGGCGAGCAGTTGGTCCTTGATCGCTTCGACCCGGGCGCGGGTTTCGGGGCGGGTCTGGAGGTCGTTGGCGAGGGTCACGAGCGCCTGCTCGACCTTGAGGCGGACGGGGTGAGCGGGGTCGGTGCCCATTTCCACGGTCAACTTGCGCAAGCCGTCGACCACCGCGTCGGCGAGCTTCTCGTCGAGTCCGGCGAGTTTGAGGATCCAGCTCGCGCGCTTCTGAACCATCTCCCGGATCAGCGATTCGTTGGCGTCCAGCGCTCGAGCGGTCCAGCGAATCGCGGCTTCGAGCATGGGCACATGGCGGTCCTCGTTGATCGCCGAGGCAAGCGCGTGACCAATCAGCGGTGCGACTTCAATCTGCTTGAGGCGCGAGGAGATCGCGCCCTTGACCAGCCCGCCGAGCCGCTCGTCGTCGAGGCTTTCGAAGATGTCGGCGATGAGGCGCGAAGCGCCCTGGCGGATTCGCGTGCCATCGGCGGCGGGAGCCTTGAGGAAGCGCCCGGCGGCAGCGGCAAGATCGATGTGTCGCATCCGCCGAGCGACCACAGGAGCAATGAGGAAATTTTCCCTGAGGAAAGCCGCCAGCGCCTCGCCGATCCGGTCCTTGTTGCGCGGGATGATCGCGGTGTGGGGAATGGGCAGTCCGAGCGGATGGCGGAATAGAGCAGTGACCGCGAACCAGTCGGCCAGACCGCCGACCATCGCGGCTTCGGCAAAGGCCTTGACGAGTCCAAGCCAGGGATAGCGCTCTTCGAACGCGCGGGCGGCAATGAACAGCGCGGCCATCACCAGCAGCAATCCGGTGGCGGCAGCCTTCATCCCCGCGGCGCCGGGCTGGACGAGCGCGAGGCGCGAGGAGGGAAGCGAGACCATCGCCGCCCCCTTAGCGCGATAAATGCGCCGAGGTCACTCTGCCGGAAGCGGATCGCCCAGCGGCCTATCGTGCCCGCTATGCGCGATCATCGGCTTGAGCTTTCGCCCGAACCAGGATTCGATATCGACCGCGATGCTGAAGCTCGCCGGGACGATCAGCAGGGTCAGCGCGGTGGAAAAGATTAGCCCGCCAATCACAGTCACGCCCATTGGGCCGCGGAACGAACCGTCGCCGGTCAGCGACAAGGCCACCGGGATCATTCCGGCGACCATCGCGACGGTCGTCATCACGATCGGCTGGGCGCGCTTGTGGCCTGCATCGATGATCGCCACGTCCCTGTCGATACCCTTGTCCATCTCCTCGATCGCGAAATCGACCAGCAGGATAGAATTTTTGGCGACGATTCCGAGCAGCATCAGGAGCCCGATGAATACCGGCAGCGAAATCGGATCACCGGTGATGGTCAACGCGACCGCCGCGCCGAGCGGGGCGAGAAGCAGCGAGCCCATGTTGACGAACGGCACCAGCACCCGTTTGTAGAGCAGCACCAGCACCGCGAACACCAGCAGCACCCCCGCGATCACCGCAATCACGAAGTTCTGCATCAGCTCCGCCTGCCATTTGGTGTCGCCAAGCTGGAGCTCGGCGATGCCCTGCGGCAGGTTCTGCATCGTCGGCAATTGCCGGATCTTCGACCAGGCGTCGCCCGACACAAGGCCCGGGGCAAGGTCCGCTCCGATCGCGATCCGGCGCACCTGGTTGGTCCGCTGGACCGTGGTCGGGCCGGCGCCGAAGCGGATTTCGGCGACCGCTTTGAGCGGAACCGAGCCGCCGCTCGCGGTCGGAACGGGCAGATTTTCGAGCGTCGCCAAGTCGCGCCGCGCCGATTCGGGCAATGCGACCCGGATCGGCACCTGACGATCGCTGAGCGAGAATTTGGCGCTGTTCTGGTCGATGTCGCCAAGCGTCGCGAGACGGATCGTCTGGCCCAATGCGGCGGTAGTCACTCCGAGATCGGCGGCGAGGTCGAGCCTCGGCCTGATCAGGATTTCGGGGCGGACGAGATCACCCATCACCCGCGGCGCGCGCAATTCGGGGAGCGTCTCCATTTCGCCGGCGATCCTGTTGGCGACGGCAAGCAATTGTTCGGGATCGTCCCCGCCGAGGTTGAGCGTGATATCGCGCCCGCCGCCGCCGCCGCCTTCGGGCCCGCCTTCCGATTGCGACTGGAAGTTGACGCGGGCATCGGCAATTGCGCTGAGCTGCGGGGCGAGGCTGCGCTCGATTTCGATCGAAGAGCGCTTGCGGTGGTCGCTCAAGGTCAGGTTCAAGCTGGCGTTTCCGACATTGACCCGCTCGACCACCTGGATGACCTCGGGAGCGGTTTCGACGATCGCTCGCGCTCGGGTCGCGACGGCTTCGGCCTGCGCGCGGGTTGAGCCGGGGGGAAGGAAAATCCGCACCTGGCTGAACTCGCGGTCCTGCGAGGGCATGAAGGTAAGCGACATCTGGCTGAACAGCAAAGCGGTCAGTGCCAGCGAAGCGATTCCCCCGACGACCGATGACCAGCGGTGCTTGAGCGTCCAGCGGAGAGCATCGAGATACCAGCGCATCATTGCGCTTTCGCCGTGCGGCGCCGGTCCGTGGCTCTTGAGCAGATAGGCGGCCATCAACGGCGTGATCAACCGGGCGACGAACAGGCTGATCAGAACCGCGATGACCACGGTGAAGCCGAAATTCTTGAAGAACTGGCCCGAGATTCCGGGCATTAGCGCGACGGGCAAGAACACCGCGACAATCGCCATCGTCGTCGCCAGCACCGCGAGCCCGATCTCGTCGGCTGCGTCGATCGAGGCCTGATAGGCGCTCTTGCCCATGCGCATGTGGCGGACGATGTTCTCGATCTCGACGATCGCATCGTCGACCAGCACCCCGGCGACCAGGCTGAGCGCGAGCAGGCTGAGGAAATTGAGGGTAAAGCCCATCAGGTCGAGGAACCAGAAAGTCGGGATCGCCGACAAGGGGATGGCGACCGCCGCGATCAGGGTCGCCCGCCAGTCGCGAAGGAACAGGAACACCACGATCACCGCCAGGAACGCACCCTCCCACAACAT
>JBKKAQ010000020.1:0-39586 GCA_046714555.1 Sphingomicrobium sp. | reverse complement strand
CCCGCTCGCCGCCGCATCGGCGCGCAAGGGCGACAGCGGACGCCGGGCGCGCACCGGGGTCCAGGCGAGCCTCGCGCTGGGCGACGATTACGTCCTTCCCTCGATCGACCTGCTCAGCCCGCCGCCGCCGCAGGGACGAACCCAGATCGACCGCGCCGGGCTCGAGCGCAACGCCCGCCTGCTCGAGAGTGTGCTCGAGGATTTCCACGTCCGCGGTGACATCGTCGAGGTCCGCCCCGGGCCGGTGGTCACGATGTACGAGCTCGAACCCGCGAGCGGGATCAAGGCCAGCCGGGTGATCCAGCTCGCCGATGACATCGCGCGCAACATGTCGGCGCTGTCGGCGCGGGTCGCGACGATTCCCGGGCGAAGCGTGATCGGGATCGAGCTTCCCAACGTCAAGCGCGAGGCGGTGACGTTAAGCGAGCTGGTCGGAAGCCAGGCCTATGAAGACCAGAACATGTCGCTTCCGCTGATCCTCGGCAAGAATATCGCGGGCGACCCGGTGATCGCCGATCTGGCCCCGATGCCGCATCTGCTCGTCGCGGGGACCACCGGATCGGGCAAGTCGGTCGGGCTCAACTGCATGATCCTGTCGCTGCTCTACCGGATGAGCCCCGACCAGTGCCGGTTGATCATGATCGATCCCAAGATGCTCGAGCTGAGCGTTTATGACGACATCCCGCATCTCCTCGCGCCGGTGGTGACCGAGCCCGCCAAGGCGATCCGCGCTCTCAAATGGACCGTCGAGCAGATGGAGGAGCGCTATCGGATGATGGCCAGCCTCGGGGTCCGCGCGCTCGCCAGCTACAACCAGAAAGTACGCGACGCCAAGGCCAAGGGCGCCCAGCTCGGCCGGCGGGTCCAAACCGGCTATAACGCCGAAACCGGCCAGCCGGTCTATGAGACCGAGGAACTCGATTACGACGTCCTTCCCCAGATCGTGGTCGTGGTCGACGAGCTTGCCGACCTGATGATGACCGCTGGCAAGGAAGTCGAATTCCTCATCCAGCGGCTGGCGCAAAAGGCGCGCGCCGCGGGAATTCACCTGATCATGGCCACCCAGCGGCCGTCGGTCGATGTCATCACCGGGGTGATCAAGGCCAACCTTCCGACCCGCATCAGCTTCCAGGTGACCTCGAAGATCGACAGCCGGACGATCCTCGGCGAGCAGGGCGCCGAGCAGCTGCTGGGCAAGGGCGACATGCTCTACATGCCCGGCGGCAAGCAGATCATCCGGGTCCACGGGCCGTTCGTCAGCGACGAGGAAGTCCGACTGGTCGCCGAGCATTGGCGCAAGCAAGGTGTTCCCGATTATATCCAGGCGGTGACCGAGGAGCCCGAGGACGGGGGCTACATGTTCGACGGCCAGCCGACCGGCGAGGACGACGCCGAAACGATGCTTTATCGCAAGGCGGTGCAGATCGTCGCCGAGAGCCAGAAGGCCTCGACCTCCTATCTCCAGCGCCAGTTGCGGGTCGGCTACAACAGCGCGGCGCGGCTGATCGAGCGGATGGAAAAGGACGGCAAGGTCGGCATCCCCGATCATGTCGGCCGCCGCGAGGTGCTGATCGACCCCGACGGCCATCCGCTTTGAGCGGTCGATTCGTCGAATAATCGAGTCAGTCTAACGCATGACGCTTGGCAGGCACGACAATCCGTGTGATTCTGTCGGCCAGTCGAATGGAGGTTCGCATGAACGCCGAACGGCAGAAACTGGAAGTTGATCGAAATTACGACGCATTCGTGCGGCAATTAGCGATCATATTGAAGTGTCACAAAGATCAGCTTGCTTTGATGCGCGATGGCGAAGTGGTCGGTTTCTTCGATACGCCGGGTGGCGCTTATCGCGCCGGAACCGAACGCTACGATGACGGTATTTTTTCGATCCAAGAAGTGACGGACGAGCCGATCGATCTCGGTTTCTGGTCACATGTCGGAAATTAGCTGGCAGCACGACGGTCGCCAGCCAATTTTCCCGGCAACAATCCTAGCTCCCTCACCAGCGACGAACTTACTCGCTGTGCACGTGGACGCATTGCTCGATACTGGCTCCACTACGAGCGGCATCACAAAGCGGATTGCGGGAGAACTCGGCCTGCATGGGATTGGCAAGCGTCCCTTGGTTTCGGCTCGAAATGAAGACCAAGTGGAGCGTTACGTGTTTCGATTAGCCGTTTCAGCGGACCAACAGGAACTGCCAAGCTTCCCTTTTGTCTTCGAGGAAATCATTGGTTTCGAACTTCGCAATGGATTTCGGTTCGAAGCATTGGTTGGGATGGATATTCTCCGGCAATGCGATCTTACCATGACAAGGGTCTGGCCGATGCTCCCTTCACTTCGGTCGCTGAACTGAACCGCGCGGAACCGAAGGGTTCAGTTCGCATTCAACGGCCGAGCGCCATGGCCGCGCACAAGCCTTTCAAGGAGTTTGACATGAGATTTTCGCTGACCCTGTTGCGCGCGCTTGCGCCGGTGGCGATCGCCGCGAGCCTCAGCGGCGCGGCGCTGGCGGCTCCGTCGCCCCAGCTTGCCGAGGTCGAGAACCATCTGGTCCTCGCGCAATCGATGACCGCCGGGTTCGTCCAGACCGATTCCAAGAACCGCTCGATCAGCGGAACGCTCGCGCTCAAGCGCCCGGGGCGGATCCGCTTCGATTATGGCGATGGCGCCAACATGCTGCTGGTTGGCAATGGCAAGACCCTGACCTTCGTCGATTATGAAGTCGGGCAGAAATCGGCATGGCCGATCGCCAGGTCGCCTCTCGCGGTGTTGCTGTCGGCCAAGCCCGAGCTTCAACGGATCGCTCGGGTGGTTCCGGCAAAGGACCCGCGGGTCCTGCTGGTCCGCGCGCGCGATCCCCGGCGCCCCGAATTCGGAACTCTGATCCTCGCCTTCGTCAGGAACGGCTCGGCCCCCGGCGGGCTGGTGCTCGAAGGCTGGACCGCGATCGACGCCCAGAACAAGCGGACCACGGTCAAGCTCAACGGCCAGCGCTATAATGTCGCGGTTCCCGAAGACTCTTTCACCTTCGCCGAGCCCGCCCCGCGGCCGAAGAAGAAAGCGTAGCATTTCAGGACTGTTCATCGGCGCGACAGTTAAGGCGCGGTAAAAGTCCTCGTGATCGCCCGAATGGCTTGGGGTTTCCCCCTGTTACCCGGGCCCGGGCGATCGCCTCGCGTGACGAAACGCTTGGTCGGCCCTCGCTCCATGCCCCCGGAGCGGGGGCCTTTTTCGTCGGGCGGAGTCGTCTTGTGCGCACGACCCCACCGGCCCGAGCGGTCAGCGAGCAACAACCAACACACCGCTTGGCGCTCGCCCGCAACGCGGGCTAGAGCCCAAGCGTGACCCAATCGCTCAAGATCGCCTCATGGAACGTCAATTCGGTGCGCGCGCGGCTCGGCATCGTCGAGCGCTTCCTCGTCGAGTAAGCGCCCGACATCCTCTGCCTCCAGGAAACCAAGGCGCGGGACGACGTCTTCCCGGCCGATCTGTTCCGCCGCGCGGGATATGTCCATCAATTGCTCCACGGGCAGAAGATGCATCATGGAGTCGCGATCCTCAGCAAATTACCGCTTCACGAGGCGGGCCGCCACGATTGGCAGGACAATGGCGAGGCGCGCCATGTCGGCGCCCGGCTCGACTGCGGAATCCGGATCGAGAACGTCTATGTCCCGGCGGGAGGCGACATCCCCGACCGCGCGCTCAACCCCAAGTTCGGGCAGAAGCTCGACTTCCTCGAACGGATGACCCGCTGGTCCGAAAAGTTGGCTGAGCCGACTTTGGTGGTCGGCGATTTCAATGTCGCTCCGCTGGAATGCGATGTGTGGAGCCACAAGGCGCTGACCGATGTCGTCAGCCACACCCCGGTCGAGATCGAAGCGCTCGAGCGCCTGCAATCGGCCCACCGCTGGATCGACCTCGGTCGCCGCTTCGTCCCGGCGCCTCAGCGGCTGTTCACCTGGTGGAGCTATCGTTCGAAGGACTGGACCGCCAACGACCGCGGGCGAAGGCTCGACCATATGTGGGCAAGCCCCGACCTCGCGCCGCAAATGACGATGCACTGCGTCCACGAACCGTGCCGGTCGTGGGAGCGGCCTTCGGACCATGTGCCTTTGGTCAGCGAGTTTCGGATGTGACCGCCGATGCGGTCGAGCGAGCGGTAGCGGCGCTTCGGTCGGGGCGTCCGGTGGCGATCGACGGTGCCCGGCCGTTCGGCTTGCTCGCGGTCGAAACCGCAAGCCGCTCAATGCTCGAATTGCTCGATCCGCACTCGACCGCCGATCTTCTGATCAGCGGGGTCCGCGCCGCCGCGCTTGGGCTCGCCAACGAGCTCGCCGCGGCCGACCCGGACCAGCCGGTGCGGATCGCTCGGGCGCAATGGCTCGATCATGATTCGGCGCTCGCGCTGGCCGATCCGGGGCGCGATTTCGAGCGAGCGCCGATCGGCCCGCTGGCGACCCTGGCCGCCGGCGATGGCGCGGCCGCCGCTCTGACCCTCGCCCGGCTGGCCGGTCTGCTCCCCGCGCTGTGGCTGGTCGATCCGTCCGAAGCGATTGCCGCGCGGGTCGATTGCGCCGCGCTCGAAGGCGCGGTCCCCGAGTTGCGCATCGTCGCCCGCGCGAGGCTCCCGCTCGACTCCATGCCTGCAACCCAGATCGTCGCGTTTCGAGCAAGCGACGACGGCGCCGAGCATGTCGCCTTGCTGGTCGGCGCTCCGGGAGGAATGCCGCCCTTGGTCAGGCTGCACAGCGAATGCCTCACCGGCGACGTGTTCGGCTCGCTCAAATGCGATTGCGGCCCCCAACTCGCGCAAGCGCTGCGGCTGATCGGCGAGGCGGGCGGCGGGATTCTGCTCTACCTTCGCCAGGAAGGCCGCGGGATCGGGCTCGCCAACACGCTTCGCGCCTATCAGTTGCAGGACCGCGGGCTCGACACGGTCGACGCCAACCGCCGACTGGGTTTCGCCGACGACGAGCGCGACTATGCGATCGCCGCGGCGATGCTCGATGCGCTTGGCATAGACGAGGTGCGGCTGTTGACCAACAATCCGACCAAGGTCGACGGCCTCGCCGCGGCCGGGATCGCGGTCGCCGAGCGGGTCGCGCACCACATGCCGGTCAATCCGCACAACGCCGATTATATTGCCACCAAGCGCTCGCGCAGCGGGCACCTCGGCTAGGCGCCGAACTCAGTCTTCGAACAAGGCGGTGCCGACCCGCACCGCGCTCGCGCCGAGCATCACCGCGGTGGCGAAATCGGATGACATCCCCATGCTCAGGCCACTGACGTCATGCCGCCGCGCAAGCTCGGCGAGCAGCGCGAAGTACGGGGCGGGCTCGGGCCCCAGCGGAGGGATCGCCATCAGCCCGTCGAGCCGCAGCGGCGAGGCTCTCACCGCGGCGATCAGCCCGGGCAGATCGGCGATCGCGCAGCCGCCCTTCTGCTCCTCCTCGCCGATATTGACCTGGATATATACGCTTGGGCTTCGCGCAGCCCTGGCCGCCGCCGCAGCCAGCGAGTTGAGCAGCGACAGCCGGTCGAGCGAATGAATGACGTCGAACAGTCGTACCGCCTCGTCGGCCTTGTTCGATTGCAGCCGGCCGATGCAGTGCAGCCGGGCCTCGCCATGCGCCGCGCGCAATGCGGGCCATTTGGCCGCCGCTTCCTGAACCCGGCTCTCGCCGAACGCGCTCTGCCCGGCGGCGATCAGCGGCTCGATCTCGGCCGCGCTTCGGGTTTTCGACACCGCGATCAGCTCGATTTCGGAAGCGCGTCGCCGCGCCAGCCGAGCCGCCGCGGCGATCGAATCGAGAATCCGCGAGCGGCGAGCCGCTGCGGTGTCGATCGGAATTTCGCTGGGCTCGGGTTTTGTCAGAACTTGAAGGCGGTGCCGACGTAGACCGCCTGGCTGTCGCGGCGCTGGTCGGCAAGCGTCGTCACTCGGTCGCGTTCGATCTTGTAGCGCACCCCGCCGGTCACCGCGAGGGTCCGGCTGAGCTTGTAGGCGCCCCCGACATCGAGCGAATAGGTCTGGGTATCGGGGAGCACCGCCGCCTGGCTTCCGTCGCCGCGATCGGCGCCGACCGCGACTCGCCCGGTAAACCGCTTGAGCGAATAATTGACCCCGACCAGAGCGCCTTCGCGCCCGCCGCCGAGCGCCGGATTGACGCCCTTGGTCCTGGCGACGTCGCCAGTCACCGCAAAGCGCCTCCAGCCGATCGCTGCGCCAAGATTATAGCTCGCCGGAGTGAGCGCTCCTACCGGGCTCGCCGAGGTCTGCCCGCCGCTGTCGGCTCGAGTTACAACGCCCGGCGAAGTGGTGCGCGCCCGAATCGCGACTCGAAGCTGCGACGGGCGGCTCTTGCTCGCCGCTGGAGTGAAGCGGAAATCGGACGCCGACGGCGCCTTGCCGGCAAACGCCGCGGCAAGCCGCGGGTCGGCATTGGCCGGAGTGAATGACGAGACATTGTCGAGGCTTAGCGCGATCGCCGGGGCGCGGCGCTTCGGTTGAGCCGGGTTGGCGGCGAATGCGGGAGGCAGCAGCAATCCCGCCACGACTAGCGCAGCGGACAGCTTTCCAATTCGAGAACGACTCGACAACCCCACTTCACCTGCTCCCTCTGGAGTCGATATAGCTCGACCCGGCGCCCGGTTCCACAGTCCAGACCGATTCAATTTCTGCGTGTTGCGCCAAATCCACAGAAATCGGTCCCGGCGGACTCTGCACTGCGCGCTTGCGGCGCTTGGGGCAACATCTATAACGCCGCCAACGCCCTCCTTTGTCAGGATGATTTTCATGCCCCGCCTGCATTTCACCGCCGCCGCGCTCGTCCCGTTGATCATCCTCGCCGGCTGCTCGCGGAATCGCGAATTGCCGACCCAGCTCGCTCCGTCGAAAATGACGATGATCGGGGTCAACAGCTATTTGTGGCGCGCGGCGATCGACACCTTGTCCTTCGCTCCATTGGTCCAGGCCGATTCGAATGGCGGGGTGATCGTCACCGACTGGTACGCCAACCCCTCTTCCCCGGGCGAGCGGGTCAAGCTGACCGTCTCGATCCTCGACCAGGACCTGCGCGCCGATGCGCTTCGGGTCGCCGCCTCGCGCCAGGTCCAGCAGGTCGGCGGCTGGGTCGACGCGCCGGTCGCGGCGGCGACCGTCCAGAAGCTCGAGGACATCATCCTGACCCGCGCCCGCGACCTTCGCCGCACCTCCGTCGGCGGCTAGGCTTGCCGATGCCCAGGCACACTGGGAAATGACCGAGCGGTTCGATCCGGCCCAGGCCGACGCGCGCTGGCAGGCGCGCTGGGACGAGGCGCAAAGCTTCGCCGCCGACAGCGCGAGCGCGAAGCCCAAGGCCTATGTGCTCGAGATGTTCCCCTACCCGTCGGGGCGGATCCACATGGGACATGTGCGCAATTACACGATGGGTGACGTGCTCGCGCGCTATCGCCGGATGCAGGGCAATGAAGTGCTTCACCCGATGGGCTGGGACGCGTTCGGAATGCCCGCCGAAAATGCCGCGATGGAGAAGGGGGTTCATCCGGGCGGCTGGACCCGCGACAATATCGCGACGATGCGCCGGCAGTTGAAACGGCTCGGCTTCGCGCTCGACTGGAGCCGCGAGCTCGCCACCTGCGAGCCCGATTATTACGGCCACGAACAGGCCCTGTTCCTCGACCTGTACGAGGCCGGGCTGGTCTATCGCAAGGAAAGCGAGGTCAATTGGGACCCGGTCGACATGACCGTGCTCGCCAATGAACAGGTGATCGACGGCAAGGGCTGGCGCTCGGGCGCTGCGGTCGAGCGGCGCAAATTGAGCCAGTGGTTCCTCAGAATCACCGATTTTGCCGAGGAACTGCTCGACGGACTCGGCACGCTCGACCAGTGGCCCGACAAGGTCCGGCTGATGCAGGAAAACTGGATCGGCAAGAGCCGCGGGCTGCAATTCGCTTTTGCGCTCGCCCCACGGGTCGACGCGATCGACCGGATCGAGGTGTTCACCACTCGTCCCGACACGATCTTCGGAGCAAGCTTCGTCGCCATCGCCGCGAGGCATCCGATCGCCGAGGCGATCGCTGCGAAAAGCCCCGAGGCGGCCGAGTTCATCGCGACCTGCAAACTCGGCGGAACCACCGCGGCCGAGATCGAGACCGCCGACAAACGCGGCTTCGACACCGGGCTGAGCGTCGCCCACCCGTTCGAGCCCGACTGGAAGCTGCCGGTCTACATCGCTAATTTCGTCCTGATCGAATATGGTACCGGTGCGATCTTCGGCGTCCCCGGGCACGATTCCCGAGATCATGAATTCGCGAGGCAATATCATCTGCCGATCCGCCGGGTGGTCGCCGCCTCGCTCGACGCTGCTTCCAATCCGTTGATCGAAGCCGAAAGCGAGCATGGAATCGCGGTCAACTCGCGCTTCCTCGACGGAATGACGAGTGCCGAAGCTTCGGCCGAAGTGATCAAACGCGCCGAGACCGCGGGCTGGGGCAAAGGCTCCACCGCCTGGCGACTGCGCGACTGGGGGGTTTCGCGCCAGCGTTACTGGGGCACACCGATCCCGATCGTCCATTGCCAGGGCTGCGGCCCGGTCGCGGTTAAGCGCGAGCATTTGCCAGTGGTGCTTCCCGAGGACGTGGCGTTCGACCAGCCGGGCAATCCGCTCGACCGCCACGCCGAATGGCGCGACGTTCCCTGCCCCAAATGCGGCCGCGCGGCCCGGCGCGAGACCGATACGCTCGACACCTTCGTCGATTCCTCCTGGTATTTCATTCGCTTCGCAAGCCAGCCCAAGGATCGCCCGTTCGACCGCGCCGAAGCCGAGGCCTGGCTCCCCGTCGCCCAATATATCGGCGGGGTCGAGCATGCGATCCTTCACTTGCTCTACGCTCGCTTCTGGACCCGCGCGCTCAACCGGATCGGCCGGATCGGTTTCACCGAGCCGTTCAAGGGACTGTTCACTCAAGGCATGGTCACCCACGAGACCTACCGCTCGCTCGACGGCCGCTGGCTCGCTCCCGACGAAATCACGCTCGGCGTCAGCGGCGCGATGATCGAGCGCGCGACCGGCAGCGGGGTAGAGCGCGGCCGGATCGAGAAAATGTCCAAGTCGAAAAAGAACACCATCGATCCCGAACCGATCGTCGACCGCCACGGCGCCGACGCGGTGCGCTGGTTCATGCTTTCGGACAGCCCCCCCGAGCGCGACCTCGAATGGTCCGAAAGCGGGATCGAGGGCGCCGCGCGCTTTGTCCAGCGGGTGTGGCGGCTCGCCGCGGGCGGGGTCGGCTCGGGTCAAGGCGAGGATCTCGCGCTCGACAAGAAGGTCCACCGCGCCACCGCCGCAGTCGGCGAGGCGATCGACGCTCTCCAGTTCAACAAGGCGGTCGCCGCGCTCTACGATCTGACCACCCGGATCGAAAAGGCTGCGCCTTCGGCCAGCCGCGACGCCGCGGTGCTGACCCTTATCCGGCTGATCGCTCCAATGGCCCCCCATCTGGCCGAGGAAGCGTGGGGACAGCTCGGCCAGAGCGGATTGATCGCCGCCGCCGAATGGCCGGGGCACGACCCCGCGCTGCTGGTCGATGAGGAGGTGACCCTCGCGATTCAGGTCAACGGCAAACTACGAGACACCGTCAGCGACGCGCGCGGGCTCGACCGCGACTCGGCCGAAGCGCTCGCGCTCCAATCGGACAAGGTGCTTCGCCAGCTCGCCGGAGCGGCCCCGCGCAAGGTGATCGTGGTCCCCGACCGGCTGGTCAATATCGTCCTGTGAGCCGGCTGCTCGCCCTTGTCGCGGTCTTGCTGCTCGGCGGCTGCGGTCTCCGCCCGCTCTATTCCGGGGGCGAATCGAGTTCGGTCGCCCAAGGGCTGCGCTCGATCGAGGTCGCGACGATCCCCGGACAGAGCGGCTGGCTGATGCGCAATGCCCTGGTCGACCGGATCGGGAGCGGAGGCGGCGGCGCCTACCGGCTCGAGGTTGAGCTCGACGACGACATCACCGGCTTTGGCATCCGTGGCGACAGCGCGACCACCCGCGAGCGTCGAACGCTTCGCGCGCGCTACCGGCTGGTCGATCTCGCCAACGGAGCAGTGGTGCTCGACGCCACCGCGGGCTCCGACGCCGGAATCGACGTCGTCAGCTCCGAATATGCCACCGTCGCCGCCGAGCAGAGCGCGCTCGAGCGGCTGGCGCTGATCGTCGCCGACCAGATCGTCGCTCGTCTCGGACTGTTCGTCGCGCGCACTCACGCCGATCCGTGAAGGCCGCCCGACCAGTGAAATCGTCCAGGGCGAACCTCGGCGAGGCGCTCGACCGCCCCGATCGGAGCGTGCGTTTCTATTTGTTCCACGGCGCCGACGAGGCCGGCTCGCGAGCGCTCGGCGAGCGCCTGCTCCTTGGCCTCGGCAAGGCCGAAAAGTTCGCGCTCGCTCCGGCCGCGCTCTGCTCGGACCCCGCGGCGCTCGCCGACGAGGCGCGGGCGATGGCGCTGTTCGGCGGCCCGCGTGCCTTGTGGCTTGAGCCCGCGGACGACGAGATCGCTCCGGCGGTCGAGGCCCTGTTCGCCGCCCCCGCGGTCGAAAGCCCGGCGATTGCGATCGGTGGGAAGCTGCCCAAGTCGTCGGCCTTGCTCAAGCTCGCCGAAGCCCACCCCCAGGCTTTCGCCCACGTATCGTACGTCCCCGAGGGACGCGACGCCGACCAGATGGTGATCGAACTTGGCCGCCGCGAAGGCTTGCGGATCGCCCCCGACATCGCCGCCCGGATCGCCGCTTCCTGCGCCGGCAATCGAGCGCTGGTCGCCCAGGAACTCGCCAAATACGCGTTGTTCGCCGGGGCCTCGCCGGCGTCTCCGAAAGAAGTCGACGATGAAGCGGTCGATCAGCTCGGCGCCGAATCGGTCGAAGGCAATGCGCTTCGGATCGGCGACCTCGCGCTGACCGGGAAAATGGTCGAGCTCGCCGAGGCGCTCGGACGGCTTAGCCCGAACCCGAGCGAGGCGATCCCGATCATCCGGGCGCTCCAGCGGCGACTGCTCCAATTGGCTCCGCTGCGCGCCCGGATCGAGCAGGGCGAGAGGCTCGACGGCGTCATGGCGTCAGCAGGCAAATCATTGTTCTGGAAAGATAAACCTATGATCCGACAAATGCTTGTCGGGTGGAATGCCGAGCGGCTGGCGCAGATCGGCGAGCGCGCCGCGGCGCTCGAGCATGCCGTGATGCTGGCGGGAGCGCCGGGAGCGGCGGCGATCGGCGAGGAGCTGACCGCAATCGCCCGCGCGGCCAGGCGGCGCTAGATCGGTTCGCCGCTGAGCCGCTGGCAGATCATGTCGAGCTGGTCGAGGCTGCTGTAATGGAGCGTCACGCTCCCCCCCGCCGCGCCATGCGCGACCTTGACCTTGAGCCCCAGGAGATCGGCCAGTTGCCGCTCAAGTGCTGAAAGGTCGGCATCGACCGCCTTGGGCGGACGCTCGGCTGATTTCCTCACGGGCTTGTCGGCGCGGACCCGTGCCTCGGCCTGACGAACCGTCCAGTCGTTGGCGATGATCTCTCGCGCGATCTCCTCGGCATCGGGCGAGGTCGCGATCGCACGCGCGTGCCCCATGCTGATATCACCTCGCAATAGCGCTTCGCGGACGAAAGCGGGCAGGTCGAGCAAGCGAAGCAGATTGGCGACATGGCTTCGCGATTTGTGGACGATCTGTGCGACCCCGTCCTGCGAATGCCCATGATATTCGATCAATTGGCGGAAACCTTCGGCCTCCTCGATTGCATTGAGGTCCTCGCGTTGGATATTCTCGATTAGCGCGACCTCGGCGGCCGAGGCGTCGTCGAACTCGCGGACAATCGCCGGGACATGGTGGAGCCGAGCGCGCTGCGACGCCCGCCAGCGCCGCTCCCCCGCAACGATCTCGAAACCCTCGCCCGCCGCGCGAAGCAGGATCGGCTGGAGGATTCCGCGTTGCGCGATCGAATCGGCCAGCTCCTCAAGCGCCTTCTCGTCGAAATTGGCGCGAGGCTGATTGGGATTGGGCCGGATCTGGTCAATGGCGATGTCGCGCACTCCGCCCCCGCGCGGACCCGGATGCTGCCCCTCGCCCGGCGCCCGCACGGCTTCGTCAAGCAAGGCCGATAGTCCGCGGCCCAAACCCGCTCCAGGCTTGCGGATCATCATGCCGCCTCGGCGCGCTGGGGAAGCCGGGTCATCAATTCGCGCGCGAGCCGGATATAGGCTTCCGACCCGGGGCAGCGCAGATCATAGATCAGCGCCGGCAAGCCATGGCTCGGCGCTTCGGACAGCCGGACGTTGCGCGGAATCACAGTGTCGAACACCGCCGCGCCAAGGCAGGCGCGAACATCTTCGGCGACCGCTTGCGACAAATTGTTGCGGCGATCGAACATCGTCAATGCCACCCCAAGGATCGACAAGGCCGGATTATAGCCCACCCGAATCCGCTCGACCGTCTGGAGCAGCTGGCTCAACCCTTCGAGCGCGAAGAATTCGCACTGCAACGGAACCAGCAAATGCCGCGCCGCAACCAATGCATTGACCGTCACCAGCCCGAGCGATGGCGGACAATCCATCAGGCAGATGTCCCATCGTCCCGGGGGAATCGCGTCGAACGCCTTGGCCAAGCGGTAATTGCGCTGCTCGATTGCAACCAGCTCGATCTCGGCTCCCGACAGGTCGACTGTCGCGGCGAGCAGGTCGAGCCTCGGCACGCGCGTCGCGACCACGCTCTCGGCCACGCTCGCATCGCCGATCAGGACGTCATAGCTCGAAAGGGTCCGGTTCGCCTGGTTCACGCCTAGCCCGGTAGAGGCATTCCCCTGCGGGTCGAGATCGGCGAGCAACACCTTCCAGCCGATCGCCGCAAGCGCGGTCGACAGGTTTATCGCAGTCGTGGTCTTGCCGACTCCACCCTTCTGATTGGCTATCGCGAGCCGGATCATTGCTTTCCCTTCGCTGTGATACCCGTCATCGTGATGATCACGGCGCCGGGGTCGGTCAGGCTCTCATGGCATTGAAACTCTCCCTGCCAGTTTCGCTTGACCTCGGCCAGTTCAGATTTACCGCCGCGACCCCGTGGAAGCGCCCAGATCGTTCGCAGATGCGACAGATGGAAAGTCATTGCGACAATTCGGTCGGTCGTGGCAACCGCCCGAGCGGTGATCACGTCGAACTTTCCGACCGCCTTGTCGGCTTTACCCCGGACCACCGACACTTGCTCGAGACCGAGGGCTTGAACGGTTTCCGCGAGGAATTGCGCTCGTAGCCGCCGCGGTTCGACCAGAGTGACCGCGCCTCCTTCCAGTATCGCGACGACCATTCCGGGCAATCCGGCTCCGCTCCCGATATCGACCCAGCTTGCCCCCTCGCGCGGTGCAAATCGCAACAATTGCGCACTGTCGGCAATGTGCCGATTCCATACGTCGCCCACGGTAGATCCGCCGACAAGATTTTGCCGCTGATTCTCGCGGAGGAGTAGACCGACATAGTGGTCAAGCTTGTCCATTGTTTCACGTGAAACATCGCGCCCGATCAGCTGGGCGAGATCATAGCTCATTTCACGAATTGCGCAGCCGCCATATGGAGTGCGGTCAAAGCTGCCGGAGTCACTCCTGCAATACGCGCTGCCTGATCGAGCGTTTCAGGGCGCGCCTCATTCAACCGTTCGACCATTTCGGCCGAAAGACCCGGGATCCGGCTATAATCAAGTCGCCCGGGGATCAATCGTGCCCGGTCCCGGTCGAGAGAATGCCACTCGCTCCGCTGCCGCTCGAGATAAGGCGCGTAGATCGCGTCGCTCACCGCCTCATCGAATGCCTGGCCCTGCGCGCCGAGATGACTGCGGACGTGCGGCTCGATCCCGGCCACTCGGAGCCAGTCGCGAATGGGCCGACTCTCCTGACCGGCGAGCCCGATCGCCACTGCCGTTACGCGCCGATCGAGCGCACTTTCGATGCGCTGGTGCTCGGACAGATGCGACTCGATCCGGCTCCTCCGCAAAACCGACACGCACCCCGCGGCAAGCGCGGCGGGACCAAGCCGGGTGACCGCATTGTCGGCGCGAAGCCACAGCCGATATTCGGCGCGCGCGGTCATCATCCTATAAGGTTCGCTCACGCCCTGGAGCGTCAGATCGTCGACCATCACCCCGATATAGCTTGATCGTCGGTCAAACCGCACCGGTTCGAGCTCGACAGCGACCGCGGCGGCATTCAACCCCGCGACCAGCCCCTGCGCCGCAGCTTCTTCATATCCGGTGGTTCCGTTGATTTGACCCGCGAGGAACAGCCCGGCGAGCTCGAAGCACTCGAGAGTCGAGCCGAGCCTCCGTGCATCGGCATACTCATATTCGACCGCATAGCCCGGCCGAACGATTTCGCAGCGTTCGAGCCCCGCGATGCTCCGAACGAAGTCACGCTGGAGATCGGCCGGGAGCGAGGTCGAGATTCCGTTGGGGTAGACCAGATAGGAATCGAGCCCCTCGGGCTCGAGGAAGATCTGATGCCCGTCGCGATCGCCGAAGCGGCGAACCTTGTCCTCGATCGACGGGCAATAGCGCGGACCGCGGCCCTCGATCGCGCCTGCGAACAAAGGGGAACGGTCGAAGCCCGAGCGGATCAGGTCGTGAGTGCGCGAATTTGTTCGAGTGATCGCGCATTCGACCTGCGGCGGTGCAATCCCGTCGTCGATTGCCGACATCGTCCAGCGATCCCAGTCGCTCGGCTGCCGCTCGAGCCGCGCCCAGTCGATCGTCCGGCCGTCGAGCCTCGGCGGTGTCCCCGTCTTGAGCCGCCCGCGCCCCAATCCGATTTCGCGAATCTGGCCGGCCAGCGGAATCGCCGAACATTCGTCAGCACGGCCCCCCGCTATCCTCTGCTCGCCGCAGAACATTTTCGCATCGAGAAATGTCCCGGTGGCGATGACCAGCGCCCTGCAACCGAGCGCGGTTCCGTCGGCAAGCCTGACGCCAATGACCCGGCCCGTCTCGATCAGCATCTCTATGACTTCAGCGCAGATCAGTTCGACCTGATTCGCGGACAGAAGCTCGCGCACTGCCTGAGCGAACAAGCGCCGGTCCGCCTGAACTCGCGGCCCGTGAACTGCGCTTCCCTTGCTTCGATTGAGCATCCGCCGGTGGATTGCGGCCCGGTCGGCTGCTCGCGCCATCAGCCCGTCGAAAACATCCAGTTCGCGAACCAGATGACCCTTGCCGACCCCGCCGATCGAAGGATTGCACGACATTTGTCCAATGTCCTGCGGACGAAGGCTGATCAGGCCGACCCGCGCCCCGCGCCGGGCTGCCCCGGCCGCGGCTTCGCAGCCCGCATGTCCTCCACCAATGACGAGTACGTCGTACATATTGTTCGAATAGTCAGGTTACGCACGCTCGTCAAAATCGCGACGTTTCACGTGAAACGTTCACTTCCCCAGACAAAAGCGCGCGAACAAAGCGTCGAGCATGGCCTCGGTACTGGCGTGCCCGGTCAGCCGATCGAACCTCGATCGGGCCTCGCGCAAATGTTCGGCCAGCAATAGCGGATCGGTCACCCCGGCTGCAGCGCCAAGTTCAGCCTCGACCGCAGACAGCGTCTGGGCTTGCCGGCGATTGAGCGCGAGCGCGCCCTCACCCGGAAGCAGATTCGTCGCTATGGCGAGAAGAGCCTCGAGCAGCGTCTCGATCCCTTGGAGGCTGAGCGATGATACCGCGATCGAGCCGCTCGCGACATGGCTACGCTCTGGCCGATCGGCCAGCGAATGAATGCAAAGCAGTTGCGAATGGCGCGGCGCCTCGTCGGACTCACCAAGCCAAAGCACAATATCCGCCGCGGCGAGCTCGCTCCGGCTTCGCTTGACCCCGATCCGCTCGACCGGATCGTAGCTGTCGCGCAGCCCCGCGGTGTCGACCAGCACAAACGCCACCCCGCCGATCGCCAGGGGCACCTCGATCGAATCGCGCGTGGTCCCCGGAACGGCGGTGACGATGGCCTTTTCTGATTGACTTATCGCATTGACAAGGCTTGACTTTCCGGCATTGGTCGGACCCGCGACGACCACTCGGAGGCCATCGCGAAGCGGTTCTACTCGCGGGCGCTCGAGCCATTGACGAAGCTCCTGTCCAAGCGCCCTTGTGTCGATCGCCAGCGCCTCATCGCCCGAATCGACGTCCTCCTCGCCGACATAGTCGATCGCGGCCTCGGCGCGCGCCGAAAGTTCGACCAGCCGTGCCTGCCACGACTCGATCTGGCGCCGAAGTCCACCACTCGCACTCGCCAGAGCCGAGCGGCGCTGGGCTTCGGTTTCGGCCTCGAGCAGATCGGCGAGCCCCTCGGCCTCGGTCAGGTCGATCCGCCCGTTGGTCAGCGCGCGGCGGGTGAATTCGCCGGGCGCGGCGAGCCGCATCCCGTCGATCGAAGCCAGCGCAGCGAGCACGGCATCCACCACCGCTCGGCCTCCATGGCATTGATATTCCACCACATCTTCGCCGGTTGCGCTGTCCGGGCGGTCGAATCGCACAACCAGAGCTTGGTCGAGGAGCTTGCCGTCGCGCGGATCGCGGAGCGTTCGAAGCGCCGCTTCGCGCGGGGGCGGAAGTCTGGACAGCAACCCTGCGGCTCGATGCGCGTCGGGCCCGCTGGTGCGGATCACCGCCACCGCCGCCGGCGGCCGCCCGCTCGACAAGGCGAAGATCGTCTCGCGCGCGCGCGGCATCAGCCGAACAGCGGAAGCGCCACCGGTGCGACCTCGTGCCAGCCTTCCCAGATCATCTTGCCCGCGACGTAGAGGATCACCGCCAGCCCGACATAGGCGATCCAGCGGTAGCGCTCGATATATTTGGCGATGACATTGGCGGCGAGCCCCATCAAGGCGACCGCGAAGATCAGCCCAACGATCATGATTCCCGGGTGGCCGCGGGCCGCGCCGGCGACCGCGAGAACATTGTCGAGGCTCATCGACACGTCGGCGAGCGCGACCGCCCAGGCGGCGGCGGCAAAGCTCTTGGCTGGTCGCAGCCCGGAGGATTCGTCCCCCGAGACTTCGGGCGAACCCCCCGACTGGCCCGCATGGTGAAGCTCGCGCCACATCTTCCACGCGACCCACAACAGCAGCAGTCCGCCGGCAAGGATCAGCCCGACGACCTGAAGCAATTGGGTGACGATCAGGGCGAACAGGATGCGAAGCACCAGGGCTGCGATAACCCCGATCAGAATGACCTTCTTGCGCTGTTCGGCGGGAAGCCCCGCGGCTAGCGCACCGACGACGATCGCATTGTCGCCGGCGAGCACAAGGTCGATCATCAGCACCTGGATGAAGGCGGCAAAGGCGCCTGGCGAAGTGATGTTCGAAAAATCATGGACAATTGCCGCCCACATGTCGGCGGGGCCGCCAAGGCTCGCGCTGCTTGCCGCGGCGGCAATCGTCATCATCACTTCAAACATCGCTCAGCAGATCCCGGCTTGTGGTCATGGCGGTCAACGACGCCACCGTCCTACTGGTTCATCGAGGCGAAGAAATCCTCGTTCGACTTGGCGTCCTTCATCTTGTCGAGCAGGAACTGCATCGCGTCGATCGTCCCCATCTGCATCAGGATCCGGCGCAGCACCCACATCTTCGACAAGGTCCCCTGATCAACCAGCAATTCCTCCTTGCGGGTGCCCGACTTGCCGACGTCGAGGCTGGGGAAGATGCGCTTGTCCGAGACCTTGCGGTCGAGCACGATTTCCGAATTGCCGGTGCCCTTGAACTCCTCGAAAATGACCTCGTCCATCTTCGATCCGGTATCGATCAGCGCGGTGGCGATGATCGACAGCGACCCGCCTTCCTCGATGTTGCGCGCCGCGCCGAAAAAGCGCTTGGGCCGCTGCAACGCATTGGCGTCGACCCCGCCGGTCAGCACCTTGCCCGACGACGGCACAACGGTGTTGTAGGCGCGCCCCAGACGAGTAATCGAATCGAGCAGGATGACGACATCCTTCTTGTGCTCGACCAGCCTCTTGGCTTTTTCGATGACCATCTCGGCGACCTGGACGTGGCGCGACGCGGGCTCGTCGAAGGTCGAGGAAATCACCTCGCCGTTGACGCTGCGCTGCATGTCGGTGACTTCCTCGGGGCGCTCGTCGATCAGCAGCACGATCAGGAACACTTCGGGATGATTGTCGGTGATCGCCTTGGCGATGTTCTGGAGCAGAACGGTCTTGCCGGTGCGCGGCGGAGCGACGATCAGCGCGCGCTGGCCCTTGCCCTGCGGACTGACGATATCGATCACCCGAGCGCTCTTGTCCTTCTGGGTCGGATCGGCGCTGTCGAGCGTCAGCTTGGAATCGGGATAAAGCGGGGTCAGATTATCGAAATTGACCCGGTGGCGCACCGCCTCGGGGTCGTCGAAATTAATCTGCGTCACCCGGGTCAGCGCGAAATAGCGCTCGCCGTCCTTGGGACCGCGGATTTCACCCTCGCACGTGTCACCTGTGCGAAGCCCGAAGCGGCGCACCAGGCCCGGCTGGACATAGATGTCGTCGGGCCCGGCGAGATAATTGGCCTCAGGGGACCGCAGGTAACCGAAGCCGTCGTTGAGCACCTCGATCGTCCCCATCCCCATGATCTCGGCGCCGCTTTCTGCGCGGACCTTGAGGATCGAGAACATCAGGTCCTGCTTGCGCATGGTCGACGCGCCCTCAATCCCGGCTTCCTCGGCCATCGACACGAGCTCGGCGGGAGTGTTCTTCTTGAGGTCCTTGAGGTGCATCGGAGGGCTCTGTCGGCTGGAGGCGGGAAGGCGGGGAAGTTCGGGGAGGTGGTCACGAACGCGGCAGGACGCCGGAACGGACGACTTGAGGGGTCGGCGGTACGCGAGTACGGACCGAATGTCGTCTTGCCCCGCGGACTAAGTCTCGCCTCGGCAAGTGTCAAGAACAGGAGGCGGTCGTTACGTGAGTTTGCACCGGGAATCTTTTGATACGCAACGCCGCACCGAGCAACAACGAACCCTCGAGTGTCAGCGAGCAACAAACACGCCTAAAACGGCCGGACGATCACCAGCACGACGATCAGCACAGTCGCAATTCCCGGGACCTCGTTCATGATCCGCAGCGTGCGGTTCTCGAGCGGACGGCTGCCCGCGGCGAGCCTTCTCCCGTAAAGCGCGAGCCAACCCTGATAGCCGGTCAGCCCGATTACCAGGGCCAGCTTGGCGATGAACCAGGGCTGTTTGAACGCGTCGAGATGAACCGCGAGCATCAGCCCGAACCCCCATACCATCAGCATCGCTGGGGTGAGGATGATCGTTCGCGCGCGGTCCTCGCGCTCGATCCACGCACGGTCCTCGGCCGACCCGGGGCTGGTCGCATGATGATAGACATAGAAGCGCGGCAGCAGGAACAGCCCCGCCATCCAGAAGATGACGAAGGTCAGATGCGCCGCCTTGATCCACGGGTAAGCCGCCCCTAACCAGCCGGTCATTCCCTCGAACATCAAATTCTTCCGCTCATCAGCGACCCGCCCCGGACCATCGCCAGCAATTGCTCGACATGGGCGATCGGGGTGTCCTGCTGGATTCCGTGCCCGAGGTTGAAGATGTGCGGCCGCTCACCAAACGCGTCAATGATCCGCTCGACCGCGTTTTGCAGCCGCTCGCCCCCGGCGATCAGCGCGAGCGGATCGAGATTGCCCTGCACCGGCAGGGTTTCTGGCAAAACCCTGACCGCCCACAAAGGATCGACCGTCTCGTCGAGCCCGATCGCATCGACCTGGGTCTCGGCCGCGTAAGCGACAATTTTGCCACCCGCGCCCTTGGGAAAACCGATCACCGGAACCGCGGGATGGAGCGCTTTGAGCCGCTCGACGATCCGCGCGGTCGGCGCAATCACCCAGCGCTCGAATTCCTGCGGCGCAAGGCTTCCCGACCAGCTGTCGAACAATTGCACCGCATCGACCCCCGCAGCGATCTGCCCCGACAGGTAATCGACCGTCACCGCCTCGATCCGCTCGATGATCGCTGCGAACGCTCCAGGGTCGCTGTAAGCCATCCTGCGCGCTTCGGAATGCTCGCGGCTACCCTGCCCCGCAACCATGTAGGTCGCGACCGTCCACGGGCTTCCAGCGAAGCCGAGGAAAGTCGTCTGGGGCGACAAGTCCGCCTTGACCCGCCGGACGGTGGCGTAAATCGGGTCGAGCCGCTCGAACCGCGGTTCAAGCCGGTCGAGGCTCGCCCCGACAAGCGGCGGCGCCAGGCGCGGGCCCTCGCCGACGACGAACTTCAAGTCCATCCCCAGCGCGTGCGGCACAATCAAGATATCCGAAAACAGGATCGCTCCGTCGAAAGCGAAGCGCTTCAAGGGCTGGAGAGTGACCTCGGCGGCGGCTTGCGGATCATAGACCAGGTCGAGGAACCCGCCCTTGGCGCTACGCAGCGCACGATATTCGGGAAGGTATCGCCCCGCCTGGCGCATCAACCAGACCGGCGGAGGATCGCGCCGCTCGCCGTTCAGCACGCCGAGCAGGGGTTTGTCGGTCACGCTCGGCAAGTTTGCCACATTCTGGCTCGAAAGGGTCCGATCGGACGGCAAGGACGCCACCTCTATTCCTTTATTTAAGATATATAAGAATCTTTGTAGATGATGATGGCGCTGGGGTCGCGGGGCTTAAGGCTTCGCCCCGCTTTTGCCAACAGGCGGGGTTTGTAGCGACCCGCCGTATTCGGGCGAGTCGCTCGCATCGTCCCCCATGATTCACATTCCGCCGCCCGAATTTTTCGACGGTGGACCGTTTCTCGGATATCATTGGCGAGCGCCGGTGGAATCCTTCGGTTGAGCGCATCCCCATTGCCGCGCTAGGCTAAAGCACCGGCTTTTCCACAGGAACATAAGGTGGCGCTTGTCCTTGCCTCTTCCAGCGCGATGCGAAGCGCGATGCTCGAACAGGCGGGGCTGGAGTTCGACGTCCGCTCGCCGCACGTCGACGAGGCAGCGATCAAGGCCGCGTACCAGGGCGATGTGCCGAGCCTCGCGCTCGCGCTTGCCTCGGCCAAGGCGCTCGCGGTCTCGGGCGGGCATCGCGGCGACCTGGTGATCGGGAGCGATTCTTTGGTCTCGGTCAATGGCAAGACGTTCGACAAGCCGACCGACCGGACCGAAGCCGCGGCGCATCTGCGCAGCTTTTCGGGACGGACAATCGTCCTCACCAGCGCGGTGGCGATCGCTCGGGATGGAGCGGTCGAATGGAGCCATTGCGAATCCGCCTCGCTTCACGTGCGAAGCCTGTCGAACCAATTCATCGCTTCCTATCTCGACCTTGAATGGCCCGAAGTCGCTTCTTGCGTCGGGGTGTTCCGGATGGAGGGGCGCGGGGTCAATCTGTTCGACAGCGTCGAAGGCGACCATTTCACCATTCTCGGAATGCCGTTACTTGCCTTGCTCGGCGCGCTTCGCACCCACGGGCTTGCTTCGTCATGACGTCAAGACGCTATGCCGAAATCATCGGCGACCCGATCGCGCATGCACTTTCTCCCGAAATTCATCGCTCTTGGCTGGCGGAGCTTGCGCTCGACGCCGATTACCGCCGCCATCAAGTCGCTCGCCCCGATTTCCGGGCCTATTTGACGACACGCCGCTCCGACCCCGACTGGTGCGGCTGCAATGTCGCAATGCCCTTGAAGCTCGACGCGGTGGTTCTGGCCGACGACACGACCGACCGGGCAGTTGCCGCGGGGGCCGCCAACCTGCTCTTTCCGCGCGACGGCAGGTTGATCGCGGGCAATACCGATGTCGGCGGAGCGCGCGCTCTGTTCGGAAGCAGGATCGCGAGCGGCCACCCGCTTCGCTCGGTCACCCTGCTCGGAAGCGGCGGAGCGGCGCGCGCCTTGCTCGTCGCGCTCAACGACCTCGGCATTCGCGACGTTCGAATCCAGTCGCGCGATCAGGCCGTGGCGATCAAGCTCGCGGTCGAGTTCGGGTTGAGCGAGGCTCCGCGTCCGTTCACCGATCGGATCGAAACGGACGGTCTGGTCAACGCCACGCCGATGGGCATGGTGGGCCAGACCGAGGTCGCGATCGACCTTTCGGCGATGCCCGCGACCGGCCTGGTGCTCGACCTCGTCACCGCTCCGCTCGATACCGCGCTTCTGCGCGGCGCTCGCCGCCGCGGGCTCGCCAGTTTCGACGGGCTCGACATGCTGATCGAACAGGCCGCCGACAGCTTCCTCCTGCTGTTCGGGCAAGAGCCTCCGCGCGGTGGTGACTCGACCCTGCTTCAAAGGCTGCGTTCATGATCCTGGTTGCGCTGACCGGTTCGATCGGGATGGGCAAGTCGACCGTCGCCGCGATGTTCGCGGCACGCGGAGTACCGCTGTCCGACGCCGATGCGGCGGTGCACGAACTCTATCGTGCGGGCCCGCTGGTCGAGGCGATCGAGGCGCTCTTTCCTGGCACCACCGGGCCCGGCGGAGTCGACCGCGACCGGCTTGCCGCCCAGGTCCTCGGCAACCCCGCGGCGATCGCCGAGCTCGAAGCGCTGGTCCATCCCGCGGTGGCTCAAGCGCGCTCGGCGTTCATTGCGCGGCACCACGACAAGCCATTGCTTTTGTTCGACATTCCGTTGCTGTTCGAAACCGGCGCGGAGTCCGCTTTCGACCAGGTCATCACCGTCTCGGCCCCCCCCGAAATCCAGCGCGAACGAGTCCTCGCGCGCCCCGGGATGACTCCCGCGAAGCTCGCCGCGATCCTCGCTCGCCAGCTGCCCGACAGGGCCAAGCGCGCCCGGTCGACTTACATCATCGACACTTCGGGCAGTCTGCCCGAAACCGCCGCCCAAGTGGATCGGATCCTCGCTTGTATCCTTCGCCAACCGGGACGATAATATCCTCATGCGCGAAATTGTCTTTGACACCGAAACCACCGGATTGAGCCCCGCTGGCGGCGACCGGATGGTCGAGATCGGCTGCGTCGAAATGTTCAACCGGGTCGAAACCGGCCGTCACTTCCATTGCTACTTCAATCCCGAGCGCGCGATGCCGAGCGAGGCCGAGGCGGTCCACGGGCTGTCGACCATCTTCCTTTCGGACAAGCCCTTGTTCGCCGATCGCTGCGAGGACTTGCTCGGCTTCATCGGCGATTCGCCGTTGGTCGCTCACAACGCGAGCTTCGACTTCGGCTTCCTCAATCACGAGCTCGGGCGAATCGGCCGCGAAGCGGTGTGCATGTCGCGAATGATCTGCACCCTGGTCCTCGCCCGAAGCCGTCATCCGGGGGCCAAGCACAGCCTCGATGCCCTGTGCAGTCGCTTCGGGGTCGACCGTAGCCAGCGGATCAAGCATGGCGCCTTGCTCGACGCCCAATTGCTCGCCCAGGTCTATGTCGAGCTCACCGGGGGGCGGCAGATCGGGCTCGGGCTGATCGCCGAGGATCGTCTCGCTCCGGTCCAGGCTTTCTCGTTAACCGTCGATCGCCCGGTCCGCGCGGCGAGGCCGCATCGCGCATTGGCCGACGAACTCGACCGGCATCGCAACTTTGTCGCCGGGCTGGCCGACGCGCTGTGGCACCGCTTGGCCGGTCGCGAGTTGACTGGGAAGCGCAACGCGGCCTAACCGCGGCGCGCTCGATGACGAAAAGGAGCTGACAATTGGACGTTCGGGTCGCGGGCCATCAGGTCGATACCGGGGACGCTTTGCGTTCGCATGTTACGGACCGCATCGGCGCGATCGCCGACAAATATTTTTCGCGGGCTGTGGCCGCCAATGTCACCTTCGGCCGGGGCCCGCACGAAAGCTTCACCTGCGACATTGTCGCACCGGTCGCCCAGGGGGTGGTGCTCAAAGCCTCGAACCAGGCCGCGGACGCGCATGTCGCGTTCGAAGGCGCAGCGTCCAAGATCGAGCGCCAATTGAGCCGCTACGTCTGCCGCCTGCGCGATCGCAAGGGCGAGGCCTCGGATGCGCAGCTGGTCGAGAACGCAGGCTATACGGTGTTCGCTGCTCCACCCGAAAAGGTCGGCGACGGTACGCATCCCGCGATCATCGCCGAAACCCGGGTCGACATTCCCGAAGCGTCGGTGTCCGACGCGGTGATGATGATGGACCTGCGCAATACCAATGCGCTGATGTTCCGCAATTCGGGCAGCGGCGCATTCAACATGGTCTATCGCCGCGACGACGGGACGATCGGTTGGGTCGAGCCGCTGCCCGGCTGATTTTTCGGCCAGCGGGGGCAAAACCTCGAATAAATCCAGTGCGGCCCTCTGGCCCGGTTAGAGCGTGTTGTCATGCAGCTTTCGCAATTCCTCGATTTAGAATCGATCCGTCCGGGCCTGGTCGCGCGCAACAAGCGCGGGCTGCTTCAGCAGCTCGCTCAGATCGCCGGCCAGCGGCTTGGCGCGGATCCCGCGCTGATCCTTTCCAGCGTCGTCGAGCGCGAGCGGCTGGGCTCGACCGGCTTCGGCAATGGGGTGGCGATCCCGCACGGCAAGCTCGCCGGGCTTGGCCAGGTGTTCTGCATCGCCGCAAGGCTCAGCGAACCGGTCGATTACAAGGCGATCGACGGCTGCGCCGTCGATCTCGCCTTTCTGCTGCTTTCCCCGCCCGATGCGGGGGCCGAGCATCTCAAAGCGCTCGCCGCGGTCAGTCGCGCGACTCGCAACGCCTCGACGCTCGAAAAATTGCGCGGGGCACGATCGCGCGACGCGCTCGCAGCGGTGCTGATCGGAGTCGATGATCGCGACGCCGCCTGAGCCGCCCGCCCGGGCCGACGCTCCAACCGGAGCGGAGGCGCATTTCCGCGCGCTCGAGGCGCTTTATCGCTCGGCTCCGGTCAACGACATGTTCACTTCGCAACTGACCATATCCGAGGCGGGACGGAGCGAAATCGCCTTTACGATCGATCCGAATATCTATCACGCGGCGGGCGCGGCGCATGGCACGCTCTATTTCAAGATGCTCGACGATGCCGCTTTCTATGCGGCCAACAGCCTCGTCACCGACCGCTTCCTTCTCACCACGGCGTTCAACCTTCACTTCACCAAGGCGATGGGCGGGGGCGAGGCGCGTTGCGAAGGGCTCTGGATCAGCGGCAAGCGACGGGTGTTCGTCGCTGAAGCACGAATCGTCGACGGAAAAGGCGAGGAATGCGCCCGCGGAACCGGAACCTTTCTTCGCTCGCACATCGCGCTGAGTGGGCTTGCCGGCTATCGCGCCGTCCGATGAAGCCACGGCTCGCCGCGGGGGTCGAAGCCTCGGCACTGATCCGGCGGGTATCGAGCCAGGGTGGTTTTGCGACACTTATCGCCAAGGGCGACGCTGAGCGCGGATCGCTTATGCTGATCGTCACGACGGGCGGGCGCCATTGCGCAATTCTCGAACGACTGCCTGCGGGCGATGGCGATTATTGCTGGAAAATCAGCGGTCCCGCTGAATCGAAAGCAGCGACGGTCGGTCAATGGCTCGCTCGGCGCCGCTCGTTCGACCGCGATCTGTGGCTGATTGAACTGGACGTCCCGTCACCGCAACGGTTCATCGCTGAAACACTCGCGTCGGGTTGACCTGACCGCCAAACATGGTGAAACGAGCAACCAAGCAAGCGCGGGGGCGTCCCGGCGGCCGTTCAGGTCGGTCGGACGCCACGCAGACGGGGGATCATCGTACAGCTGGAGCAGCCCTTTTCGCTGCCATACGCCGTGTCGCCGGTTCACCGCATAATAGACGGACTTGATGTTCAATTCTTTTCGTTCGACCCTGTTGGTCATCGCGGCCCTCGGCGCCAGTTCGGTCGCTCCGGCGCAAGTTGCGCCTTTCTCCGAACCCCTGATCGAAGCGCCCGCGGCCCTCGTCCCGGCGATGATCACACCTCGCACAGTCGATCCGCTGAGTGAGCAACACGCCGCCGAACCGGCGTCTGCCACCGAGACTGAGTCCTCCGCAAAGTCCGAACAGCCCGCCGCCAAGCCTTCCGGGACCTTGTCCGAACTGGTTGCCCAATTACGTGCTTCGGATGCGGGCAGCCGCGAGCTCGAATGCCTTGCCGGAGCGATCTATTTCGAATCGAAGAGCGAGCCGCTCGCCGGGCAGCTCGCGGTCGGGCACGTCATCGCCGACCGGAGCAAGTCTGGACGCTTCCCTCCATCTTATTGCGGAGTGGTATTCCAGCGCAGCCAATTCTCGTTCGTTCGCGGCCGCTCGCTTCCGCCAATTCCTCGCGCCGGGATGCAGTGGAAAACCGCAGTCGCGATAGCCCGGATCGTCGACCAGGATCTCAAGGTTTCCTCGGTGCCCAAGGCCTTGTTCTTCCATGCCCGCCGAGTGTCGCCGGGCTGGCGGCTAACCCGCCTCGGAACCGTCGGCAACCACGTTTTCTACCGCTAGGCGGCGCGCTCTTCCAATCGTTCCCGTTTCATTCTAGCGCTCTGCGATGGCCGCCGCTGCATTTGCACCGCCTTGCTTCACCGATTCGCCCCCGATCGCGGCCGAAGTCGCGCGCGGGGTGACCCGATTGTTCTGCCGTCACGATCTGTTCGCGATCTGCGAAGTGCCTTTGCCCAATGGCCGACGCGCCGACATGATGGCGATTGATTCGCGCGGCGCTTTGACCATTGTCGAGATCAAGGTCGCCCGGGCCGACCTTGTCGGCGACTGTAAATGGACCGAATATCTCGATTATTGCGACCGCTTCTTTTGGGCGGTGCCGCAAGCACTCGGTCCGCTGCTCGATCGTCAATGCTTTCTTCCCGATCGCGCCGGGCTGATCGTCGCCGATCGTTACGACGCCGCGATCGTTCGTGAGGCGACCGTCGCCAAGCTCGCACCCGCCCGCCGCAAGGGTGAGCTGCTCCGCTTCGCTCGCCGCGCCGCTCGCCGGCTATCGGCGCAGATCGACCCGGCCTTGGGGTTCGGATCGTAAGCGTTCAGCGGATGGTCGGCCCGACGGTAATCTTGGCGGGCGATTTGACGCTGTCGATCAGCCTCAGCAGTTCGGTCGAACGGCGGTCCTGCCTGGCGTAATCGCGTGCGCTATACCCCGCCACATGGTCGGTCTTGCTGGAGTCCGCCCCCGCTTCGAGAAGCATCCGGACGATCGCCGGCTGGCGCTGCTGGACCGCGATGATCAAGGGCGTTTCACCGCGGCGATTGGCCAGATCGACCTTGGCACGCGCTCCGATCAGGGTTCGCGCGCCCTCGACGAAGCCGAGCCTTGCGGCGATCCCCAGCGGCGTTTCGCCAGTCGAATCTCCGGCGTCGGGATTAGCGCTCTTGGCGAGGAGGAAACCAAGCCAGTCGAGCGCTCGCGCGCGGGTGACGATGTGCAGTGCGTTTTCACCCTTGGCGCCGCGGAAGTTGAGCACGGTCGACCCACGCCCGCCGATCAATTCCATCGCCTTGGCGCCGTCCTGTTCGCGCACCGCGGAAAGGAAGCTTTCGCCGATCGCGCCCATTTGCTGCGCCGAAAGCGGCATTGCCACCATCCCGATCAGTATCGCCAGGCCCGCTTTCCCAACTCCGTTCATCGTATCATCCCTGTCGTCAGCTTGATCGCCGGGCTCTAGCAGACCATGGCTGGCCCCGCCATGAACACGAATCGCGCCTTTTGGGAAAAACCGCTTGCATCGCTCGACCGCGGCCAATGGGAAGCTTTGTGCGACGGCTGCGGGCGCTGCTGCCTGCACAAGCTCGAGGACGAAGATAGCGGCGAACTCCACGCCACCAATGTCGCATGCAAGCTGCTCGACCGGCACTCGGGCCGTTGCATCTCTTATGCGACCCGCAGGAAATATGTCGCGGATTGCGTCACGCTCGACCGGGCCAAGCTGGGCGAGCTCGAATGGCTGCCGTCGAGCTGCGCCTATCGCCTCCGCGCCAATAGCGAGCCGCTACCCGAATGGCATTATCTGGTCTCCGGCGACCTTGAAAGCGTTCACCGTGCGGGCCAGTCAACTCGCGGCTGGACGATCAGCGAGGTCGATGCGGGCGAACTGGAATATCATTGTGTTGACCGCCCGCTCTGACGGCCACATCGATCATCCCGATCTGCCGGTTCCGGTCGCGCTTCGCCGGGTCAGTGGCGCCCGCTCGCTCCGTTTGCGCTTCGATCCTATCCGCAACCTGCTCAAACTGACCTGCCCGCGGCACACCAGCCGAAGCGCCGCGCTGCGCTGGGCGGGCGAGCAGCGCGCCTGGGTCGACGCCCAGCTCGCCACGACTCCGCCCGGCGAGCCGTTCGTCTCCGGGGCGAAGATCCCGTTCGAAGGGCGCGAGCTGCAGCTCGAATGGAACTTGGCCGGGCCTCGCCGCCCAGCGCTCGATGGGGGGCGCCTGATCTGCGGCGGGCCGATCGAGGGGTTTGCCCGGCGGATCGAGCAATTCCTTCGCTCCGAGGCCCGCGACCGCCTGTCGAGCGACACCGCCAAGGCCGCGGCGCGCGCCGGGGCGAGCGTCAGCGCGGTAAGCCTTGGCGATGCCGATACCCGCTGGGGAAGCTGCTCGGCAAGGGGTCGAATCCGCTACAATTGGCGGCTGATCCTGGCTCCGCCGGCTGTGCGCCGCTGGGTTGTCGCTCATGAAGTCGCGCACCGCCGCCACATGAATCACGGGCCTGCGTTCAAGGCACACGAGGCTGAGCTTTACGACGGTGACGCGAACGAGGCGCGCACTCTATTGCGGCGGCTCGGGCCCCGGCTCAAGCGGATCGGGCGGGGGATCTGAGCGCGGTGTGGCCGGGCGAGGCACTGGCACGCGCTGGTCGGGACGGCCCAGCACTTGTTCGAGCCATTGCTGATCAACCGGAGTGCTGGGGGCGGGCGGCGCGGTCGCGGGCTCTGTGCCATATTCGCTTGCCGCGGGGGGCAAAGCGATCGGATTGCCGTCGGCATCGACCAATACTTCTTCGGACACCGGCATTCCCCAAGCTTCTTCGTCGGGCTCCAGCTGCCAATCTGGCATTGGCACCGCGACCTCGAAATCCTCGACCGGCCGCCGCGCCACCGCTGACACCATGAAGTCATGAAAGGCGCGCGCCGGGGCGGTCCCACCCTGAAGCCCGGCGACTCGGCGAGCATCGTCGCGACCCATCCACACCCCGGTCGTCAGCCCGCTTGAAAAGCCGATGAACCAACCGTCCTTGTTCGAGCTGGTGGTCCCGGTCTTGCCCGCTACCGGCCGCCCGATCTGAGCCGCACGCCCGGTTCCGGTGAGTACCGCAGCCTGGAGAAGGTCGGTCATCTGACCCGCGACCCACGGCGCGACCAGCACCCGGTCTTCGCCGCGGTCATGCGTATAGAGCAATCGGCCCTCGGCAGTGACGACCTTGCGGATAGCATACGGCGGCGTCGATACCCCGCGATTGCCGACCGAAGCGAAGGCCCGGGTCATGTCGAGCAGTCGAACGTCGCTGGTGCCCAGGACCATCGACGGATAGGTCGAAATCCGTCCGGTGATCCCGAACCGCCGCGCCATGTCGGCGATGGTCGAAAAACCGAGCTTGGCGCCGATCTGGGCGCTGATCGTGTTGATCGAACGCGCGAAGGCCTCGCGCAGGGTTACCGTTCCGGCGAACGCGCGGGTCGAATTGCGCGGCCGCCAGCCGTCGATGTCGATCGGTTCGTCGACCATCGTGTCGGTCGGCTTCATCCCCGATTCCAGCGCCGCGAGATAGACGAACAGCTTGAACGCCGATCCCGGCTGACGCTCGGCCTGGGTCGCGCGATTATAGAGCGAGTCGACATAGTCGCGTCCACCGACCATCGACCGAACCGCTCCATCGCGGTCGAGCGCGACTAGGGCGCCTTGCGCGCCGCGCGGCGTGTGCGCCGCGATCGCCTTGTCGGCGAGCGCCTGCATCGACGGATCGAGCGTCGTGAAAACGTCGATCGGCTCACTGCTTTCGTCGATCAGCGTGTCGAGCTGGGGCAATGCCCAATCGGTGAAATAGCGCACGCTGTTCTGCTTGACCGTGGGCTCCAGGCGGATCTTCGCAGGGTCGACGCTCGCTGCTGCCGCAGCGCTGAGGAAGCCATTGTCAACCATCGATCTGAGCACCACTCCGGCGCGTTGGCGCGCGGCTTCGGCATCGGCGGTGGGCGAGTAATTAGACGGTGCCTTGACCAGTCCAGCGATGATCGTCGCTTCGCCCAGCGACAGCTCGCGCGCGCTATGGCCGTAGAATCGCCGCGATGCCGCATCGATGCCGTAGGCGCCGCCGCCGAAATAGACCCGGTTGAGGTAAAGCTCGAGGATCTGGTCCTTGCTGAACTTGCGCTCGAGCGCCAGCGCGAGCACTCCTTCCTTGAGCTTGCGGCCGAAGGTGCGGCTGTTGGTGAGAAAGATGTTGCGCGCAAGCTGCTGGGTGATGGTCGATCCGCCCTGCGTCCAGCGGCCGACCGCGATACGCACCTTGAGCGATCGCGCGACCCCGATCGGATCGATCCCGATGTGAGTGCGGAAACGCTTATCCTCGACCGCGATCATCGCCGCGCGCATCGACGGCGGGATTTCTTCGTAGCGGAGCCATTGGCCGAAGCTCGGACCGAGTGACACAAGCACGGCGCCGTTGGCTGCGCGCACCCGGATCATCTGGCCAAGGTCCGAGCGGCGGCTCAGCTCCCAATAATCGGGAAGCGAGCCAAGCGCGACCGCGACCGCGATCCCGAGCGCCAGAACCCCGAACAGCGCCGCATAGAGCATTCCCACAAGCGCGGTCATGAGGTGCCTGCGGGCGGCGGTCGGAGCGGTGCGCGGCATCGAGCCGCGAGCGATAGGCAGTCGATCGCCTTCCGACAAGCGTCAGCGCTCGGGCGACTCCTCGGCCGATTCGCTCTCGCCCCACGAGGCTTCGCCAGGCCTGGCGAACTCGAGTGCCGCCGAATTGATGCAATAACGAAGCCCTTCAGGCCCCGGACCATCGGGAAAGACGTGCCCGAGATGCCCGTCGCACTTCGCGCAGCGCACTTCGACCCGCCGCATCCCGTGGCTGTCGTCGCTCAGTTCGGCGACCGCGGTTTCGTCAACCGGGCGGGTGAAGCTCGGCCAGCCGCAATGGCTGTCATACTTGCCGTCACTCGCGAACAAGGGCTCGCCGCAGCCGGCGCAAAGATACTCGCCCTCGGCTTTGTTGGTGAGCAGCTCCCCGCTGAACGGAGCCTCGGTTCCTGCCTCGCGCAGGACCCGATATTGCTCCGGGGTCAGACGCTCGCGCCATTCCTTGTCCGACCGAACCAGCTTCGACATGACCGAATACTCCCGCGAAAGAATTTTTGCGCCTTATCCGGGTTTTGGGACCAGCCCAAGAGGACTTCGTACAGCGTAGGAGTCGCGCCGCACGACTTTTTCCCACGCCGATCCGTAAGAATTCAAGCGGGCGGCGCGGCGCAGATGATCCCCCGGCATTCGCCGAACCCGATCGTCACTCGTCCCTCGATCCTCGCCTTGGCGCCAAGGATGAGTTCGTCGCCATCCTCGAGAAAGCATCGGATTTCGCCGTTCGACAGTCGGACGGGCTCGCTCCCTCCGCGGCTGATCTCGAGCAGGCTGCCGAGCCCTTCGTCGGAGGCGGCCGAGATCGTACCGCTTCCCAGAAGATCGCCTGGGTTCAGGTTGCATCCGTTCGACGAATGGTGGGTGATCAACTGGGCGACGGTCCAGTACATGTTCGCCGCCGCGGTTTGGCTGAGCCGGTGAGGCGGCAGTCCGGCCTCACGCATCTTGGCCGTCGACAGGCCGGCCTCGAGTTCGACCGCGAATGCGCCGCGCTGCTGGTCGGCTTCGTTCCATAGATAATCAAGCGGTCGCGGGTCTCCGACGGCCCTTTGCTGCTGGGCAATCCGGAATGGCTCGAGCGCTTCGGTGGTAATCACCCAGGGCGAGACGCTGGTAATGAAATTCTTCGCTAGGAACGGCCCCAGCGGCTGATATTCCCAAGTCTGCAGGTCGCGCGCCGACCAATCGTTCAACAGGCAGAATCCTGCGGCATGTTCGCCCGCCTCGGCGATCGGGATGGTGGTGCCGAGCGCGTTTCCGGTGCCGACCCAGACCCCGAGCTCGAGCTCGTAATCGAGCCGCCGCGACGCGCCGTACTCGGGCGCGCTCGCCTCGCTCGCCTTGCGCTGCCCGTTGGGCCGAACCACCGGCGCCCCCGAAGGCCGCACCGAGGAAGCGCGGCCATGATAGCCGACCGGCACATATTTATAATTGGGAAGAAGCGGACAGTCGGGCCGGAACAGTTTGCCGACATTGGTCGCGTGGTGGATTCCGGCATAGAAATCGGTGTAATCGCCGATCGCGAAAGGAAGCTGCATCCGGCACTCAACGCTAGGTCGCAGCCAGGCTTCGACCTTCGGCCGCCAAGCCGCATCTGACAGCATCTGCGAAATCCGGCGGCGCAATGCAGAGCGCTCGGCAGCCGGGCGTGCGAACAGGAGGTTGAGGCTCGCCGAATTCAGCTCTTCACCGGGGACTGCGGCGATCAACTCGGCCGCTCGCGCGAGGTCCAGTACCCAGTCGCCGATTGCCACTCCGGGCCGCGGGGGTTGGCCGTCGCCGTCGAAGATCCCGAAGGGCAAGTTCTGGATCGGGAAATCCTCGTGGCTGCTGGCGCTTTCGACCCAACTTTCGAGAGTCGGATCATGGGTCTCGTCGATCCCGCTCATGAGTGCTCGCCCAGATCGGCCTTGGTAAAATCGGCCCAGCATTCGTCATAATCCAGCTGCGCAAGCTCGGTGTCGTTGGCGAACTTCGTGGTCGCAATGATGCACCGGCTTTCGAACATGAACGCCATCGTCGAATCGATCCGCACCGGCTTGAGTTCGGCGGCGACCGCAGCCTCGTAGGTCGAACGGTCGGGTCCGTGCCCGTTCATGCGATTGTGGAGCGAGGCCCCTCCGGGCAGGAACCCTTGCGCCTTGGCGTCATAAGTCCCTGCAATCAGTCCCATGAACTCACTCATCACGTTTCGATGGAACCACGGCGGGCGAAACGTGCCTTCCGCGACCATCCATCGCGGGGGAAAAATCACAAAATCGCAATTGGCGGTCCCGGGGGTGTCGCTCGGCGAAGTCAGCACTGTGAAGATCGATGGGTCGGGATGATCGTAGCTGACCGTGTTGATCGCGTTGAAGCGGCGAAGATCGTAAAAATATGGGACCAGATTGCCGTGCCATGCGACAACGTCGAACGGCGAGTGAGCGATGCTCGTCGTCCACAGCCGCCCGGCGAATTTCTGGACGAGCTCGGTAGGCTCGTCGCGATCCTCGAATGCGGCTCGCGGCGACTCGAAATCGCGCGGATTGGCGAGGCCGTTGGACCCGATCGGGCCGAGCTCGGGCAAGCGGAACAAAGCGCCATAATTCTCGCACACATAGCCGCGCGCTTCACCATCGGGCAGCTCGGCCCGAAATCGCACTCCGCGCGGGATAATCGCTATCTGCTGAGGCTCGACTTCAAGTCCGCCGAATTCGGTGACGATGCGTAGCCGGCCCTGCTGCGGAACGATCAGCATCTCGCCATCGGCATTGAACAAGGCCCGGCGCGTCATGCTCCGGTTGATGGCATAGAGGTGGACGGCCATTCCCGCGGCAATCGCCGGGTCGCCGTTCCCGCCGAATGTGACCAGCCCGTCGATGAAGTCGGTCGGCTCGGCCGGGATTGGCAGCGGATCCCAGCGCAGCCGGTTGGGTGAAGCCGGGACTTCGTCGAACGGCCCCGATCGAATTAGAACAGGCCTCACATAAGCCTCGAACGGGGGGTGCTGCGCTGCGGGGCGAAGGCGATAGAGCCACGACCGGCAATTCTCGGCTCGCGGGGCGGTGAAGGCGGTTCCCGAAACCTGTTCGGCATAAAGGCCGAACGGGACCTTCTGCGGCGAGTTGCGAGCAATCGGTAGCGCCCCGGGGACCGCCTCGCTTGCGAAATGGTTGCCGAACCCGGTCATCGCCTCGTCGGTCATGAACCGCTCTCCCAAATGGGCTTTCGGGCGATGGTGATCACGCCGTGGCGGATCTGGTCAAGCGCGATCGATTCGCACAGGTATATTCGGTAAGAACCGATCGGTTCGAAACGGGAGGCGCCGGTGGCGGCAAATTGGACGGGAATCGGATCGCTTCTTGCGATCTGGCGCTATCCGGTCAAATCGATGATGGGGGAGGAACTGTCCGCTGTCCCGGTGCTCGGCCGCGGACTGCTCGGGGACCGCGCGCGGGCGATGATCGACGGCAACGGCCAGGTCGCCACCATGAAGAACCCGCGCCGCTGGCCCAATCTACTTGAATTCCAAGCGCAATATGTCGAAATCCCCGCGCCCGGCGTCGATCTGCCCGCGGTGCGGATCACCTTGCCTGACGGGCGCGAGATCCGGAGCGACGATCGCGATGCCGACTCGGCTCTCAGCAGCGCCGTCGGCAACCCGGTTCGCCTCCAAAGCCGCGAGCCCGTCGAGCTCGATCAAGGCGCCTTTTTCGATTGCGCAATGGTCCATCTGCTGACCACCGCCACGCTCAACCGGCTCGGCGAGATCAATCCCGCCGCACGGTTCGACTCGCGCCGTTTTAGGCCGAACCTGGTCATCGAGACTTCGGCTGCCGCGAGCGGGTTCGTCGAAAATGACTGGATCGGCAAGACGCTGTTCGTCGGCGATGACGTGCGGCTCGACATCATTGGCCCTTGCCCGCGCTGCGTGATGACCACTCTAGCCCAAAACGGGCTCCCTGCCGACAACAGCGTGCTGCGCACCGCCGCGCGGCATAATCAGGCAAATGTCGGCGTATATGCCTCGGTCTCGCGGGTCGGAACGCTCCGCCGCGGCGACCCCGTCCGGCTTCGATGAGGCCGTGCAGGCCGACGCCTTCGCGCCCGGCAGTCCGCGCCATTGCCGAATGCCGCAACTCGCCTACTCGCCCGGCTGCTTGGCGCTCGAGCACCAATGCGTTCAAAATCTATAGTGCAGCACAGCGGCTAAGGTGTGTTCGCGATAGTCAAACAGCGGCAGGTTGGACCTGCGGTCGATGTGACGGAACGATGGCTTGAAGGTCAGCCGCCTCGTCAGCGGAGCATCCAGCGCGACACCATAGGTTGATCGCTTCTCTTCGCGTCGCTCACCAATCGCGGGAGTCTCGTTCTTATAGTCCCGCTCCCCATAGGCGTAGGACAGCCGCAGCTTCATCGGGGCGCCGACGAGGCGGGCCGAGACCATTGCCCGCAAGTTCGCCTGCCGCGCGCGATAATCATATTCTGGGCCGGTTGCGTTCTCATGATCCTGCCGCAAGCCAACCGCGATATAGCCCTTCCTGCCCCCAAACAGGCGATAAAAGTCGAAGGACATTGTCACGGTTTCGGAATCAAGAGCTTCAGACGTCCTGTAGGCCTTCTTCATGGCGGAGTAGCCGAGGCGTATGTAGGCCTTGTCCGAAACGAAGCCCGATACCGACGGCGAAACATGACTTAAATTGAGAAAACTACCTCCATCCAGGCGGATATGGGCAAACCTGTAGTCAAGGTTGAGAGATGCCTTGCCGCTTTTCACCGCCAAACCGGCGCGGGCCTGATGAATATCGAGATCATAATCCTTGATATCCTGGCGGAAAGTGCCGTCGTAGCTGTAGCCCAGGTTGAGCGTGAGCGATTTGGAGGCGATGGCCTTGAAATCGACGTCGGCAGAAACGAGCGCCGCAGCATCGCCTTGCCGCGCATTGATATCGGTTTTCGTCGATGGCGACATTGCTGTCGTATTCTGCGCCAACCGCGAGGCTTCCGGAAAACGGCGAAGCCCGCGCGGCTGTCAGCGGCAAGGCTGCGCAAACGAACAATCCGGCAAGCGCTGGGAACGTCCGCCCGTTGGCCAGGGTTGGCATCTTCTCCCGAACGCGAACCATCTTCACCGCGATAGGCCGCAGGACACTCGCACAATGGTTCGCTCGAAAGGTCCGCTGCTAATCAGCGGGGAGAGACCCAACACACCCCCCGCCCGGGATTAGTTCTTGTCGGTCGAGATCGTCCTGACCGGAGCCGGCGCAGCGATGCCAATCCGTTCCAGCGCACGGTCAGCGGCTTGCTCGACCGCCAGATCGGCAGCTTCATCGGCCGCACCGCCACCGAAATCTTCGGCATCGCCACCGGACATGGTGTAGAAAATCACGTCCTGATTGTCGAGCTCGGTGGAACTGCCATCTGCGGGGGAGACAACGGTATCGAGGTCACCACTGTCGCCAATGGCGACTTCCTCATTGAGCACCTTGTCCTCAACGACGGCTTCCTCCTCGATCGTGCTTCCGTCATCGATCACAATGCCGCCATCGACAACGCCTTCATCGACCACGCCTTCATCGACCACGCCTTCATCGACCACGGCATCGTCAACCACTACATCGTTTACCGCACTATCTTCGGCGGGGACGGTCTCGACGCTCTCATCACCGATAGCTTGTGCAGAGGCACTTGCGCCGACGGCCATCGCCAGACCGGCGCTCGTCGCGAGCAAAGTTAGAATGCGCATGCTTCTCATCTCCACACTTCTTCAAATGAACTCTCAATGGAGCGCCATTCACTAATTAGCATAGCACGATTAAAAGCCGCTTGCAAAACCCGCATACACCAGGGAATCGTACATCTGCCCGCCAATATGGGACTCCTATCCGCAGCAGCAGGCGCGCATTGCGGCCCGGAATATCACGCGAAAGTCGGGGTCCATGCATGCGCCCACGGCAGCGTGGTTCGCTTGGTCACGCGATCCATTTTTCGCTCTGACCCAAGCGGTATAAACTTGGCGATATGGCGCGAGAATTGGTTTTGGGCGAACGCCTCTGGAGGAAGAAACGGGGTCCCGACAATCGAGCCCGAATATTACGGATTTGGTGGAGCGGGCTCCACTCCCCCGGGCGCCGCTTCGCGACGGGTGACATCCTGAATCCAGCTCAACGCTCTCATTGCACGTGGCCACCCGATTGTGGTGATTGCGAGGAGTGCGACATGCTCCAGCTCCGACGGGCTGAGCCCTTCCGAAATTGCCCGTCTTGCGTGGGAGTGGGTTGCTCCCTCCGAGTCGGCCCCGATCGCCAGCGCCAGATGGGTTAGCCGGCGTGAACGCGGGTCAAGCGATCCCGCGGCGCTGACCGCGGCACCCAGGGCTTGGAAGGCAGCCCAGACTTCACTATGTTCCTCAGCAACCTGTCCCGGTCGCTCGGGGACGGGCACGTGAGGATTGTCAGTGATGCTGCTTGGCTCCTTGCCGCCCATTCGCCAACTCCTTTGCTGCGGACTTTGCAGTCCGTGACTACTTACACCTGTGTGGAATCATGAGATAGACATGGCTGACAGAAATTTGGACGAAGTCGTCGCGGCCGCGGTGTTCTGGCGGTTGGTTGAGCACCTCCGTCATCGAGTGGATGCGCAGAATGTCGATTTGATGGGCCTCGCCGGATTTTGTCGAAATTGCCTCGGCGACTGGATTCACGAGGCTTCGCTTGAGACCGACCGGCCGATCGACAAGGAGTCCGCCCGCGAACTGATCTACGGGATGCCGTATAGCGAATGGAAACGGCAGAATCAGTCGGATGCATCCCCCGAGCAACTTGAGAAGATGCGGCAAAGCGTTCTGCGCAATCGTCCCTAGACGACTGTCTGGTGCGCTACGCAGTCACGAGCGAACCGGTCTCCGGGGCCATTTGAGCCTGTTCAGGCCCGGAATAACAGGCTGTACGGCGGTTTCGGACGCTTGCTCGTATCCGGAAATGCTTTTTCTCACGACTTTTCAGTTCTTTGGGCCCTAACAGTGCTGGATTCTTAACAGGCTAAAACAAGCAGGTTTCAGGCTCATTCGAGCCTGCAAACCGTTCGGCGGGAATGATTGAGCAAGATTCGTCTAGCAGCGGAAGCTGGCTGGTGCGGACCCGGTTTGACGAAGGATTTGCCTTTCAGTTTAATAACTTATTGACATATCCGAGCAGCGGCTGATAAAGCCTGTCGATCCGCCGGAGCATCTTTAGGCAGCACCGGCACGCGGATTGACAACCCGCCGCAAACACGCGGTGCGGCGAGATGGTGCTGCCGCCCCTTCGTTCTCCCGCACCTGACGTCGCCGGCTTGAAGGAGGCCGTGATGGTCAGGAAGACGAAAAAGACAGTGCCCCCGGTCGCTGAGCAAATACGGAACGCCGCGTTCACGGACGGCAGGATCGAGTTGATTCCGATCGACCGCTCTCAAGGCCTATGAGGGTAATGCTCGCACCCACGACGAAAAGCAGATCACTGTCATCATGGCGTCGATGCGCGAGTTCAGCTTCGTGAACCCGGTTCTGGTTGATGCTGATAATACAATCGTCGCCGGCCATGGCCGCGTGGACGCTGCACGGCGGCTGGGTATCAAGCAGGTCCCTGTCCTGCGCATCGGCGGTCTGACCCCCGATCAGCTTCGCGCCTATCGCCTCGCGGACAACCGCATTGCTGAGCTCGCCGGATGGGATGAGGACATTCTGGCAATCGAGTTGCAGTACTTCGTCGAGCTCCATGGGCAGGTTCCGATTGAGGTTATGGGCTGGAGCACGCCGAGATCGACATCAAACTCGATGCGTCGGGATCGGGCGATGATGATCCCGAAGCGGAGGGGATCCGCCGCTTGAACCGGTTGCGGTTGCCCGGCCCGGCGACTTTTGGTTGCTTGGTCGCCATCGCCTGCTCTGCGGGTCAGCGCTCGACCCCGCTGTCAATCGGCGTGCAATCGGCGCTCTGACGCACATTTGGTGACGGGGGTCAGCATGCCGCGCCGACCAGTCTGGCCTCAAGCAGATCGAGCTTTGCCCGGCCGTACATCTGGCGTTTGACGAGCTTGAGCTTGGTAATCTGCCCTTCGGTCTGGCCATTCGACGAAGGCGAGGCGATTGCGGCTCGGACAGCCGCGAGATCCTTGACGATGCCGTTGGCGAACGAGGTGACAAGGCTGGTTTGGGCGCGCTCGAGCCAGGGATCGAGCGAGGCTGCCGCCTTCTTGCGGATCATCAAGTGGAAGGCGCCGATGATCTCCCGTGCCTCGGTGAGCGGCGGCATAGCTTGCTCGATCACCGCGATGGTGATGCTTTCGGACTTGGTGAGCATGTCGCGCCCCGTTGTCAGCAGCCGGGCAATGGTGCGGGCCGACGGCACACGATGCAGCCCTTCCGCCTTTTCTGCTCGCCGCCGGCGAGTGGCCCATTCGGTCACAACACGCAACGATCCGCGGAAGCCTTCCCCTCGCAGGCAGCGCCACAGCTCGGCGCCGTTGCGATGTCCCGCCGCCCATTGGGTGTCGAGCCACGGCAGGTAGCTTTCGAGCGAGCTCTCGCGAACCCGGAACACATCTGAGCGCTGACCGCGCAGTACGGTGCGGACATAACCGCGGCTATGCCCTGTCCGGCGCACGATCTCCCGGATGGCAAGACCGGCCTTGGCTTGCTTGACGATAGCATCGCTGACCTCCTCGCGCCGGAGATAGCCCTCATATTGAAGCCGCTCGGCGGCGGTCAGCAGCGCGGGATTGATGACGGTCGCGCCGATCGCCGCGCGGATCTGCCGCATCGAGGCGCGTACCGCGTCGAGGAAGGCACGGCTGGCATTCTCCATCAGATGCCAGCGATCCGCAA
>JBKKAQ010000019.1:0-7542 GCA_046714555.1 Sphingomicrobium sp. | reverse complement strand
GAGCGAACTCAGCATGGAGCCGCCCTCACTGCTGATCTGCGTCAATCGCACCGCTTCACTGTTCGCGCCGCTATCGGCGGGCGGACATTTCGCCGTGAATATCTTGCATAGTTCGCACGAGACCGTGTCGGCGGCGTGCAGCGGGAAACTCAAGGGCGAAGAGCGTTTTGAGCAAGGGCGCTGGGCGACGAGTGGCCTAGGCCTGCCCTATCTCGAGGATGCCCAGGCAAGCTTTGTGTGCCGCAACGAAAAACAGGTCGATTACGGCACGCATGCGATATTTATCGGGCAGGTTGCCGAAGTGTTCAGTCATGGGACGGTCGATCCGTTGATTTATGTCGATGGACGCTACACCGTCGTCGACCCGGGCGGTCTTACGGTCGTCAGTTAGATTTGGGCCGCCCGCCCTTGATGCGATCAACCGTTGACGCGAGGCCCGTAAAGGCGCGATCATTGCTGCGTTGCAGCATGAAGGGTGTCGCTTGCGAATAGCGATTGTCGATGAAAGCGAGTTGCGCGCCGCGGTAGTCGAGGATGGACTTCGCGAGGCGGGCTTCGAGGCGATCTTCATCGTCGCTCCGCGCGGGGCGTTCGTCGCGCGACTCGAAGCGCTCGCCCCGGATGTGGTCATCATCGACCTCGGCACCCCAAGCCGCGACACGCTCGAGGAGATGCTCGAGGTTAGTCGAGCGTTGGCCCGCCCGATCGCGATGTTCGTCGACCGAAGCGACGAGGCGATGATCGCAGCGGCGATCGAGGCGGGGGTTTCCGCTTATGTCGTCGATGGCCTGCGCAAGGAGCGGGTCCGCCCGATCCTCGAACTCGCGGTGCAGCGATTCAACGCCTTCGCCAAGCTCAAGGCCGAACTGACCGAGGCACGCACCGCGCTTGCCGAGCGCAAGCTGGTCGACCGCGCCAAAGCGATATTGATGGAGAGCCGGGGAATGAGCGAAGCCGATGCCTATGGATTGCTCCGCAGCACCGCGATGAATCAGAGCAAGCGGCTGGGCGATGTCGCTGATGCGCTGATCACCGCCAACGCGCTGCTCGAAGGAAACCGCAAGTGACCCCCCTGGCGATCGCCTTCGTTCCGCTGACCGACAGCGCGATCCTGGTGGCGGCCAAGGAGCGCGGTTTCGCCGAAAAGCAAGGGCTCGACCTGACGTTGGTCCGCGACCTGTCGTGGGCAACGGTGCGCGACCGGCTGGTGTCGGGACAAGTGCAAGGCGCGCATATGCTCGCACCGCTCGCGCTTGCGGTGACGCTTGGCCTCAGCCAGCGGCCGGCGGCGATTGCAGCTCCGTTCAAGCTCGGGCTCAACGGCAATGCGCTGACCCTGTCGCGCGCTCTTTCCGGGTTGCTTGACCCCGATGTCGCGGCGCGGGTCGCTGACCCCGGAGAGGCCGCGCGCGCCTTCGCCCGAGGGATCGCGCAACTGACCCGCCCCCCGGTGCTCGGAGTGGTCCACCGTTTTTCGAGCCAGGCACTGATGCTTCGCTATTGGCTCGATTTCGCCGGAGTCGATCCCGACCGCGAGGTAGAGCTTCGAGTGCTCCCACCCTCGCAGATGGTCGACGCGCTCGGTGCGGGCGAGATTGACGGTTTTAGCGCGGGCGAGCCGTGGAGCAGCGTCGCAGTCGAAGCGGGATGCGGCGAGGTCGCGACGATCGGAGCGAATATCTGGAAGCGCGGGGTCGAAAAGGTGCTCGGGCTGCGTGAGGATTGGGCCGATGCCAATCCCGAGACCCTCGACCGGCTGCTTTTGGCGCTCGACGAAGCCGGGTCGTGGTGTGAGGAGCCCGCCAACCGCGGAGCGCTAGCGACGCTGCTCGCGCGCAAGAAATATGTCGGCCAGCCCGCCGAAATTCTTGAGCGAGCGCTCGGCGGGGCGCTTCGCGCTGCGCCCGACGGAATAATGGTCGAGGTGCCCGATTTCCTCATGCTCCACCGGGAGTCGGCCAATTTCCCTTGGCGCAGCCAGGCTTTGTGGATTTATTCTCAAATGGTCCGCTGGAATTATCTCGAGGCCAGCCCGGCCGCCGAGGCTGCGGCCTCCCGGGTGTTTCGATCGGATCTCTACCGCCGCGCGCTGGCGGGCGGGCGGACGCCGCTGCCCGGGGCGAGCATGAAGGTCGAAGGCTCGCTCGATGAGCCGCTCCCGGTCGGGTCGGACCGCGGCACGCTGACCCTCGGTCCCGACCGCTTTTTCGACGGGCGAGTGTTCGACCCGATGCGCATCGCCGAATATCTCGCGAGCTTTCCGGCGAGGTAATCAAAAAAAGGCTTGCCCTAGAGCCACGCCTCAGACACATATGTTGCAACGCACAATAATGGTGCGTTGCAACAGGCACGCGGCCTCAACGAAGAGACCGCGTTCCTCAAGACAGCAAAGCCGCTGTTTCGGTCCTTTCGCTAGTGCGGGGCGGCCGAAAGGTTTTCGTGTTTTGAGGAGGTCTGGAGTGCCCCGCGAGCCCAAGCGAATGTCGCGCCCAAGAGCGATTAGCGCGCTAATTGCGGGCAAGCGCGGCAATCAGCGCGATCGCCAGCAGCAGCGAGACCATCTGCCAGAAGCGCAGCGGATTGCGCTCGATCAAGGGCAGCGCAGCGACGGGCCGGAAGGCCTGCGCAGCCCCGCCTTCAAGGTTATGCTGAAGCTCGATCACATCGCCGAACCGATCCGCTGGGCGAACGGCGATCGCGCGCAGGATCGCGGCTTCGAGCCAGCCGGGAAGATCAGGCCGATAGCGCGAGGGCGGCACCGGGCGTTCGAAGCGCGGGCGGCTAAACGGTTCGACCTCGCCATAGGGATAACGCCCGGTGAACAAACGATAAAGCGTTACCCCAAGGGCATATTGATCGGTCAGCGCGTTGCCCTGCTCGCCATCGAACAGTTCGGGCGCCATGAAGCTTGGGGTGCCAGGGATCTCCGAGCGGGCAAATTCGCCGACCCGCGGAAGCCGCGCGACTCCGAGATCGATCAGTCTGAGCCCGCCTTCGGTCAACAGGACATTGTCGGGCTTGATGTCGCGATGGACGATGTCGAGCCGATGGAGCGCCGCGACCCCTCGCGCAAGCCACGCACCCATTTCAACCCCGCTCGGGATCGACAGCGTTCCGCGCTCGAGCCGCGCCTCGAGAGTTTCGCCCGGATAATGCGGCATCGCGACGTAGAGCCTGCTTTGCCGATCCGGAGCGAGTTGGATCGCGCTTCCGACGAAGCGATTGTCGACCCGAGCCCCGATCAGCGTTTCGCGGGTGAAGGCGAGCCTCGCGCCATGTTCGGAAAGCAGGGCCGGCTTGGGAAATTTGAGAACCACAACCCGACCGTCGGCTTGATCGACCGCGCGGAACAGGCGGGTATATTGGCCGTCCGAAATCTGCTGTTCGAGGCGGAAGCCGTCGACGACTTCCCCCGCGACCGGCAGAGGCTCGATCGGAAGCCGCTCGGCGAGCGCCGCGAGCGCATCATGATCGACCGCGGGCAAGGCAATCACGTCGATCACCAGCGCAGTGATATTGTCCTGCGACCCGGCGGCCGTAGCGGCATCGACGATCGCCTGGGCGTCGGCTTCGGCCGAATGGCGTTCGGCGAGGATCCGGGCGATCGCCTTGTCGCCGAGCACTCCGTGAACCCCGTCGCTGGCAAGCAGCAGCCGGTCGTGGAGCGCCAGCTCGCGCTCACTGCAGTCGAGCCGAAGCTCGGGCTCGATCCCGACCGCGCGATACAGAATGTGGCTCTGGTCGGGGGACGGAAGGACATGGTCTTCGGTCAGCCGGACAAGCTGGCCTTCGCGAAAATGCCACGCCCGGCTGTCGCCGACATGAAGCGCGGTCGCCCTTCGGCCGCGAAGCACAAGCGCGGTAAGGGTCGTCGCCGCGCCTTCGAGCGCGGGGTCGGTCCGGCCGATACGGTGAAGCCAGCAATTGAAGCCGAGGATCGCGCGGCGCCCGGCGGCGGCGATCCCGATCGTTTCGGGCTGGCAATGATAGCCGTCGATGAAGCTTCGAACCGCAAGCTCGGCGGCGAGCCGACCGCCCTTGGCCCCGCCGACCCCGTCGGCGACCGCAGCGACAATCCCCATGCGCAAGCGCTCGCTCTCGGTTCCGAAATAAACCGCGCAATAATCCTCATTGTCCAAGCGCCGGCCGCAAACCGACGCGAACCCCGCCGCGATGTCGAGCCTGCCATGCGGCCTCATGTTCGGTCCCTTTCGACATCCTTTTCTTCACCATCGGCCGTCGGCGCAAGCCCGCGGCCCGTTTCAGGGAGCCACTGATGCAAAGCAATTTCTGGAAAAGCGGCCATCGTCCGACCCTTATCGCGGCCTTCCTGTATTTCGATGTGGCCTTCATGGTCTGGGTGCTGCTCGGTCCGCTCGCGCCCGACATCGCCAAGGATCTCGGGCTGACTCCTGCGCAAAAGGGGCTGATGGTGGCGGTGCCGACGCTCGCCGGGGCGTTGTTGAGGCTGGTCAACGGGCTGATGGTCGATCGAATCGGCCCCAAGCGAACCGGTGCGATCGGCCAGATCATCGTTATCGGCGGGCTGCTTGTTGCCTGGGCACTCGGAGTCCATAGCTTCGGGGCAACTCTTGCGCTCGGAGTGGTGCTCGGCTTCGCCGGGGCGAGCTTCGCGGTTGCGCTTCCACTCGCCTCGCGCTGGTATCCGCCCGAACATCAGGGAAAAGCGCTGGGGATCGCCGGGATGGGTAATTCGGGGACGGTTTTCGCCGCGCTGTTCGCACCGACCCTGGCCAAGCTGTTTGGCTGGAACGCGGTGATCGGACTTGCCGCGATCCCGCTGTCGATTGTGTTCGTCGCCTACATGGTGATGGCCAAGGATGCCCCCGACGCGCCTCCGGCCAAGCCGTTGGTCGCTTATCTCGAGCCGCTTAAGACCGCCGACGCGTGGTGGTTCATGCTGTTCTATGGAGTGACCTTCGGCGGTTTCGTCGGTCTCGCCGCATCGCTTTCGATCTATTTCACCGATCAGTTCGCGCTTTCGACCGTGGTCGCGGGCTATTGCACTGCGGCCTGCGTGTTCGCGGGGTCTCTGGTCCGGCCGCTCGGCGGGGCGCTGGCCGACCGGATTGGCGGAATCAAGACCTTGTCGATGGTCTATGTCATCGCCGCGGGCGCGCTTGCGACGGTCAGTTCCGGCCCGGGCAGCGTCGGCGCCGCGCTGACCCTGTTCGTGATCGCGATGCTTGCCCTTGGAACGGGCAATGGAGCGGTGTTCCAACTGGTTCCGCAGCGCTTTCGCCACGAAATCGGAGTGATGACCGGGCTGATCGGAATGGCCGGGGGGATCGGCGGCTTTTACCTGGCATCCAGCCTCGGTTTTTCCAAGCAGGCGACCGGAACCTATCAGTCGGGCTTCCTCATCTTCTCCGCTCTGGCGCTGGTCGCTTTGGTCGGGTTGACCTTGGTCAAGCGCCGTTGGCGGACGACGTGGGGCGCTGCGGTCCAGGGCGTGCGGATCTGAACAAGGCGGGGGGCCGCCGCGGCCGCGGCCCCTCGCAACAGGGGGAATCCACATGAAATATCGGCTATTGTTGATCGGCGCGTGCTGCGCCGGCAGTCCCGCTGCGGCCGCGGAGTTTGCGGTCAAGCCGCAGGTCGACTTGAGGCTTCGCTTCGAGCAGGTCGATCAGGACGGGTTCGAGCGCGACGCCGAGGCGCTGACCGCTCGGGCGCGCGCCGGATTCGAGATTTCGAAGGGAGCACTGTCGCTGCTCGCCGAGGGCGAGGCGACGGTGCCGGTTCGCGAACGCTATGACAGCGGGCTCAATGGCAGGACCGTGTTCCCGATCATCGCCGATCCGGAGAATATCGAGCTCAACCGCCTCCAGCTTCAGTTTCGAGCGATTCCCAAGACAATCGCGACGCTCGGGCGGCAGCGGATCAACCTTGACGACCAGCGATTCGTCGGTTCGGTCGGCTGGCGCGACAATGAACAGACCTTCGATGCCGTTCGGATCGAATGGAGCGGGATCAAACGGGTCAAGGCGGATCTCACCTATGCCTGGTCGGACCGGACGATCTGGGGCAGCGACGGCGTGGGAGCGAGGCAGCGGGCGATTGGCGGCGATAATCTCTTCGCGAACCTTAGCTATGCGACGCCCTATGGGGCGCTGGCGGGATTCATCTATCTGGTCGACCAGGACGAGGCCGCAGTCGCCGGCTATCGCTTGTCGAGCCAGACCTTTGGGGTTCGCTTCGCCGGCAGCCACGCGCTGTCGCGATCGGCCAAGCTCAATTACGCCGCAAGCTATGCGCGCCAGTCGGACTATCACCGCAATCCCAATGACTATTCGGCGGACTATTATTCGCTCGAGGCGGGGCTCGATCTCGCGCCGGTCAAGCTCGGCGGGGGCTATGAAGTGCTTGGGGCTGACGACGGGCGGCCGCTGACCAGCGTCCAGACCCCGCTTGCGACACTCCATAAGTTCCAGGGCTGGGCCGACAAGTTTCTGACCACCCCGGCCAACGGGGTTCGCGACGTCTATGCGAGCGCGGGGCTCGGATGGTCGAAGATCGGCGGGTTCGACTCGGTCGGAGCGACTTTGGTCTATCACCAGTTCGATAGCGACCGGCAGAAGATAGACTATGGCAGCGAGTGGAATGCGGCGCTGTCGCTCAAGCGCGGCCGCTGGACCGTCCTCGCCAAATATGCCGACTATCGCGCCCAAAGCTTCGCCACCGATACCCGCAAGGCCTGGCTGCAGCTCGAATGGGCCTATTGAGGGCCATTGCTGCACTGCACAATTTTCCTTGCAGTCGCTCAAAATCGCGAGCATAATCACGCACGAAGGGACAAGGGTGTCCCGATCATAGCCCTAACCTCCACCGGCGGAGGCAGACGGGCAGCCCCCGGCGAAAGCCGGACAGGGGCCAGGCACAGCCGCCATCGACCACCCGCAAGGGCCGGTTAGAGGCGGCTTTTTTCATGTCCGGAGCAGATCAATGAATTCGATGACAGGAACGATCGGCGAGACGGCGGACAAAGGTTCGGCCCCTGACGGCCGCGAGCATCTGGTGGTGATAGGCAATGGCATGGCGGGGTGCCGGGCGGTCGAGGAAATTCTTGCTCGCGATCCGGCCCGCTATCGCGTCACGATTTTCGGCGCCGAGCCGCGGGTCAATTACAACCGGATCATGCTCTCGCCCCTGCTCGCGGGGGAAAAGAGCTTCGAAGACATCGTCATCAACGACCATGCCTGGTATGCCGACAACGGCATCCGTCTGGTCACCGGCGACCCGGTGGTCGGCATCGACCGCGCCGCAAAGACGATCACCGCTCTATCGAAGCTGGTCACACCCTACGATAAATTGCTGATCGGGACAGGTTCGGACCCGTTCATCATTCCGGTACGCGGGCATGATCTGCCGGGGGTCGTGACGTTCCGCGATATGGACGATGTCGGCCAGATGCTCCGCGCGGCGTCAAATGGTGGCGACGCGGTGGTGATCGGCGGCGGGCTGCTCGGGCTCGAGGCGGCGCACGGGCTCAGCCTGCGCGGGATGAGGGTCACCGTGCTT
>JBKKAQ010000018.1:0-3518 GCA_046714555.1 Sphingomicrobium sp. | reverse complement strand
GTGCTGTTGAGCGCGGCGAAGACATAGGGCTCGAGCCGGCCGACGATCGGACCACCGCGAAGCCCGAGCTGAAAGTCGTAACCCGATTCGCGCTCGCTGTCGAAGGTCAAAGGGGTCTCGACCGCGTGGCGGTAGATCCCGCCGAACAGCTCGGCGGCGTTGGCGACGGAAGGAAGCGCAAGCGTTGCAAGTGCCGCGAAACTCAGGAGAAAACGGGCCATGGCCGGGCGCCTAGCCGCCGCGCGGCCGGCGCGCAAGCGCAGAGGTTTCGCGCCGAGGAACGCGAGCCGCTTATCGCGAGTTGAGGTCTTGGTGAGTGAGCAGGGGCGAGGAGAGTTTTCGATGGTTCGCGCTGCTATGTTGGCAATGGCCCTGGCGAGCTGCGCCACGGCGCCGTCGGGCGGGCTGCCGCTGACCGGGCGCTGGGGCGGTCAGCATGTCGGGCTCGAGCTTTCCGCCGCTGGCGGGCGGACCGATTATGATTGCGCGGCGGGGACGATCGACGAGCCGCTGGTGCCCGATGGCGCGGGGCGGTTCTCGGCGAGGGGGATGCACACTCCCGGGCAGGGCGGGCCCGATCGCATGGATTATGTCCCGCCGTCCTTTCCAGCGCTGTACAGCGGGCAGGTTCGCGGCGATTCGCTGAGCTTGCGGATCGAGGTGCCGGCGATGAAGGTGGTGATCGGGCCCTATCAGCTGCGACGCGGCGCCGAGCCGATCCTGATGCGCTGCCTCTAGCCCGCCTGCCAGGCGCGGATCGAGTCGTTCGGCGCGAGCAGCATCCAGACGTTGAGGGTGAGGTTGTCGCGGATGACGATCAGTGGGACGAGCTCGAGCAGGAACATCGCCGCGATCACCAAGCGCAGCGGCAGCCGGCGGGCGAGGAAGAAGCCGAACGCCATCATCGCAATGTCGCTGAGCGAATTCAGAACGCTGTCGCCGGTGTAGCCGACCGCGACCGTCGCGGCGCGGTAGCGATCGATGATCACCGGCGAGTTTTCGAGGATTTCCCACAATGTTTCGAGCGACAATGCGACCAGCAGCCGCCGCTCGACGCTGGCGCGCCGCGCCACCGCCCACAAAGCGCCGTAGAACAGGAAGCCGTGGAGGATGTGGCTCGGGCTGTACCAGTCGGCCAGCATCTGGCTGGTTTCGGGGCTGGCGGCGCTGTCGACCCACAGCTTGACCGTCCCGCAGGTGCAAATCAAGGGGCGGCCGATCGCCAGCAGGATCGCCGATGCGGCGAGCGCGGCGGCGAGGATCAACCAAAGGGATTGGCGCGAGACGGTCATCGGGCGTGCCGCTAGGCGAGACACGGGCGTGATGGCAAGCCGGGCTTGCCAATCGCGCGGCCACAAGCGATCAGCAGCGCGATGCTGAGGACCTTCGGACCTGATTGCGACGGAAGCCTGATCGAGGGCGCTCACGGCGAATCGATCGCGGCGGGGGCGACCTGGATCGACCTCGAGGAGCCGACCCGAGAGGAAGAAGCGCTGGTCGAGCGTGTGCTCGGGCTCAACGTCCCGACCCGCGAGGAAATGAAGGAAATCGAGCCGTCGAGCCGATTGTTCGAGCGCGGCGAGGCGATCTATCTGACCCTGAGCACGCTCTACGGGATCGACGAGGGTCATCCGGCGGTCGAGCCGATCGCCTTCGTGCTCGTCGGAAACCGGCTGGTGACTGTGCGCTATGCAAGCCCGAAGCCGTTCCGCGTGTTCACCGACCATGTCCGGCGCGAGCCCGAGCTGGCGCGCGACGCGCTGACCGTGCTCGTACGGCTGCTCGACACAATCATCGACCGGATGGCCGACGAGCTCGAGGATTCAGGGACCGAGATCGAGCGTATCTCGTCGCATATCTTTCATCGCGAAGCGGGCCAGAAGCGGCGAATTCCGGCGGCCCGGCTCGAAGCCCTGCTGACCCGGATCGGGCGGGCGCAGTCGCTTCTCGCGCGGATCCGCGAGACCGCGGTGAGCTCTAGCCGGGTAGTCGGCTTCCTCGCCGCATCGTCGCGGATGCGCGCCGAGGAATCGGTCCACGAGCGCGACCATGTCATCAGCCTGGCCGGCGACGTCGGCTCGCTGATCGACCATAGCGGTTTCCTCGCGAGCAATCTGACCTTCCTGCTCGACGCCTCATTGGGGCTGATCAGCATCGAGCAGAACGCCGCGATCAAGGTGTTTTCGGTCGCCGCGCTGATCTTCCTTCCGCCGACCCTGGTCGCGGGGGTCTATGGAATGAATTTCGAGCATATGCCCGAATTGCGCTGGCTCGCCGGCTATCCCTGGGCGCTGGGCGTCATGCTGCTGAGCGCGGTGCTGCCTTACTGGATCTTCAAACGCAACGGCTGGATTTAAGCGATATGCGCAAGAGGCGTTGGGGAGAGCGCGAGGCCCCGGCTGGCGCGGCGCGGGGCCGGTCCGGCGCAACCCTGGGCCCGCGTTGGGCGTTGCGGCTGGCATGAACGGATCCAACGGCAATAAAAACGGCAAAAGTCTAATTCATGTTCTCGGCTGCCGTATATCGTCCTGGGTGTCGCATGTTTCGGCGCATCCCTTTGCCCAGTTCGGTTTCATAATCGCCTGCCTGGCATGGTTCGCGTTGCACTTTAGGGTCGACATACTGACCGCCGCCTTGTCGATCCTTGCGATCACCATGACCCAGATGGTGCTCAACCAGCAGTTCGACCGCGAGGCCGATGCCCATCGCCGCGATGTCGCAATGCACGCCAAGCTCGACGAACTGCTGATCGCCTCGCGCCGGGCGCGCGACGAAATGGCGGGAATCGAGGAAAAGGACGAGGAGGAGATCGTCGAGATGAAGGAGCGCGCGAGGGACGCAAGCAAACAGGCCGAGGCGGCGCAGCAGGACGTTGACCGCGCCGAGAGCAAGGACGCGAAGGCGGGTTGAGACGCGCTTTGTAATCGCGCGCGACGCTTGCTAAGGGCGCGTGCGGCCCGGTGTGGGCGAATTGAGACCATTTTCATCCCGAGGACAGCCCATGATCCCGACCGGCCAGGACAGCTTGAAGACCCGTTCGTCACTGACCGTCGGATCGCGAAGTTTCGCTTATTATTCGCTTCCCAAGGCGGGCGAGGCGCTTGGCGACGTGTCGCGCCTGCCATTTTCGATGAAGGTGCTGCTCGAAAATCTGCTCCGCTTCGAGGACGGGGTGACGGTCACCCGCGACGATCTCGAGGCGATGGTCGACTGGCTCAAGGAGCGCAAAATCTCGCGCGAAATCCAGTATCGCCCGGCGCGGGTGCTGATGCAGGATTTCACCGGGGTCCCGGCGGTGGTCGACCTCGCCGCGATGCGCGACGCGATGAAGACGCTAGGCGGCGACCCGCAGAAGATCAACCCGCAGGTCCCGGTCCATCTGGTGATCGACCATAGCGTGATGGTCGACGAGTTCGGCACCCCCAAATCGTTCGAGGAGAATGTCGCGCTCGAATATCAGCGCAATGCCGAGCGCTACGAATTCCTCAAATGGGGCGCGGGGGCGTTCGACAATTTCA
>JBKKAQ010000017.1:0-17438 GCA_046714555.1 Sphingomicrobium sp. | reverse complement strand
CCGCTGCTCCCCGCCGCCGGATCGTCGATCCCCAAGAGCCGCCGTCCGGCGAGCGGTCTCGGCGGGCCGGCTCAAGCGGGCACCTGAGCCGCGCCAGCTCCCCGGTGCGGACGATCGGACTGCTGGGCGGATCCTTCAATCCGGCGCATCGCGGCCACCGCCGGATGACCCTCGCGGCGATCGACGCGCTCCGCCTCGACCAGGCCTGGTGGCTGGTCTCCCCGGGCAATCCGCTCAAATCGGGCAAGGGCATGGCGCCTTATCCCGCGCGGCTCGCCTCGGCTCGGGCGCAGGCCCGCCGCGCCCCCATAAGGGTCAGCGACTTCGAAGTGCGCGCCCGTACCCGCTTCACCGTCGATACCCTCCGCCTGTTGATCGCGCGCCACCCGCGAGCCCGCTTCGTCTGGCTGATGGGGGCCGACACTGTGACCCAATTTCATCAGTGGAAGGCCTGGCGCGCGATCGCCCGGATGGTGCCGATTGCGGTGCTGTCGCGGCCCGGCTATGATGGCCCCGCCCGCGCGGCGATCGCGATGGGCTGGTTGCGGCGGTTCGTCCGCCCCGCACGCCAGGCTTGGAACTGGACTCGATGGAGTGCACCGGCGATTATTTTTCTTCGCCTGCCGCCCGATCCGACCTCCGCCACTCGCCTGCGCGCGCTCGACCCCGACTGGCATCGCCGTTTCACCCGCACGGCGCCTTCGCCGCGCAGTTCGACCGACAGGAGATAGTTTGACCGACCCCACCGGACCCGCGGGCAAGGATCGCCCACCGATCGACGTCGACGAGCTTCACGCTTTGGTGCTCAAGTCGCTCGACGATGACCAGGCGGTCGAAGTCATCACCATTCCGCTCGCGGGCAAGTCGAGCATTGCCGATCATATGGTGATCGCCTCGGGGCGCTCGTCGCGCCAGGTCGCGTCGATGGCCAACAAGCTCGCCGAGCGGGTCAAGCAGGCCTCGGGCAAGGTCGTCAGGATCGAAGGCCTGCCGGTCGCCGACTGGGTGCTGATCGATGCCGACGACATCATCATCCATCTGTTCCGACCCGAAGTGCGCAGCTTCTACAATCTCGAACGGATGTGGGCGTTCGGCGACGACAAGCGCCCCGCCGCCGCGACCGGCGGCTGACCGGCACGGCGCGGCAGCGATGCTGCTGCATATCCTCGCCCGCGGCAAGATCGCCCGCTCGCCCGAAGCCCAACTGGTCGACCGCTATCTCAAGCGAATCGCCTGGCCGACCCGGCTGACCGAGCTTTCCGATCCCGGCGCAGCGCCCCCCGCGCCCCCCAACAGCGTCACGATCGTCCTCGACGAACGCGGCGAGGCCTTGGCGTCGAGCGCTTTCGCTCGCAAGCTCGAAGCCTGGCGCGACGGCGGCAAGCGCGAGGCGCGCTTCCTCATCGGTGCCGCCGATGGCCATGGCGAAGAAACCCGTGCGAGTGCCGACCTCTTGCTTTCGTTCGGCCCGGCAACCTGGCCGCATCTGCTCGTCCGCGCGATGCTCGCCGAACAATTGTTCCGCGCCACCGCGATCCTCGCCAACCATCCCTATCACCGCGAAGGATAAGGCGATGCGCCGCTTCATCCTGTTCGCCGTGGCTCCACTGCTCCTCGCCGCAAGCGTTCCGCTCTCCCCTCCCGCAGAACCGATCGGCCGGGCGCTCGCCCGCGCCCGGTCCGAAGCAGCTCGGGCCGACGGCGAAGTCGCGAAACTCGAAGCCGCCGCTGCTCGAGCGACCGGCGAGGCCGCCCGGCTGCGCTCGTCGCAGGCCGCCGCCGCCGCCGCGATTTCCGCCGCCGAGGCGCGGATCAGTGCCGCCGACGCGCGCATCGCGCTGGTCCGGGCGCAAATCGCACAGCGCCGCGTCCGCCTGGTGCGCGAGCAGCGCCCGATTGCCTCCTTGCTCGCCGGGATCGCCACCATGGCCCGCCGCCCGCCGCTCCTGACGCTCGCCGACGAAGGCTCGGTCGACGAGTTCGTCCGGGTTCGGGCGCTTCTCGACACCACCTTGCCAATCATCCGCCGCCGCACCGCGGCGCTTGCCGCCGAGCTTGCCGCAGGCCGCCGGCTCGAGCTCGAAGCCCGCTCGGCCCGCGCCGAACTGGCGCTCGGCCGCGACGAGCTCGCCCGGCGCCGAAGCCGCTTCGCCTCGCTCGAGCAGCGCGCGCTCCGCCGCTCCTCGACGCTGGGGGTCCAGTCGCTCGCTTTCGGCGATATCGCGCTTGCTCGCGGCGAGGATGCGGAATTTCTTTCGCGCGAATTGCTCGGCCGGCGCTCGGCCAACCGGCTCGCGGCAGAGCTCGCCGGGTTCGGCCCCGCTCCGCCGCGCCCGTTCGCTCCGGTCGGACCCGAAACACCCGCGCCGCTGGCTTATCAGCTCCCGCTTGATGCTCGAGTGACCGAAGGCCTTGGCGAAGTCTCGTCGAGCGGAGTCCGCTCGCGCGGGCTGACCATCGCCGCCTCTCGCGGGACTCGCCTTGCGGTTCCCGCCGATGGCCGGATTGTCTTTGCTGGCCCGTTCCGGATGCGCGACGGACTGGTGATCATCGATCATGGCGGCGGCTGGATGACCCTGTTGTCCAACGCCGCCACTCCGCTCGCGGTCGGATCGAAGGTTCGCCGGGGCGATGATCTCGGCAGGGCGCTCGGCGAGGTGGCGGTCGAGCTTTACCATCGCGGCCGCCCGGTCTCGGCGGCCCTCATCGCAGGTTCATCTGCGACGCTGTCCAATGGCGCCAAAGCTGGCTAATATGCCCGAAAATGCCAATCAAGGATGTTTGACGCATGCGCTTGTCGAAGCTGCTTCCACCCCTCGCCCTGGTTGGCGCTCTGGCGCTGGTCCCGGTGGCCACCAGCTCGCTCGCCGCGGCCGATGTCGACACCTACAAGGAACTCGAAACCTTCATGGGGGTGTTCGAACGGGTGCGCGCCAATTATGTCGATGAAGTCGACGACCACACCTTGATCAAGGGCGCGATCGACGGGATGCTCGCGGCGCTTGACCCTCACTCCTCCTACCTCGAAGCCTCCGACTTCGAAACGATGCGGACCACCACCGACGGCAATTACGGCGGGCTCGGCCTGTCGGTCACTCAGGAGGACGGAGCGGTCAAGGTCATCGCTCCGACCGAGGACACGCCGGCGGACCGCGCCGGGATCAAGGCGGGCGATTATATCACCCATATCGACGGCGAACTGCTTTACGGGCTCGACCTCGACCAGTCGGTTGACAAGATGCGTGGGGTCCCCGGAACCCCGATCAAGTTGACCATCGTCCGCCCCGGCCGCGACAAGCCGTTCGACGTCGCTCTGGTCCGCGAGCGGATCGAACTGAAGCCGGTCAAATGGGAAATCAAGGACGGCATCGGGGTGATCAACATCAACGGCTTCTCGGCCCAGACCGGGGCCGCGACCGAAGCCGCATTGAGCGCGATCGACAAGGCCAGTGGCGGCCGGCCGTTGGGCTATGTCGTCGACCTTCGCTCGAACCCCGGCGGGCTGCTCGATCAGGCGATCGAGGTCAGCGACGCTTTCCTCGAACGCGGCGAGATTGTCTCCGAACGCGGCCGCCGCAAGGACGATATCGAACGTTTCTACGCCAAGCCGGGCGATATGGCGCACGGCCTTCCGATCATCGTTCTGGTCGATGCCGGAAGCGCCTCTGCGGCCGAAATCGTCGCCGGAGCGCTCCAGGACCAGCGCCGCGCGCTCGTCATGGGCGACAAGAGCTTCGGCAAGGGCTCGGTCCAGACCGTTCTCCAGCTTGGCGAAAAGGCCGCGCTCCGGCTGACCACCGCGCGCTATTACACTCCCTCGGGGCGCTCGGTTCAGGCGGGCGGGATCGATCCCGACATCGCCGTCCCGCAATTGTCCGATCCCGATTACAAGAGCCGCCCGAGGCTTCGCGAGGCCGATCTGCGCCGCCATCTGCTCAGCCAGACCAAGGTCGACGACAAGGTGCTCGAACAGGACGACAATGTCGATCCGCGCTTTGCCGCCACCGCCGCCGAGCTCAAGGCGAAGGGGGTCAAGGACTTCCAGCTCGATTATGCGGTGAAAACCCTCAAGCGGCTCGGAACCACCCCCGCGGTCGCTTCGGCGGGCGGGGCGAGCCGTTCGCGCTGATCGCTTGGCGACGACTCAAACCACATTGGCCGCACCCGCCCCGCTGGCAAGCGCGGGCGTCGCCCGGCTCGTCGCCCTGCTCGTCCCGCTCGGGCTGCTCGGCGGCGCGCTCGGCTCACAATATCTCGGCGGGCTCAACCCGTGCGAGATGTGCCATTGGCAGCGCTGGCCTCACGCCACGGCGATCCTCCTCGCCGGGTTCGCCTTCACCGCGCCCGCTTCGTCGGCGCGTTCGCGAGGTCTGACCCTCCTCGCCGCCGCCGCGATCGCCTTGTCGGGGGCGATCGGGCTCTATCATGCCGGGGTCGAGCTCGGCATTTTCGAAGGCCTCACCAGCTGCACCAACTCGGGCGCGGGGACCCTCGCCGAAATCATGGCGACCCCGCTGATCCGCTGCGACCAAGTCCAGTTCGCCTTCCTCGGAATTTCGATGGCCGGGTGGAATGCGCTCATTTCGCTCGGCGCGGCGGGGCTGGTCGCCTGGCTTGCCCTCGGTACGCGCCAATGACCCCGCGCCGCCCCGGCGACCCCGCGATCGATAGCGCGGCGATGCTCCGGGTCAATCAGGCCGGCGAATATGGAGCGACCCGAATCTATGCCGGCCAGCTTGCGGTGCTCGGCAAAAGCTCGTCCGCGGCTCATCTGATCACGCGGATGGCGAGCCAGGAGCAGCGCCACCTCGACCGCTTCAACGCCCTCCTCGCCGAACGCCGGGTGCGCCCGACCCTGCTCCAGCCAATGTGGAACATCGCCGGCTTCGCGCTCGGAGCGGCGACCGCATTGATCTCCGAAAAGGCCGCGATGGCCTGCACCGACGCGGTCGAGACCGAGATCGACCGCCACTACGGCGCTCAGCTCGACTCGCTTGGCGAGACCGATCCCGAACTTGCCGCCGACATCGTCGAATTCCGCGCCGAAGAGCTCGAGCATCGCGACACCGCTCGCGCCGCCGGCGCTGCCGAAGCTCCCGCTTATCCCTTGCTGACCGCCGCGATCCGCGCCGGCTGCCGGGTCGCGATCAGGCTGTCGAAGCATATTTGACGGGAACCCGATGGGGCCCTCGCCCTTTTTACGAATAACCGAAAGGAAGTCGACGATGCCCAGCTTTCCACTGACCCTCGCCGCGGCCGCCGGCCTCGCCGCCGGGGTCGCCGCGCTCCCCGCGCCCGCGCTCGCCCAGGATGCTCGGACCAGCGAAATCATCGTCTACGGAACCGATCCCTGCCCGCGCTCGACCGACGACGAAGTGGTCGTCTGCGCCCGCAAGCCCGAGAGCGAACGCTACCGGATTCCCGAGCGGCTGCGCACCAGCGGCTCGCGCCAAGCTCGCCAATCCTGGGCCCGCAATGCCAAGAGTTTCGAAACCGTCGGAGCGTCCGGCATCAACAGCTGCTCCGCGGTCGGCCCGGGCGGCCACACCGGTTGCCTGCAGCAGATCATCGACCAGGCCCGCGCCGAACAGCGCGAAGCCTTGGTCGAAGGCACTGCGCCCGACCAATAAGCGCAAGCGCGCCCAGCCCCGCATAATCGTAACCCGGCGGCCACAGATACCGTGCCCCACCGGTGCCCTCCTGCGACTTTCCTTTTGCGCACACGATCCAGCCGCTGCTTTCTACATGGACTTTTCTCCGAATGGAACATATATAGAACATATGGCCCAGCTCGACATTCGGGAAAAGCTCTCCATTCTCGCCGACGCGGCCAAATATGACGCCTCATGCGCTTCGTCCGGAACATCGAAGCGCGATAGTCGCGGGGGCTCGGGCATCGGCTCGACGGAGGGAATAGGGATCTGTCACGCCTATGCTCCCGACGGCCGCTGCATCTCCCTGCTCAAGATATTGCTGACCAACTCCTGCATTTTCGACTGCCATTATTGCGTTAATCGCAAGAGTTCCAACGTCCGCCGCGCCCGTTTTACAGCCCGAGAAGTCGTCGACCTCACACTCTCCTTTTACAGGCGCAATTATATCGAAGGGCTGTTTCTTTCGTCAGGAATCATCGCCTCGTCGAACTACACCATGGAACAGTTGGTCGAAGTCGCTCGGTGCCTGCGCGAGGACCACGAGTTTCGCGGCTACATACATTTGAAGACGATCCCCGACGCCGATCCCGAGCTGGTTCGCTTCGCGGGGCTTCATGCCGATCGAGTCTCGATCAATGTTGAGCTTCCGACCGAGCCGGGCTTGAAGCGGCTCGCTCCTGAAAAAAGCGCCGGCCGGATCGAAGCGGCGATGCGCCAGATGAAAGCTTCGATCGCCGATTCGCGCGACGCCAGTCGCAAATATCGGTCGGCGCCTAATTTCGCCCCGGCAGGTCAGTCGACCCAGATGATCGTCGGCGCTGATGCCGCGACCGACCGCGACATCGTCGACCGCGCCAGCCAGCTTTATGATCGCTTCTCGCTCCGCCGGGTTTATTATTCAGCCTTCTCACCGATCCCAAGCCCAAGCGCGGTGCTTCCCTTGAAGCGCCCGCCGTTGATGCGCGAGCACCGGCTTTACCAGTCGGACTGGTTGATGCGCTTTTACGATTTCAAGCCCGCCGAGATCATCGACGCTGCCGGCGCCGACGGAATGCTTCCGCTGGACATTGACCCGAAGCTCGCCTGGGCGTTGAAGTTTCGCGACTATTTTCCAGTCGACGTCAACCGCGCCTCTAAGGAGCAGCTGCTGCGAGTCCCGGGGCTCGGCATCAAGGCGGTCGGAAGGCTCCTCAAGTCTCGCCGCTGGCGTTCGATCAGCCTGGCTGATGTCGCTCGGCTGACCGCATCGGTCGCCAAGCTTCGCCCATTCATCGTCACCAGTGACTGGCGCCCGACCTTGCTCACCGACCGCGCCGACCTTCGCTCGCTGGTTGCTCCCAAGGTCGAGCAACTCGACTTGTTCGCCGCCTGAACCGCTTGGGCCGCGGGTCGTTCTTGGCTGATGCTGCCCGACGGCCCGATGATCGAACCGCATCGCGTGATTCTTGCTGGCGAGGATGACTTCGACGGGTGGCGAAGTGCCGCGCGCGACCTGGCCGAAGCGAGGGTCCCGGCAAGCGCGGTGGTGTGGCAGGTCGAAGGCGGCGAGGCCGATCTTTTCGGAGGTTCATCGACACTTGTCGGACACAGCGCCGGTTTCACAGTGCCTCGTCGTTTCGTCGAATTGGCCGAGGATGCGATCTGCCATTCGGACCGCCAGCGGTTCGCCTTGCTTTACGCCATGCTGCCGAAATTGCTCGACAATCGCGGGGCGAACGAGGACCGCGCTGACGCCCTGGTCGACCGGATCGAGGGGCTCGCGAAGGAGGTCCGCCGCGACGTCCACAAGATGCACGCGTTCGTCCGTTTTCGCGAGCTGCGCGAGGAGGACGGCGAGCCGCGCTTCGTCGCCTTCTTCGAGCCCGAGCATCACATCGTCCGCCGCGCCGCAGGGTTCTTCGTCCGCCGCTTCGGCACCATGCGCTGGTCGATCCTCACGCCTGAGCTGTCGATCCATTGGGACAAGGCGCAATTGACCGAGGGTCCGGGCGCAATGCGCGGCGAGGCCCCCGCAGGCGACCCAGTCGAAGCGATGTGGAAGACCTATTACGCCTCGATCTTCAACCCCGCGCGGGTCAAGGTGAAGGCGATGACCAAGGAGATGCCGAGGAAATATTGGCATAATCTGCCCGAGACCGAATTGATCGGCTCGCTGATCGCGGGCGCGCAGAAGCGGGAGGCGACGATGATCGAGACTTCACGGCAGTCGATCCCGGCGGGAGGCAACGTCGGACAAGCCTGGGCGACGCTGCGCGACGAGGCCGGACGTTGCACACGCTGCGACCTTTACCGCTGCGCGACCCAGACTGTGTTCGGCGAAGGACCGCTCGATTCAACGATCCTGTTCGTTGGCGAGCAGCCCGGCGATCAGGAGGATCTCGCCGGCCGCCCGTTCGTCGGCCCCGCCGGGATGCTGTTCGATGCCGCTCTGGCCGAGGCCGGAATTGATCGAGCGAAAACCTATGTCACCAATGCGGTCAAGCATTTCAAGTTCGTTGCGCGAGGCAAGAAGCGTATCCACTCCAAGCCCGATACGGGCGAGATCGAGGCCTGCCGCTGGTGGCTCGACCAGGAGCGAGCGCTGCTCCGGCCGCCGCTGACCGTCGCGCTCGGCGCAACCGCGGCGCGCTCGCTGCTCGGCAAGGCGGTGACGATCGGCAAGCTTCGCGGAGCTCCGCTTAGCCTTGGCGATGGAAGCGAATGCTGGGTGACGGTCCACCCAAGCTTCCTCCTGCGCCTGCCCGACGCGGCCGCGCGGATCACCGAGCGAGCGCGCTTCGTCGATGATCTCAAGCGAATCCGCGATCGCGCGAATGAGCTGGCAGCCTGATTAGAAGCCCAACCGCGCGGTCGCGCGCACGGTCCGCGGGCTCGCCGGGCTCAGATTATTGTCGTTGAACGCAAGCGCGGTATAATCCTTGTCGAGCAGATTTTCGACATTGACCGCAAGCTCGAGCTGACGATTGAGCTTGAAGAAGCCCGCGGCATCGACCCGGGTGAATGCGGGTAGAACCACCGCATTGCTGATCGAGGCAAAGCTTTTCGATTGGTGATAGACCCCGAGGCCCGCCCCAAGCCGCGTCGAAAGGTCGTAGCGGCCCCACAGCGAGACCTGGAAATGCGGGACCAGCGCAATTTTTCGTCCGGCCGGAGCGGCGGTCGTCGCGGAGCGGATTTCGGCCTTCTGGAACGCGAGGCCCCCCGACAGCGACAGCCGCTCGATCGGTTTGCCCTGGATCGTCAGTTCGACCCCCTTGCTGCGCTGCTCGCCGGTCAGCACCGACTGGAGCGTCAGCGGATCGACCGCGCGGGTATTGGTCCGGTCGAGCCGATAAGCGGCAAGCGTGACATCGAGGCGCGGAAGAATCGACCATTTGAGGCCGATCTCGTGGTTGGTGAAGCGCTCGGGCTTGAGCGCGGCACTGGTCGCGTCGAGGCTCGAGAATTGGTCGCCCGATTGCGGCAGGAACGACCGGCTCCAGCTGGCATAGAGTGATAGCGCCGGCACCGGCTTGATCACCGCGCCGAGCCGCGGCGACCACAAGGCGTCGCGGCGGCCGAACTCATCCCCGGTCAGGAGATTATCGAGCTTAAGCCTGAACCAGTCGCGGCGAAGCCCTGCGACGATTTCGAGATGCTCGCCGATCCTCGCCTGATCCTGGACATAGACTCCGACCGCCTCGGCGCTGGCGCGGATCGAGCGATTGCCGGCACCGGCCCGAAAGGTGATCGGGGGCACGATGATTTGGTCCGCCAGCACCACCGAAGTACGCCGCCCGCTGCTGCTGGTCGCGACCCCCGAATCGAAGAATCCGTTGATCCGCTGGTTGCGGCTCGACTGATCGCCGAAATCCAGTCCCGCGAGAAGGACGTGCCTGACCGGCCCGGTGACGAGATTGGCAACCAGATCGTTCTGGACGAACAGGTTCTGGCGGTGGGTGGGATCGCGGTAGGCCTCGATCGCGACTCGGGCGACCCCGTCGCCGCCAACGACCACCGGACCCGCTGCAAAGGCGTTCTGATAGGTCTTGTCATAGTCGCCATAGACCGCCTTGCTGGTCAGCTTGAGGCGATCGCTGAAGCGGTGCTGGAGCCTGAGATCGACGATTCGCCCGGTAAAGGCGCTGAAATTATCGTCCGGCGAGCCGAAGAAGGTCCGGTCATGGCCGTCTAGCGGCCTGGCCGGATCGTCGATCGTCCCGGGGCGCGCCGAGGGAATGCCGCGGTCGACGACCCGGCGGTCGCGGGCATATTCAAACCCGAGGTCGAGCCGGGTGGCGGGCCCGGCCTGCCACGCCAGGGTCGGATTGAAGCCGATTCGATGGCCGTCATACTCATCGCGAAAATTGTCGAATTCCTCATAGACCGCGTTGAGCCTGCCATCGAGATGAGTGCCGATCGGCGTATTGAGGTCGGCCTCGCCGTACCAGGCGCCTTCGCTGTCGAGCGACGCGGTTGCGCGTGCAAACCCGGCGCGCTCGGGCCGCTTGGTCACTCGATTGACCACCCCGCCCCCGCCGCCGCGCCCGAAGATCATCGCGTTGGGACCTTTCAGAACCTCGACCCGGTCGAGATTGTAGAGGCCGCGATAATATTGGACATCGTCTCTTATTCCGTCGACGAAGAAGTCCGCGGTGCTCGAATTGCCGCGAATGACGATCTGGTCGCGATGACCCTCGCCGCCCGACAGCGCCACTCCGGGAACATAGCGAAGGACGTCGGCCACCGACCGCATCGCCTGGTCGGCGATCTGTTCGGACGACACCACGCTGACCGCCTGCGGGACGTCTTTAAGGTCGGTGTCGGTCCTGGTCGCGGTCGACGTCGCAATGGTGCGATAATGGTCGCGAGTGCCGGTGACGATGATCGGGTCCGGATAGTCGGCGGCTTCAAGGGCAGCAGCCGGCGACAGCGGAAGCGCCACGGTGGTCGCGACGACCATCGCGCATGAAATCAGGAAACGCAGTTTCATCCTTGAACCCCCGGCATGTATCGCCGCGGCTCCTACGAGTAATGATAATCATTCGCAACAAGGAAATTATTCGGCCGCGATCAGGGTTGCCGCTCCGCCCAGATCGACTGACACAAGGCGGCTTACCCCCTGTTCGATCATCGTCACCCCGTAGAGGCGATGCATCCGCGCCATTGTCACGGCATTATGAGTGACGATCAGATAGCGCGTGTCGGTTTGCCCGCTCATCCGGTCGAGCAGGTCGCAAAAGCGCTCGACATTGGCATCGTCCAGCGGCGCATCGACCTCGTCGAGCACGCAGATCGGCGCCGGGTTGGTGAGGAACAGAGCGAAGATCAGGGCGATCGCGGTCAGCGCCTGCTCTCCGCCCGACAACAGGGTCAGCGCGGACAGGCGTTTGCCCGGCGGCTGGGCCATGATCTCGAGCCCGGCCTCGAGCGGATCCTCGCTTTCGACCAAGGCGAGATGCGCCTGGCCGCCTTCGAACAAGGTCGTGAACAGGCTCCGGAAATGCCGGTCGACCTTTTCATAGGCATCGAGCAGCCGCACCCGGCCTTCGCGGTTGAGGTGGCCGATCGATCCGCGCAGCCGGTTGATCGCCAAAGCGAGCTCGTCACGCTCGACCCCAGCGGCCAGCCGGGACTGTTCGATTTCGGCCAGTTCCTGCTCGGCGACGAGATTGACCGGGCCGATCCGCTCCCGCTCGAAATTCAGGCGATCGACCTCGGCCGATTCGCTGTCGGGGGCGGCAACGCGCTCGGCCTCGAACCCGGCGCGCTCGGGAAGAAGCGGCGGCGGACATTCGAAACGCTCGCCGCACAGCCGCGCAAATTCGGATCGGCGCTCCTCCTGCGCCTGCGCACGCGCGGCCGCTCCGGCGCGGACCTCGCGTGCCGCGGCATGCGCTTCGCCCGCCGCCGCGACGGCTTGGCCAGCCTCGGCGAGCGCCATCTCGGCTTCGCGTTCGACGTGCGCGAGCTCGGCGGCCGCTGCGTCATTGGCCGAGACCGAGCGCTCGATCGCGGCAAGTTCCTCGGCGTCGAGCCGCGGCTGGTCGGCGATCTCGCGGCGTTCGTCCGATTGAGCAACAGCGCGGGCGGCGGTCTCGACCAGCCGCCGCTCGGCGGTCTCGGCGCGGCTGCGCCACGCTTCGCGCTCGCGTGCCGCAGTGACCTGGCGCTCGCGGTCGTTCGCGGTGATCCGCGCGCGAGTCGCGGCTTCGGCGCGCTTGTCGGCAACCGCTGCGCCCGCCGCAGCCGCCGCGGCTCGCGCACCTTCTATCGCGCCGGCGAGCGCCGCTGGGTCGGCCAGCGCCGCCAGTGCCGCCTCGGCCGCGGCAAACGCGCCGCGAGCCGCCTCGATCACCGGCCCAAGCTCGGATTCGCGCTCGGCCAGCGCCGATCGCTGGGCGTTGAAACGCTCGATCATGCTCGATGCCGAATCTTCGCCGCGAGCCGCATCGCGCACATCGCGTTCGGCGGCGGCTGCCTTTCCGCGTTCGTTCGCCGCCTCGTCGCGGAAACGGTCGACCGCCGCGACCGCCGCGTAGCGCGACTCCCGTGCCCCGGCAACCGCGGCTTCGAGCGCGGGCATCCGCCGATCGATCTCGGTCAGGCGATTGGCGCGGAGCAGGCGCTCGGCGGTGGTCGTGCTCCCGGCGCTTGCGACGAAACCGTCCCAGCGGCGAAGCTGTCCGTCGCGGGTGACCAGCCGCTGGCCGGGAAGCAGAACTTGTCCGCGGTCAGCATCGGCGACCGCGATCTGCGCCAGACGGCGGTGGAGCTCGACCGGCGCTTCGACATGGAGAGCGAGCGATTCGAGGCCGGCGGGAAGCGGCGGATCGTCCGCATTGGGCGGGGTTCCGGTCCAGCGGCGGCTGCCCTGATTGCCGAGCCCGGCGTCGAGATCCTCGCCGAGCGCCCCCGCAAGCGCATGTTCGTAGCCCGGCGCCGCGGCGATCCGGGCGATCGCGCTTGCCGAGCCGGCATTGCCGAGCGCGTTGACCAGCGCCTCGCGCTCCGCGCGCGCCGCCGAATGCGACGCGCGGGCGGCGGCGAGCGCGCTTTCGACTTCGTCGCGTCGTGCGGCGGCGGCCGATCGGCCGGCCTCGGCGGCTTCGAGCGCTCGCTCGGCCTCAGCCAGCGCCGAAGCGGCGGCCGCACCGCGGAGCCGCGCATCGTCCAGGGCTTCGGCCGCCGCGCCGCCGTCCCCCAGCGCCACGGCCGTTTGGCGAGTCCTGGCGACATCGGTCTCGGTTCGGTCGAGCTGGGCCCTGGCGGCGATCAAGGCGGCTTCGGCGACCCGCCGCTCGGCGCGCATCGCGGCTTCGCCGGCGAGCAATCCGGCGAGATCGGCCTCGGCGGCGCGCGCGTCGGCCTCGACCGAGGCCAGCTCGGCTGCGATCCGCGCCGAGGTTCCTTCGGCATCGGCGAGCCGCTCGACGATGTCGGCGATTTCGCGGTCGAGCGAGGCGATCGCTCGATCCGCGTCGTCACCGAGCGCCTGTTCGCGTGCGGTTTCGGCGGCGAGCGACTGGTCCAATCGGTCGAGCTCGGCGAGCCGGCGGATCACCGTATCACGCCGCGCGCGGACCGTGGCCAGCGCATGCGCCAGGATACGTGCCTGGTCGCGGGCTTCGGCGGCGCGAGCCCGCCACTCGGCCACAACGGCCGCCGCCTGGTCCTGGGCCGACTGGGCGCGGGCCATCTTTTGCTGAAGCGCGGCGGCCTCGTTCGCGGCGCGCTCGGCTTCTTCGCTGGCCAAGGCGGCGAGGCGGTCGGCGTCGGCCCAGCGGCTGTACAGCAAGCGGGCGTCGGCGGTCCGGATGCGATTGCTCAGCGTTCGATAGCGCTCAGCCGCCTTGGCCTGGCGGCGAAGCCCCGCAGCGCGGATTTCCTGGTCCGAGAGGATTTCGTCGAGCCGGGCAAGATTGGCTTCGGTCGCCCGGAGCTTCTGCTCGGCGTCCTTGCGGCGTGCATGGAGCCCGGCGATCCCGGCGGCTTCCTCGAGCATCTGACGGCGCTCGGTCGGTTTGGCGGCAATCACCGCGCCGATCCGCCCCTGGCTGACCAGCGCCGGCGAATGCGCCCCGGTGGCGGCGTCGGCGAACAGCAAGGCGACGTCCTTGGCGCGAACGTCGCGCCCGTCGATGCGATAGGCCGAACCCGCGCCGCGCTCGATCCGCCGGGTGACCTCGCTTTCACTGGCGAAGGTCTGGCCGCTTTCGCCGGCTTCCCGCTCGATCAGCATCGTCACTTCGGCAAAGTCGCGCGGCGGGCGCGACGCGGTCCCCGCGAAGATGACGTCATCCATTCCGCCGCCACGAAGCGACTTGGGGCTGGCTTCGCCCATCACCCAGCGAATCGCTTCGAACAGGTTCGATTTGCCGCAGCCATTGGGCCCGACGACTCCGGTCAGGCCCGGCTCGATCCTCAGCTCGGCAGCCTCGACGAAGCTCTTGAAGCCGCTGAGCTTGAGCCGGCGAATCTTCAAGGCGGCGCCCCCGGCCCTCGCCTAGCCGCCGATCGCGGCCTTGAGCTTGGGCTCGAGCTGCGTCCAGTTGGCGGTGTCCTTGACCAGCGAGCCGTTGATCAGGAACGAAGGCGTACCCGGTATGTCATATTTCGCGGTCGCGTCGCCGTTGATCTGGACCAATTTATTGACCGCGCTTTCGTCGGCGAGGCAGGCCGCGCTCTTGGCCGAAGGCAAGCCGCGCTGCGCCGCCCACTGGCTGAAACCCGCAAGCTTGGCGATCTCACCGAATTGCCTGGCCGGCGGAAGCGCCATCAGCGCCTGCTGCTGTTCGGGCGAGACCGTCTGGAGCTTGCCGGTCCAGTTCTTCTGCTCGCTGAACAGCCCGCGGGTCAGCCCGAAGAAGCTGCTCGCCCCGCCGCACCGAGCGATCAGCGAGGCAGTGACGTCATAGGGATCGCGGACGAAATTGCGGAATTCAAAGCTGACCTGACCGGTTTCGACATATTTGGCGATCAGCGCTTCTTCGGCTTCCTTCTGGAAGTCGGCGCAATGGGGGCAGGTCATCGATCCATATTCGACCAGCTTCACCGCCGCTGCGGGATTGCCCATGACAAACCCGCCTTCGGGAGTTTCGCTGACCACTTCGCTCCAGTCGCCGCCCTGCGGCGGGGCGACCGGTTTGACCGGGGCGGCGGCAACCGGGGTCGAACTTGCGTCTTTTTCGGCGTTGCATGCGGCGCTTGCGACCATCGCAACGGAAGCAAGGAGGATCGGAAACAATTTCATTGGATCATTCACTCCGGATGGTGACTGGAACTGGAATCTCGGGGGCCGGATCGACCACGGGCGCGCCTCGGGACCCCGCGAGCTGGGCCGCAAGCGAAGTCAGGCAGGCGCGAAGTTCGGGATCCTCGATCAGGCGTAGACCCTCGCCAAGCTCGCGTGGCACTGCTGCGGGGGCGGGGCGAACCGGGCGCGGGGCGGCAGCCGCCGCGGCGCCCTGGCGAAAAGCGATCCGGGCGATCGCCGGATAGCCGAAGAAGCGGTTGACCCGTTCGATTATCAGAGGCGCGAGGTGCTGGATCAGCGGCGCATGCGCCCCTTCGACCAGCAAGGTCAGGGTGCCCCCCGATTTCTTCCCCGCCGGAAAGCGGATCGATTCGGGGGACGAGACTTTGGCGTAGCGTTCGCCGACGATTTCGCGCCACCGGCTGACCACCGCCCCCTGGACAAAGCCGAAGCGTCGGAAAGCCGTTCCGCCGACTTCACCGACAATGTCGCCGGCCGAGCGCGCGTAGCCGCGCCGCGGAGCATCCTTCGTATTTCCGGATCGTGGGGACTTCGCCATCGCCGCAGACCATGCCATAGCCGCCCCATGCGAGCCAATGCTGCAAATCGCCTGCTCGAACATTATCGCCAGGCCGCGCGGCGGCTGCCGTGGCGGGCAATGCCCGGTGAGCCGGCGATGGATCCCTATCGGGTGTGGCTGTCGGAAATTATGCTCCAGCAGACTACGGTCGCCGCGGTGACTGCCCGGTTCGAGCGATTCGTCGAGCGCTGGCCCGATGTGAGGTCGCTCGCCGCCGCGCCCGATTCCGATGTGCTCGGCGAATGGGCCGGGCTCGGCTATTACGCCCGCGCCCGCAATTTGATCGCCTGCGCCAGAGCGGTGGTCGCGCTTGGCGGTTTTCCAAAGAGCGAGCGCGAATTGCGCGCACTTCCAGGGGTCGGCGCCTACACCGCCGCCGCGATCGCGGCGATCGCATTCGGGCAGCGGGCGGTAGTGATCGACACCAATGTCGAGCGGATCGTCGCTCGCCTCGCCGCGATCGACCTGCCGGTGGAGCAGGCAAGGCCAATGATCAGGGCGCTGACCGAGTCGATGACCCCGGCGCAAGGTGCCGGCGATTTCGCCCAGGCGATGATGGACCTTGGAGCGACAATCTGCCGACCGCGCGCTCCCGATTGCCCGGCCTGCCCGCTGAACATCGAGTGCGCGGCCCTTGCCAGCGGTGAGCCCGAGCGCTTTCCGCGGCGAGCGATCAAGCGCCAGCGCCCGCTTCGCCACGGCATCGCCCGCTGGATCGAACGCGACGGCGCGGTGTGGCTGGTCCGCCGGCCCGACCGGGGGATGCTCGGGGCGATGGCGGCGCTTCCCGGGCCCGAGTGGAGCAATGCGCCGCCGAGGCTCGATGGCGCACCGCTTGCGAAACTGCGTCACGTCTTCACGCATTTCGCGCTCGACCTGACGATCGTCGGTGGCGGCAAGGTGGATGGCGATGGCTGGTGGCAGCCACTGGACCGGATCGCCGAGGCCGGGCTTCCGAGCCTGTATCGCCGGGCCGCCGAACTTGTCCTCGCTCGGAACTGCCAAGACCTTGCCGCCTGACGCCTTTTTTTCCGGTTCGGGGATCGACCGCGCCGACCAGCTTCGCGGCCAGCCCGCCGCGATCGCCGAGCTCGCCCGAGCTCCGACCGCGCTCGAGCTCGAGTGGGTCGGGGGCTTTCCCGCGCTCGACGGCGAAGGGCGGCTGAAATGGCGCGAGGCCGGCGAGCGCGCATTGTTCCTCGGGCTCGACCGGGGCGAGCCGCGCTTCTCGCCGCTGCCGAGCGCCAAGGCGGCAAGCCATCGCGCGCCGGTCGAACTGCTCGCCCAGCTCGATGCGCTCGACGCTCCATTGTTCGCAGCGGCGCTGAGCTTGGCCAATTGGCACCGCGGCCATCGTTTCTGCTCGACCTGCGGAGCGCCGAGCGAACTGGTCCGCGGCGGCTGGTCGAGGCGCTGCCCAAGCTGCGCCGCCGAGCATTTCCCGCGGGTCGACCCGGTGGTGATCATGCTCGCCGAACATGACGGGCGGGTGCTGATGGGGCGGCAGGGGCAATTCCCACCGGGGCTATATTCGGCGCTCGCCGGATTCGTCGAGGTCGGCGAGACGATCGAGGCCGCGGTCGCAAGGGAATTGCACGAGGAAGCGGGGATCGCCGTCAGCCGGGTAAGCTATGTCGCCAGCCAGCCATGGCCATTCCCGTCGTCGCTGATGATCGGCGCCAGCGCCGAGGCGCTCGGCGATGCGCTCACCATCGACACCAAGGAGCTTGACGACGCCCGCTGGTTTACGCGCGCCGAGGTCAACGCTGCGCTCGCCGGCGCGCCCGACGCCGCCTTCCTCCCGCCGCCGCCCTCGGCCATCGCCCGAACCTTACTCGACCACTGGGCGAACCGCTTGAAGTAAGGGGTGCGTCGCCGTAAAGGCGCTCCACAAGTTTCACTTTTCGACGGCAAGGCCGAACGGGGTTTCATGCACGACCGCAACAATACCATCGCTGGCTGGGTCCTG
>JBKKAQ010000016.1:0-3390 GCA_046714555.1 Sphingomicrobium sp. | reverse complement strand
GGCGAGCATCGCCAAAAGCGCGCGGACCGGGGGCGGGTTGGCGGGATCGGTGGCCGCAGCGGCGAGTGCTTTCAAGGCCTTGAGATGATGCGCGATCGCGCGCTCGAGCCAGGTTTCAAGGCGACCGCGAAGACTTGCGCGGCGCGGCGCGGCGAGCCGGTCGAGTGCTCGGGCGGTGCGCACGGCCGGCTCGAGCAGGGAACGTCCGGGGGCGAGCCGGGCGAGGACGTGTCCCTCCCAGCCGACCGCGAGCTGCCCGCCCGGCTCGACGATCAGCGCGAAATCCGAATCGGGGGCGGCGAGCAAAGCTTTCGCCCGGCGGTCGAGCTCTTCGCCCAAGCGACGCTCGGCGGCAGCGAGCAGCAGCCTCTTGTCGGCGAGGCGCGCGGTGGGATCGACGGTGAAGTTGAACCCCGACAAATGCCCGATCGGTTCAGGGCCGACGCTGACCTCGCCGTCGGCGGCAACGGTGACCGGAAGGACGTCGGCGCCGCGAGCCCCGATGTCGCGGACGAGCACCGCGGTGCGGCGGTCAACGAACCTCTGGGTCAGGCGCTCGTGGAGCGCGTCGGACAATCGCGCCTCGACCTGGCGGGTGCGCTCGACCCATTTGGCGGGATCGGCGAGCCAGTCGCCGCGATGGGCGATATAGGCCCAGCTTCGGACCCCGGCCAGGCGGTCGGCGAGCGCTTCGATGTCGCCCGCGACATTATCGAGCCGGGTGACCTCGGCGGCGAACCATTCGTGGGGCACATGCCCGCCCTCGCCGATGTAGCCGAACAAGCGGCGGACCATTCGCGCATGGTGCATCGGTCCGACCTTGCGGAAATCGGGAAGCCCGCAGGTCGCCCACAGACGCTTGGCGGCGAGCCCGCGTCTAGCAGCGACCGCGGGATCCTCGGCGATCAGCTTCAAGACCGCGAGATCAATCGCCAGCGGCGCGGGGCGAAGCAAAGGATCGTCGCTGCGCGCCTCGAGGCTGGCGATCAACGCGCGAACGTCGGTGAAGTCGAGATCGGCGCTCCGCCAGTAGAGATAGTCGAGCGGGCGGAAGCGGTGCGCCTCGATCGCCTCGATTTCCTCCTCGCTGAATACAGGCCCCGCCTCGCCGCCGAGCGCGAGCGTTGCGAAACTTCCGTCCTTCTGGTGACGCCCGGCGCGGCCAGCGATCTGCGCCATTTCGGGGATCGTCAGCCGGCGCTCGCGGTGGCCGTCGAACTTGTCGAGTTCGGCGAAGGCGACATGAGCGACGTCCATGTTGAGCCCCATCCCGATCGCATCGGTGGCGACGAGGTAGTCGACCTCGCCGCGCTGGAACATCGCAACCTGGGCATTGCGGGTGGAAGGGGACAGAGCTCCCATCACGACCGCCGCTCCGCCACGGAAGCGGCGAAGCATCTCGGCCAAGGCATAGACCCGGCCCGCCGAGAAGGCGACCACCGCCGAGCGCGGTGGAAGCCGCGACAATTTGGCCGAGGGAGCGTGGCTGAGGGTCGAAAAGCGCGGCCGGCTGATGATCTCGGCATCCGGCAAGAGCGCGCGGATCATCGGCCTGAGCGTCGCCGAGCCGAGGATCAGGGTTTCCTCGCGTCCCCGCGCGCGCAGCATCCGGTCGGTAAAGACATGCCCACGCTCGGGGTCGGTGCCGAGCTGAGCCTCATCGATTGCGGCAAAGGCGAAGTCGCGGAGCAGCCCGTCGTTCGCCGGCTTCTCGTCGGCGTCGGGGACCGGCATGGATTCGGCGGTGCACAGGACATAGCGCGCGTGGGGCGGGACGATCCGTTCCTCGCCGGTCAGCAAGGCAACCTGCTTTTCGCCTTTCAGGGCGACCACCCGGTCATAGACTTCGCGGGCGAGCAGGCGAAGCGGGAAACCGATAACCCCCGACGAATGCGCGCACATCCGCTCGATCGCGAGATGCGTCTTGCCGGTGTTGGTCGGGCCGAGGATCGCCCGGACATTGCTCGGCTCGTCACGCGCCATCCTCTGAATGTGGCATTACGGCGGAAAAGCGCAAGCTCCGCGATTGGCTCGCCGGTGCGCGAACGGGCGATTTCGCGGGTTCGAATATATTTGACTTTAACCCTGTTTGGCCAAGAGATTTGCAATGCCACAAGGCGCGGCGGGGTGCGGCGACGGGCAAGGGGAGTGCCGAGTGTCCGAAGGGGGCGGCCGATCTTTCAATCGCGGGGTCGCGGGGCTGATTCCGGCGGGAGTTGGCGGCCGAACTATTTCGCCCCCGGCGTTCGGAAGCAAGCGCCGCCGCTGGCACCAGCGCGACCTGACGGTCGATCTTGGCCGCGACCTGTTCAGCCATGAATGGTGGCGCGGGCTCGGGACGCTCGGCGCTTTGTGCCTTGCCTATGCGATGCTCGCACCTGATTTCTCGCCGCTTCCCGGGGGACGCGCCGAGCGGCTCGGGGACAGTGAATTTGAGCAGATGCAGGCGGTCGGGATCACCCCAATGTCCGAGGGGGCCAAGACCGGGATTAGAATGGCCGAGACGAATGCCGTCGAGCCGCTCGAATCGGCGCCCGAACGCCCGACGATCGATTTGTTCGTCAAGCTTGGCCGAGGTGACACAATGTTCAGGCTGCTCGGCCGCTCGGGGGCCGCCACTCCCGACGCGGCCGAGGCGGCGCGGTTGATCGCTGCGGCAGCGCCCGCGGGAATCGCCCCCGAGACCAGCGTCGCGATCACCCTTGGGCGGCGGATCGGCGGGGGTGCTCGGCCGATCGAGCGGATTGCGCTTCGCGCCTCGCTCGGGCTCAAGCTCGCTCTGCTGCGTGACGGCGATACGCTCAGACTCGAGCGGATCCCGATCGCGATCGATTCGACCCCGCTGCGGATGCGCGGGAGGGTCGGCGACGGCCTATACTGGTCGCTTCGCGCCGCGGGGGTGTCGCCGCAATCGGCCGCCGAATATCTCAAGGCGCTTGCCACCCAGATCGACGTCGGGAGCGATGTCAGCCCCGATGACCAGTTCGACCTGGTTGTCGCCAACCGCCGGGCGGCGACCGGCGAACATCAGCTCGGACGCTTGCTCTATGCCGGGATCGACCGCGCCGGGGCGAGCGACCTGCAATTGCTCAAGTGGACTGTCGCGGGGCGAATCGACTGGTTCGAAGCGAGCGGGGTCGGGCGCCAGAGCGCGGGAATGTCATGGCCGGTCAATGCGGCGATCAGTTCGGGCTTTGGAATGCGGGTCCACCCGATCCTGCGCTTCGTTCGGATGCACCGCGGAGTCGACTTCAAGGCGCGCTGGGGAACCCCGATCGTCGCCGCCGCCGACGGCCAGGTGGTCCGCGCGGGGTGGAGCGGGGGCTATGGCCAGCAGGTGCGGATCGCCCATTCGGGCGGGATCGGAACGAGCTATTCGCACATGAGCCG
>JBKKAQ010000015.1:0-14815 GCA_046714555.1 Sphingomicrobium sp. | reverse complement strand
CAGGAAATTTCGACCTCGAAGCGCTCCGCAAGAGCGCCGCCGACTGGCCCGGGCTCGAAGGCATGGATCTCGCCGCGGAGGTCAGCCGCACCCAGCTTGAGAATTGGTCGGGAGGTAAATGGGCGCTCGGGGCGGGCTATGCGCTCGGCGGCGACGATCCATCGCTCCCGCATGTCGTCGCGATCGACTATGGCGCCAAGCGCAACATCTTCCGCTCGCTGGTCGAAGCCGGCGCCCGCGTCACCATCCTCCCCGCGACCGTCAGCTTCGACCAAGTCATGGCGCATAATCCCGACGGCTTCTTTCTCTCCAACGGCCCCGGGGATCCTGCAGCGACCGCCCGATATGCGGCACCGGTGATCCGGGCGATGCTCGACACCGCCAAGCCCCTGTTCGGGATCTGCCTCGGCCACCAATTGCTGGCGCTTAGCGTCGGCGGGAAAACCTCGAAAATGTTCCAGGGCCACCGCGGCGCCAACCACCCGGTCAAGCGACTCGCCGACGGAGCGGTCGAAATCACAGCCATGAACCACGGCTTCGCGGTCCTTCGCGAGGGCCTGCCCGCCAACGCCCGCGAAACCCACGTCAGCCTGTTCGACGGAAGCAATTGCGGGTTTGAACTCACCGACCGCCCGGCGTTCAGCGTTCAATACCACCCCGAGGCAAGCCCGGGACCGCAGGACAGCTTCTATTTGTTCGAAAAGTTCATTCAAATGATGAGAGGTTAATCTATGGCGCTAATTCGGCCTCGCTTATCCGAAGAGGCAGTCAATCAACCGCTCAAGATGGCGGCTAAGCACTTTTAATGCCTCGTCGCACCGACATCTCCTCGATCCTGATCATCGGCGCCGGGCCGATCGTCATCGGCCAGGCCGCCGAGTTCGATTATTCGGGCAGCCAGGCGGTCAAGGCGCTGAAAAGCGAAGGTTATCGGGTGATCGTGGTCAATTCGAACCCGGCGACAATCATGACCGATCCCGACCTCGGGGGCGGGAGTGGGCCAGAGGGGGCGACCTATATCGAGCCGATCACTCCCGAAGTCGTCGCCAAGATCATCGAGCTTGAACGGCCCGACGCATTGCTCCCGACGATGGGCGGGCAGACCGCTCTCAACACCGCGCTCGCGCTGGCCAAGGACGGCACCCTCGACCGCCTCGGGGTTCAGTTGATCGGCGCCAATGCCGAAGCGATCGAGAAGGCCGAGGACCGCCAGAAATTTCGCCAGGCGATGGACCGCATCGGGCTCGAAAGCCCCCGCTCGAAGATCGCGCACAGCCTCGAAGACGCGCTCGCCGCGCTCGCCGAGATCGGGCTTCCGACGATCATCCGGCCGAGCTTCACGCTTGGCGGCACCGGGGGCGGGATCGCCTATAACCGCGAGGAATTCGAGGCGATCGTCCGCGGCGGGCTCGAGGCCAGCCCGACCCGCGAAGTGCTGATCGAGGAATCGGTGCTCGGCTGGAAGGAATATGAGATGGAGGTTGTGCGCGACCGCGCCGACAATGCCATCATCATCTGCTCGATCGAGAATATCGACCCGATGGGGGTCCATACGGGGGACTCGATCACGGTCGCCCCGGCGCTCACTTTGACCGACAAGGAATATCAGCTGATGCGTTCGGCATCGATCGCGGTACTTCGCGAAATCGGCGTCGAAACAGGCGGTTCCAACGTCCAGTTCGCGGTCGATCCGAAGACCGGGCGAATGCTGGTAATCGAGATGAACCCGCGCGTCTCGCGTTCATCGGCGCTCGCCTCGAAGGCCACCGGTTTCCCCATCGCCAAGGTCGCGGCCAAGCTCGCGGTCGGCTACACCCTCGACGAGATCGCCAACGACATTACCGGCGGAGCGACCCCGGCGAGCTTCGAGCCGACAATCGATTATGTCGTGACAAAGGTGCCGCGCTTCGCCTTCGAAAAGTTCAAGGGTGCGTCGGAAAATCTCTCGACCTCGATGAAGTCGGTCGGAGAAGTCATGGCGATCGGCCGGAGCTTCGCCGAAAGCCTTCAGAAAGCGCTCCGGGCGCTCGAAACCGGGCTGTGCGGGCTCGATCGGGTGAGGGGGCTCGAATATGCCTCCCCCGACGAGATGGAATCGGCGCTCGCCACGGCGACCCCCGACCGGCTGTTGGTTGCCGCCGAGGCGCTTCGCCACGGCTTCACCGTCGAGCGGATCCACGCCATTGCGGGCTTCGACCCCTGGTTTCTCGAACGTCTCGCTGAAATCGTCGCCGCCGAGGTCGAGGTGCGCGACCTTGGCCTGCCCCGCGATGCGGCGGGAATGCGCCGGCTCAAGGCGATGGGCTTTTCCGACGCGCGCCTTGCCCAGCTCGCGCTTCGCTCGGCGCATGTCGAGCGCGAGCTGAGCGAGAGCGCGGCGCGTGGCTCGGGGGTGGTCCACGACGCGCTCCGGGCGATGACCGGCGGAGTGACCGAAGAGGAAGTTCGCGCGACCCGTCTCAGGCTCGGGGTCCGCCCGGTGTTCAAGCGGATCGACAGCTGCGCCGCCGAATTCGACGCTGCCACCCCCTATCTCTACTCGACCTATGAAGCGCCGCTGTTCGGCGAGCCCGAGGACGAGGCCGAGGTATCGGACAAGCGCAAGATCATCATCCTCGGCGGCGGGCCCAACCGCATCGGCCAGGGAATCGAGTTTGATTATTGCTGCTGCCACGCCGCCTTCGCGCTCGGCCGCGACCGCGGGGCCGAAAAGGGCGCGGGCTATGAAGTGATCATGGTCAACTGCAATCCCGAAACCGTCTCGACCGATCCCGACACCAGCGACCGGCTTTATTTCGAACCCCTGACCGGGGAAGATGTGCTCGAGATCGTCCATCGCGAGAGCGCGCGCGGCGAGCTGGTCGGAGTGATCGTCCAGCTCGGTGGACAGACCCCGCTCAAGCTCGCCGCCGAGCTCCAGGCCGCTGGAGTGACGATCCTCGGCACCAGCCCCGATTCGATCGACCTCGCCGAAGATCGCGAGCGTTTCGCCAAGCTGGTCGGCCGGCTCGGCCTTGCCCAGCCCGCAAACGGCATTGCGCGAAGCCGCGACGAAGCCCTCGGGGTGGCCTCGCGGATCGGCTATCCGGTGCTTCTGCGGCCGTCCTATGTGCTAGGCGGGCGAGCGATGGAGGTGGTCGACGGCCCCGAGCAGCTCGATCATTATATCGCCACCGCGGTCGAGGTGTCGGGATCGAGCCCGGTGCTGATCGACCGCTATCTGCGCGACGCGATCGAAGTCGATGTCGACGCGATCTGCGACGGAAACGAGGTCGCCGTCAGCGGAATTCTCCAGCATATCGAGGAAGCCGGGGTCCATTCGGGCGACAGCGCCTGCGCCATCCCCCCGTTCAGCCTGTCGCCTGCGGTGATCGCCGAAATCGAACGCCAGACCCGCGCGCTCGCGCTCGCGCTCAAGGTCCGCGGGCTGATGAACATCCAATTCGCGGTCAAGGACGATGTGGTCTATCTGATCGAGGTCAATCCGCGTGCCAGTCGGACCGTCCCGTTCGTCGCCAAGGCGATCGGCCGACCGATCGCCAAGATCGCCGCTCGGGTGATGGCGGGGGAGAAGCTCGCCGATTTCGACCCGATCGACCGCGCCATCGATTATATCGCGATCAAGGAATCGGTATTCCCCTTCGCGCGCTTTCCCGGGACCGATCCGATCCTCGGACCGGAAATGAAGAGCACCGGCGAAGTCATGGGAATTTCCCATGATTTCGATATCGCATTCGCCAAGTCGCAGCTTGGCGGAGGGGTCATCCTGCCTGACGTCGGAACCGCTTTCGTCTCTGTCAAGGACAGCGACAAGGTCCATTTCGTCGAGGCGGTGCGGACCCTCGTCGATCTAGGCTTCGCGATCATCGCCACCGGCGGGACCGCCGACTATCTGCGCGACGCCGGGATCGACGTCACCCGAGTCAACAAGGTCGCGCAGGGGCGTCCGCATATTGTCGCCCGGATGGTCGACGGCGGGGTCCAACTGGTGTTCAACACCACCGAGGGCTGGAACAGCTTGAAGGACAGCCAGGCGATCCGCGCCACCGCGCTCGATCGCAAGCTTCCCTACTTTACCACCGCCGCTGCAAGCCTCGCTGCGGCACGGGCAATCGGAGCGCTTCGCGGGCATGCGCTTGAAGTTCGCTCGCTACAGTCCTATTATTCAGGGCTGTAAACTCGAATTCACCACATATTCCGCTGATACAGCGCGGCCCATGCGGGCGGCGCGAGGGCGGGTTTTTGAAGAAGGACGACGCCGATGGCGAGCGCCGGCAAGGTTCCAATGCTGCCCGAGGGTCACCGCCAGCTGACCGACGAGGTGCGCCATCTCAAGACGGTCGAGCGCCCCGCGGTGATCGAGGCGATCGAGGTCGCGCGCGCGCATGGCGACCTCAGCGAAAACGCCGAATATCACGCCGCCAAGGAGCGCCAGGGCCAGGTCGAGGCGAGCATCGCCGACATCGAGGACCGGCTGAGCCGGGCGATGGTCATCGATCCGACCACCTTGTCGGGCGACAAGGTGGTTTTAGGAGCGACCGTCGACCTGCTCGACGAGGACAGGAAAGCGGTTCGCTACCAGCTTGTCGGCCAGACCGAGGCCGACGCACGGGTCGGGCGAATCTCGTACAACTCGCCGCTCGGCCGGGCATTGATCGGACGGCAGGTCGGCGAAGAGGTCGAAGTGTCGGCGCCGTCGGGCGACCGCTATTACGAGATCGTGTCGATCGCCTTCGTGTGAGCCGGAGCGCCCCGACAGGTCCCGCCCCGGTGGCCCGGCTGGGCCTGCCGCGAACCGCGACTGCGCTCATTGCCGTGGTCACGGCCCTGGTCTCGCTTGGCATTCTCTTTATCGGCGGCGGGCGCAATGCCGCCGCATTGCTCGGAGTCATTCCGGCGCGGCTCAGCGGATCGCTCGATCTTGCACTCGCGATCCCCGCCTGGCTTACCCCGCTCAGCGCGACTTTGATCCACGCCGACCTGCTCCATCTGGCCTTTAACCTCATCATGCTGGTGCTGTGCGGCCGTCCGGTCGAACGGATCATCGGCGGAGGGCCGCTGGGCCTGCTTTATTGTGTGGGAGCGTTTGTTTCGGCGGGCGCGCAATGGCTCGTCGCGCCTCACTCGCCGGTCCCGATGATCGGCGCCAGCGGAGCGATCAGCGCGCTCGTCGGTGCTTTCGCGCTGAGTTACGGTCGACCGAAACTGCTGGTCAAATCGCTCAGGCTCAACCGCGCGATCAACATCGCCTGGCTGCTTGCCGCGTGGATCATCATCCAGCTTCTGGTTGCGTTCGTCGCCGGTCAGCAAGGCCTGCTCCTCGCCACCCCGGCGCATATCGGCGGCTTTCTCGCGGGGCTCGCGCTCCAGCGGCCCTTGCTGATGTGGCGCTACCGCGACGCCTGATGTTCAGGAACCAGGCGGCGGAGGCGCTTGCTCAAGGTCGGGCTCGAGGAGCCGGTGCAGATGGACCACGACATATTTGATCTCGGCATCGTCTACTGTGCGCTGCGCATTGGCGCGCCACGCTTCCTCGGCATCGGCGTAATTGTCGAACAGCCCGACAAGGTCGATTGCGTTGAGATCGACAAAGTCGAGCCCTTGCGGATCCGTGACTCGACCGCCGAATACCAGGTGCAATTTGCTCATTCCCGGTTCGCTAGCATAGCTGTGCAGCCTTGCGAACCGGCGATCGGCTCACCCTTGTCTCGGATCTCTTACCGCGCCGACCGCCGCCTGCGCGGAAGTCCGCGCCGCATCGCCAGCGCCCTTGAGGATCGACTTCAACGCGTCCGCGCCCGCGTCGCGGGTCAGCCCGAGCTCGTCGAGCTTGGCCTTGCCCGCGTCCTTGGCGGCGTCGGCGGCGGCTCGCGCCTTGTCGGTCAATCTGCCGCCAAAACCGCCAAGCAGTTCGGCCTCCTTCGCGGTCTTTGGCAGAAGCGCCGCGACCAGTGCTCCGATCGCGAGCCCGCCGGCGAGCGCGATCAGCGGAGCCTCGTCGATTCCGTCGCTTGCCTTTCGGGTCGCCACGGCAGCGCCGTCACGAGCGCTGTCATAGGCTTCGAGCGCTTTCTCGCGCGCTGCGGCGGCGGTTTCTCGCGCATATTCGCTGGCGCGGTCAGCCTGTTCCTTGACGCTCATGCTACACCCTCCGTCTGAACTGATTTCGATTTTCTGCCCGGCGCCCTGCCCTCGGAATGGACCGCGCCTTTGCCCCTGGATTTACCTCGCCGGTCGCCGTTCGAGCCGCCCGGCGAGTCGCCAAAGGCTTTCTTGGCCAAGTCCAGCAAGGGCCCGCGCGCGAGGAACAGCGCCAGCGCCGCCGCGACCCCGCCCACTGCGACCGGGCGGTTGCGCACCGCATCGACCGCATCCTCGGCAAGGTCCGCGCCCTTTTCCTTGGCATCGTGCCATACATTTTGGGCAAGCGTCTTGGGATTGATCCGCTGCTGAAGCTCCTGCGCGGTTTCGATCAGCCGCGTGCGCGTGCGCTCGACTTCGGCCCGCGCGGCGATGATTGATGGATCGAGGCTCATTGCGTCACCTTGAGTTTGCGCAGCGCGAGCCACACCAGCCCGCCCGCCACCGCGAGAGTGACGAGGGTGGTCGCAAGCGCCGCGAACAACGTGCCGATCAGCGGAAGCACCGTGAGGAATATGCCGACGCACAGCACCACCACTGCTGCTTGCGCGAGAAGAAACGCCGCACCGAACAGGATCGCCGGAAGCTTGAACCGCTTCGCCTTGCCCAGCGCATTGGCCTTGACCAGCCCGACTTCGGCCCGGGCATAATCCTTGCCCTCGTCGAACAATTGCCGGACGATTTCTCCAACCGGCCGTTCCTCGGAACTTGACGCCGGCAGCGGGTCGGTCGGCGGTTTGAGCATCAGGCGTCCGTCGGATTGCTGTCGTTGCGATCGTTCGTTTTTTCCGATTGGCCAAGCCCCGACTTGACCAGCCGCACCAGCGCGAAACCGATCACCGCGGCACCCGCCAGCGCCACTCCAGGGCTCTTGCGGATGAAGTTTCGCGTGTCGTCGATCAACTCGTCGGGGTCCTTGGTCGAAAGGCTGTTCGCCGCATTCTCGATCGCGCTGGCGGCCTTTCGGGCATAATCGCCATATTCCATGCCAAGCCGTTCATCGAGGCCCTGCGCGGTATCGCCGACCAGGCGCGAGACATTGCCGAGCGCCTCGCTCGACCGCTCAATTCCCTGCGAGACCAGCCCGCGCGCCTTGTCGGCGGCCTGCCCGGCGATCTTTTCGCCGCCGCTTCGAACCTGCTGCTTGACCTTGTCGGCGGTGCTCTGCCCTTGCGTGATCAGCTCGCTGTCGCGGCTCGAGTCGAACCCGGGCGAATCGTTGATCCCGGTACCGCGGCCGATTCCCGCTCCGGCGCTGGTGCCGAGCGCGCTTCTTTCGCTGCTCGTTCCGCTGGGTTCTTCGCTCTGCGGGCTTCCAGTGATCGCCGCGCTGCTGTCGATTCCGGCTCCGGTCAAGATCCGGTCGGTGCCTTCGGGTAGCGGGGTTTTGTCTTCGATCATGTCAGTCTCCTTGGTTGAGGCTTTAACCCCGATCACCCCGGCTTCGTTCCTGCGCACGGGGTCGAAAGTTGCACGCTTCGCCGCCCGCCCTATAGACCCGCCCCAACTCCCCGCAGCCGCCCTGCTCGAAAGGTTTCCCTCGATGACCGCGATTGTCGACATCCACGCTCGCCAGATTCTCGACAGCCGCGGCAATCCGACGGTCGAGGTCGACGTCACTCTCGACGACGGCAGTTTCGGCCGAGCCGCCGTGCCTTCGGGGGCATCGACGGGAGCCCATGAAGCGGTCGAGATTCGCGACGGCGACAAAGCGCGCTGGGGCGGCAAGGGCGTGATGAATGCGGTACGCGCGGTCAATGGCGAGATCGCCGAAGCGGTGGTCGGCCACGACGCCGAGGACCAGGCCGCGATCGATTGCGCGATGATCGACCTCGACGGCACGCCCAACAAGGCGCGGCTCGGCGCCAATGCGATCCTCGGGGTCAGCCTCGCCGCCGCTCGCGCTGCCGCCGACGCTCGCGGTCTCCCGCTCTACCGCTACGTCGGCGGGGTCGCCGCGGACCTGCTCCCGGTGCCGATGATGAACATTCTCAATGGCGGCGCGCACGCCGACAATCCGATCGATTTTCAGGAATTCATGGTCATGCCGGTCGGCTCGGACAGTTTCTCCGAAGCGCTGCGCTGCGGGTCGGAAATCTTCCACGCGCTCAAGTCCGCGCTCCACCAGGCCGGGCTTTCGACCGCGGTCGGCGACGAAGGCGGGTTCGCGCCCAACATCGCCTCGCCCAAGGCGGCGCTCGATTTCATCCTCGGCGCGGTCGAGGCAGCGGGCTATTCGCCCGGCAAGGACGTCCTGCTCGCGCTCGATTGCGCGGCGACCGAATTCTTCAAGGACGGCGCCTACCGGATGGAAGGGGAGGGGCTGACCCTCTCGCCCGATCAGATGGCGGCGTTTCTCGCCGATCTTGCCGATGGATATCCGATCGCCTCGATCGAAGATGGAATGGCCGAAGACGACATGAGCGGGTGGAGCGCGCTCACCGGCCGCCTCGGAAGCCGTGTCCAGCTGGTCGGCGACGATCTGTTCGTGACCAGCGAGGCGCGGCTCGCGCAAGGCATTTCCGACGGGATCGCCAACTCAATCCTGGTCAAGGTCAACCAGGTCGGAACATTGACCGAAACCATCGCCGCGGTTCGCCTCGCCCAGACCTCGGGCTATACCGCGGTGATGTCGCATCGATCGGGCGAGACCGAGGATTCGACCATCGCCGATCTAGCCGTCGCTTTGTCGTGCGGGCAGATCAAGACCGGCAGCCTGGCGCGTTCGGACCGCACGGCCAAATATAATCAGCTGCTGCGGATCGAGGAGGAATTGGGCGAGGCCGCGCGCTATGCCGGATATTCGGCGCTCAAGGCCTACCGCCCGGCGTAAAGCTTTAGGAAAACAGACAGGTTTAGCCCGATATGCCCTTGCCAATGCGAACTTTTTCTGATTCTTAGGGCGCATGGGGCCGACGCATCGCAGTTTTGGATTGGTCCGCCGGGCGATGATGCCCGCGCTGGCGTTGCTCGTCATCGGCAATTTCGCGGGCTATGCGGTTGCCGGACCCAATGGGCTGATGGCCTGGGGCGGCTATCATCGCGACCTCGGCCAGCGGCGGATCGAGCTCGCCTCGCTCGAGCTTGAGCGCGATCGCCTGCGCCACCACAGCAACCTGCTCAATCCGCGCAAAGCCGACCCCGACATGGCCGACGAACTAGTCCGCCGCGACCTCGGACTGGTCCGCCCCGACGAGGTCATTCTTCCGCTCGAATAAGGCACTGGCGCCGCGGCCATTGCCAGTTTCGGCCCCGGCCTCCTATAGGTTTCGCCGGTCCCTGTTCAGCGAAAGGCCGACTCTTGGCTCGCCCAGCAAAGTCCAAACGTCCCGCGGCAGAGGCGACGCCCAATCGCGAACGTCCCGCCGATCCCAAACGCTTCAAGCCGACGCGCGATCAATTGCTCGATTTCTACAAGCAGATGCTGCTCATCCGCCGTTTCGAAGAGCGCGCCGGCCAACTCTACGGGCTCGGGCTGATCGGCGGTTTCTGCCATCTCTATATCGGCCAGGAAGCCGTCGCGGTGGGGCTGCAATCGGCGATGACCGTCGGCAAGGACAGCGTCATCACCGGTTACCGCGATCACGGCCATATGCTCGCTTACGGAATCGACCCGAAAGTGATCATGGCCGAGCTTACCGGGCGCGCCGCCGGAATTTCGAAGGGCAAGGGCGGATCGATGCACATGTTCAGCGTCGAACATGGCTTTTACGGCGGGCACGGAATTGTCGGCGCCCAGGTCAGCCTCGGCACCGGGCTCGCGTTCAAGCATCGCTACAGCGCCGACGGCGGGGTGTGCCTGAGCTATTTCGGCGACGGCGCGGCCAACCAGGGCCAGGTCTATGAAAGCTTCAACATGGCCGAACTGTGGAAGCTTCCGGTGATCTACGCGATCGAGAACAACGGCTATGCGATGGGCACTTCGGTCGGCCGGTCAAGCTCGGAAGATCAGTTCTACAAGCGCGGCGAAAGCTTCCGCATCCCGGGGCTTCAGGTCGACGGGATGGACGTCCTCGCGGTCCGCGGCGCGGCCGAGGAAGCGCTCGAATGGACCCGCGCGGGCAAGGGGCCGATCATTCTCGAGCTCAAGACCTACCGCTACCGCGGGCATTCGATGTCCGATCCCGCCAAATATCGCACCCGCGAGGAGGTTCAATCCTACCGCGAAGGCAGGGATCCGCTCGACCATGCCGCGCGCGATCTCGCCGCCCTCGGGATCGACGAGGATCAGCTCAAGGCGATCGACAAGGAGATCAAGCAGATCGTCGTCGACGCCGCCCAATATGCCGAGGACGCCCCCGAGCCCGAAGCCGATGAACTTTACGCCGACGTGCTCGTGGAGCGCTATTGATGCCGACCGAGCTCAAGATGCCCGCTCTGTCCCCGACGATGGAGGAAGGCACGCTGGCCAAATGGCTGGTCAAGGAAGGCGATGTGGTCAAGTCGGGGGATTTGCTGGCCGAGATCGAGACCGACAAGGCGACGATGGAATTTGAAGCGGTCGACGAAGGGACGATCTCGAAGATTCTGGTCGCTGAGGGGACCGACGGGGTCAAGGTCGGAGCGCCGATCGCGATTCTGCTCGGCGAGGGGGAAAGCACTCTTCCCACGGGTGAAAGCGACCCGCCGAAAGCGAGCGGGGTGAGGGCGAGCGAGCCAGTTCCTCCCCCGACGGAAGAGGAGGAAATCGCGGAAGATGTCGCCGCCACCGGCACAACCAACCTCGTGCCTCCCAGGCCCGGCAAACGCGCCCCGGACGAGGGTGCGACCATCACCGTTCGCGAAGCGCTTCGCGACGCGATGGCCGAGGAAATGCGCCGCGACGACCGGGTGTTCGTGATGGGCGAGGAAGTCGCCGAATATCAGGGCGCCTACAAGGTCACCCAAGGACTGCTCGAGGAGTTCGGCGAGAAACGCGTGATCGACACTCCGATCACCGAATATGGTTTCGCCGGGGTCGGCGCGGGTGCGGCGATGGGCGGGCTCAAGCCGGTGATCGAATTCATGACCTTCAATTTCGCGATGCAGGCGATCGACCATATCATCAACAGCGCGGCCAAGACCCATTATATGTCGGGGGGCCAGATGCGCTGCCCGATCGTGTTTCGCGGCCCCAACGGGGCGGCGTCGCGGGTCGGCGCTCAGCACAGCCAGAATTACGCGCCCTGGTACGCCTCGATCCCCGGGCTGATCGTCATCGCACCTTATTCGGCGGCTGATTCGAAGGGTCTGCTCAAATCGGCGATCCGAAGCGAGGATCCGGTCGTGTTCCTCGAAAACGAGCTGCTCTACGGGCAGAGCTTCGACGCTCCCGAGGGCGAGGATTTTCTTGTTCAGATCGGCAAGGCGAACATCGTCCGCGAGGGCTGCGACGTCACCCTCGTCAGTTACTCGATCGGGGTCGGGGTCGCGCTCGACGCCGCCGACACGCTGGCAGGGGAGGGGATCGAGGCCGAGGTCATCGACCTTCGAACGCTCCGCCCGCTCGACAGCGAAACCGTGCTTGCCAGCCTCGCCAGGACCAACCGGATGGTGGTGGTCGAGGAAGGCTGGCCGACCTGCTCGATCGCTTCGGAAATCATTGCGCTGGCAATGGAACAGGGCTTCGACGATCTCGACGCTCCGGTGCTTCGGGTGACCAATGTCGACGTCCCGATGCCCTATGCCGCAAACCTCGAGAAATTGGCGCTGATCAATTCCGCGGACGTGGTCAAGGCCGCCAAAGCCGTCTGTTATCGCTGATCCGGCGCCACTCTTGCCTGAAGCAGATGTATCATCGGTCCCGACCGCGCGCTCGCCTTGCTCCACGCCCCGGCGCCGCTTCGCCCGGCGCTCGCCAGCCTGTGGGCGATCGATTCGGCAATGGGGCGGGTGGTCGCGACCACATCCGAACCCGCGCTCGGCGCGATTCGGCTGGCATGGTGGCGCGAAGCGCTCGATCGGCTCGAACCGGGCGAAGCACCGCCCGCCGAGCCGACGCTGCGGGCAGTTCACCAAAACCTCGTCGCGCGCGGCATAACCGGTTCCGACCTCGCAATGCTCGAAGACGGCTGGGTCGCTATGTTCGAACCCTTTCCCTGGACCGCCGCCACCGCCGCAGCCATCGAGTCGCGCGGCCGCCACTTGTTCGCGCTCGCCGCAAGGCTGCTCGGCGGCGATCCCGCAGCCGCGCAAATTGCCGGTGCGATCTGGGCGCTGGTCGACGCCGCGCGCCATTGCAGCGATCCGCTTTCGCGCAGACTTCTGCTCGATCTAGCGAGACAGTCGCAGCGCGATCTTCCGCGCTCGGCACCGCGCGCGCTTCGCCCCTTGACCATGCTCGCCGCGCTCGCGCTCCGCGACCTTCGCCGCGGCGAGCCGTTCGAGCGCGAGGCGACTCCGGGCCGAGCCGCGGCGCTGTTCGCTCACCGCTTCACCGGGCGCTTTCGCCTGGCGGATTGACAGACGCAGCCGCAAGCCTAGCGTGACCGCCGCCGAATCTCCCCGCCCAGGAGAGGAAAAATGGCGCGCTTTTTACTCGGGGCACTTGCCTGCTTCCTGATGATGACCGGGGCCTTCCTCTTCTGGCAGGGGCAGGCGCAGTCGAGCGACGCCTTTCCCGCGGCCCCCGAACCGCGAGTCGCGACCCCCTTCACCGTGGTTCCGGCGCCGCTCCCCAGGGCCCCCGAATCGACCCCAAGGACCCGCGAGCAGAAGCGCTTCGGGCGGGCCGACAAGGACGATGACGGACGGATCACCGCCGACGAATTGTTCGATCCGCGGCGCACGGCGTTCGCCAAGCTCGACACGAACGGCAATGGCTCGCTGAGCTTCGCGGAATGGGGGGTCAAGACCGTCACCAAATTCGCTTCGGCTGACAAGGACAAGTCGGGCTGGCTGACCCCAGGCGAATATGCCACCACCGCTCCTCCGCCGCCCAAGCCGAGGCGCTGCGCCTGCTAGGCGGATCGCGGCGCCTCGAGCGCGGCAAGCCAATCAGCCAGCGCGGCACGAGCGCGATCGGTATAGGATTTCTTACGGTCGGCTTTGCGCATCTTGGTGGTAATCGGCGGCATCAGCCCGAAATTGACGTTCATCGGCTGATAGGTCTCGGCTTCGGCGCCGCCTGTGATATGCCCGACCAATGCGCCGAGCGCGGTTTCGGGGGGAGGCGAGGCGATCGTCTCGCCCGCAATCTCGGCGGCAGAGAAACGCGCTGCAAGCAGCCCGATCGCCGCGCTCTCGACATAGCCCTCGCAACCGGTGATCTGGCCCGCGAAGCGAATGTGCGGCATCGACTTCAACCGAAGCTGATGGTCGAGCAGGGTCGGCGAATTGAGAAAGCTGTTGCGGTGGATTCCCCCCAGCCGAGCGAACTCGGCATTCTCGAGCCCCGGGATCGTGCGGAAAATTCGAACTTGCTCGGAATGCTTCAATTTGGTCTGGAAACCGACGATATTCCACAAGGTCCCAAGCGCATTGTCCTGGCGCAATTGGACCACCGCGTGGGGCCAGCGCCCGGTGCGCGGGTCGTCGAGACCGACCGGCTTCATCGGCCCATAGCGCAATGTGTCGAGCCCGCGCGACGCCATCACCTCGATCGGCATGCAGCCCTCGAAATAGGGCGTTTCGCGTTCCCATTCCTTGAACTCGGTCTTGTCGCCCGCGTTCAACGCGGCAATGAACGCCTCATATTGCTCGCGGTCCATCGGGCAGTTGATGTAATCCATCCCCTCGCCTTTATTCCAGCGCGACTGGAACCAGCAGATGCCCAGGTCGATGCTGTCGCGGTGGACGATCGGAGCGATCGCATCGAAAAACGCCAGCGCGTCGCTTCCGGTCACCTCGGCGATCGCGCTCGCCAGCCCGGGAGCGGTGAGCGGGCCGGTGGCGATGATCGTCGGCCCCGATGCGGGCAGGGCATCGATCCGCTCGCGCACCAAAGTGACATTGGGATGGCGCTCGATCGCCCGGGTGACGTCGGCGGCAAACGCTTCCCGGTCGACCGCAAGCGCCGATCCCGCGGGCACCCGGTTGGCATCGGCCGAGCGCAGTATGAGCGAACCGAGCGAACGCATTTCCTGATGAAGCAACCCGACCGCATTACTGGTCGGATCGTCCGAACGAAAACTGTTCGAACAGACCATCTCGGCTAGCCGGTCGCTGTCGTGGGCCGGCGTCGTATCGCCGCATCCGCGCATTTCGCTCAACCGGACCTTGAGCCCGCGCTCGGCCAATTGCCACGCGGCTTCGGACCCGGCGAGCCCACCGCCGATGATATGGATGTCGTGCATAATGCGCTGGATAGCGGGGCGAGCGCTCACTATCTAGCGGCGATGCGCATTTTCACGATCGGCTATGAAGGCGTCACTCAGGCCGAATTGATCGCTGCGCTTCGGTCGGCCAGAGTCGAGCGCGTGATTGACGTCCGGGCTTTACCACTGTCGCGCCGCCCCGGTTTTTCGAAGACGGCGCTCAGGCTGGGGCTGGCCGAAGCCGGGATCGACTATGTCCATCTCCGCGCGCTTGGTACTCCCCCCGACGGCCGCGAGGCCGCGCGCAAGGGGCGCCATTCAGAGCTTGAGCGGATTTACGCGGGCCAGCTCGAGCTTCCCGAGGCGATGGCGGCCTCGGCGCAGATGCTGGAACTCGCCGCCGAAAAGCCCAGCGCGCTGCTGTGCTACGAGCGCAACGC
>JBKKAQ010000014.1:0-13324 GCA_046714555.1 Sphingomicrobium sp. | reverse complement strand
AGCGCCCACAGCCGACCGGCCGGGACGCTTCCCGAAAGCGTCGGGAAGGCCGAGCGCATGTAGAAGGTTGAGCCACTGTTGCGCGCCGCTCGAGCGATCCATACGGCAAGGTCCTGACGCCCGATCTGGCTTGCAAGCTCGGCCGCGAGCACCCGGTCGCTGTCGTTGCCGACCGCTTCGGCGAGCGCCCGAATAAACAGCGTTTGCTCCTCGCGCCGCCCGGTCAGGCCGAGCTGGCGGGTGGCGCGAACGAGGCGCTTTTGAGCGAAGGCCGAACGAGTGGCGGGAGTGATCGCGACCGCCGGGGCGCTCTGCGGAGCGGGGACCGAGCGGCCGAGGCGCTCGAGCGCGAGCTGGCCATAGAAGAGTTCGGGATAGGCCGCGGCTCGCTCGAAATAGGCATTGGCATCGGCAACCGCGATCGCGCCCGACGCACGACCCGCCCAGTAGAGGCCTTTCGAGACGACCTGGAGCGATCGCCCGCCGCGCGAATAACGGTCGAACAGCAAGGCGGCATCGCGCGGTCGGCCAAGGCGGTGAAGCGCGGTGGTTCCGGCGAGCCAGGTCAGGCTGGTGTAATCGTCGCGTAGCTTGAGCGATTTGAGGCTGATGTCGCTTCCAGCAGGGAAGGCGTCGTCGACCTGGCGGGCGATATCGAAGGCGGTCTGCGACTGCCCGTCCGCCGCTGCGCCGCGGGCGTGGAGCAGCATCAATTCATACCATTTCTCAGGATCGGCGGGACGGGTCGTGAAAGAATGCGGGCGAGCGAGGAGCAGACGTGCCGACCATTCATTATTGCCGTCACGCAAATAGCGCGCGCGATCGATCAGCAGGCCGGCGTCGCTCGATACCAGCGCCGCGACCGCCGCATAGCGGTCCTCGGCGTCGAACGCGCGGTTGTGCATCGCGATCCGTGCGTCGAATGAAGCGCGCCGCGCCGGGCTGACCCAGAACAGCAGCCGCTGGGCTTCGGCAGGCTTGCGGTCGGCAAGCAGCCGGTCGACCCGCCGGCCATGGTCGGCGGCGGTGAAGTTGGTCCCGAACCGCGCCAGCAGGCTTGCCTCGTCGTAGGCGGTCAGCCCGTTTGCGCCCCAGGCTTCGCGCGCCGCGGCAAGCGCTTCGGCGGTAAGCCCGGCCGCCGCATAGGCTTCGGCGAGCCGGGCATGGCCATTGCCGCCGGTCGGCGCTTTGGTTCGGAAAAAGGCGATTACACTGGCCGGGCTTTCGCCCGGACGAAGCGCCTTTTCGGCGGATTTGCGCAAGCCCGATTCGCCCGGCCAGCCGGGGTTGCTCGCGATGAAGCGGGCGTAGTCGGCAAAGCTGTAAGAGTCGCTCTGGCGAAGCCGCCGCCATTCGCTCAAGGCATAATCCACTTCGCTCGGCGCTTGCGGCACGGCGGCGATCGGGTAGGGGGTTGCGGGCACTGGATATTGCGCAGCGCTCGACGCGGCGCTGGCCAGGATGACCGGTACGAACAGGGACAGACGCCTCATGCTGGACATAATGTAGTCGCGGTCCTTATCAAGCTATGAACGGATGCCCCGTCGAGCGACTTTAACGCTACCGGCGACTCCGCGTGAAGGAAAAAGTTCATGTTTTTCGGGTCCATACCCGCTCTAGTCACTCCATTTGCGGGGGGACGGGTCGACGAAGGCGCGTTTCGCGACCTTGTCGAATGGCAAATCGGCGAGGGCAGCGACGCGCTCGTGCCGTGCGGAACCACCGGCGAAGTCGCGACTCTCGAGATCGACGAGCAGTACCGGCTGATTGCCGCGGCGGTCGATGTCGCGCGCGGCCGGGTCCCCGTGATCGCCGGCTGCGGATCAAATTCGACCGCGACCGCAATGGCGCACATGGCCTTCGCCAAGAAGGTCGGGGCCGATGCGGCGTTGGTCGTGATCCCCTATTACAACAAGCCCAGCCAGGCCGGGATCGCGGCGCATTTCCGCGCGCTCGCCGAGGCCTGCGACCTGCCGATCATCGTCTATAACGTGCCCTCGCGGACCGTCGCCGACATTGCGGTCGAAACGCTCGCCGAGGTCGCAAGCCTGCCGAGCGTCATCGGAATCAAGGACGCGACCGGCGATCTTGGCCGGGTCACCGCGCACCGGCTTTCGAGCGGGACTCAGTTCTGCCAGCTGTCGGGAAACGACGAGACCGCGCTTGGCTATAATGCGATGGGCGGAGTGGGGTGCATTTCGGTCTCGGCCAATGTCGCTCCGCGGCTGTGTGCGCAATTTCAGGCGGCGACCCGCGAGGGGCGATGGGACGATGCGCTGGCGCTCCAGGACAAATTATATCCGCTTCACGCCGCCTTGTTCAGCGATGCGTCGCCGGGCCCGGCCAAATATGCGCTGAGCAGGGTCCGGCCGGGCTTTTCGACCGAGCTTCGCCTGCCGCTGACCGAGCCTTCGGCGGAAAGCCGGCAGGCGGTCGATGCCGCGCTCGGACATGCCGGGCTTGCCTGACCCGCGATGGCCAAGCCACTGCCAGCCCCGTTCGACAAGCAGAAGATCGTCGCCGAAAACCGGCGCGCGCGGTATGACTATTTTGTCGAAGAACGCTTCGAGTGCGGAATCGCTTTGGTCGGGACCGAGGTCAAGGCGCTCCGCTTCGGCGAGGGCTCGATCGCCGAAAGCTATGCAGCGATCGAGGGCGAGGAAGTGTGGCTGATCAACAGCTCCATCCCCGAGTTCAGCCATGGCAATCGGCATAATCATCAACCGCGGCGGAAGCGGAAATTGTTGCTCCGCGCGCGCGAAGTCGCCAAGCTGCAAGGCGCGGTTGCCCGCCAGGGCCTGACGCTGGTTCCGCTGTCGATCTATTTCAACGGCAGGGGCCGCGCCAAGGTCGAATTGGCGATCGCACGGGGCAAGAAGATGCACGACAAGCGCGACACCGAGAAACAGCGCGACTGGAAGCGCGAACAGGGCCGATTGCTCAGGCAGCATGGCTAGGCTCGCGAGCATTCTCGGTCGCTTCGTCGGGCGCCACGCGCCTTCGCGCGACGATATGCTCAAGAGCCGCTGGCTTCGCCCGTTCGGCAAGCGCATCCGCCGCTCCGATTTGTGGCGGTTCACCCGCCGCTCGGTCCCTCGCGGAGTCGCGATCGGGCTGTTCGTCGGCATTTTCCTGATGGTTCCCGGGCTCCAGATCGTCGGAGCAGCACTGATGTCGGCGCCGTTTCGAGCCAATATCCCGGTCGCCGCGGCGATGACTTTCCTGTCCAATCCGGCGACAACCCCTTTCTTTCTGGTCGCGGCGATCACAGTCGGCAACCGCTTGGGCTTCCATGCCGACCTCACGACCTTCGAAAGTCTGGCGACGACCCACGCCAGCGCCGGCCGCTGGCTCGCCTGGCTATTGTCCGATGCCGCTCCGTCGATGCTGTCTGGACTGTTCCTGATCTCGATGGCGATTGCGCTTGCAGGCTATCTCGTGTCGCTGGTCGGATGGCGCTGGTGGATCGCGCGCAAATGGAATCGGCGCCAGTCGAACCCGGTCGTTTAGGCGATGTTTCACCGGCAGCTCAGCATCATCGAGGCCGAACCGCCGGGACAGGGCTGGCGCTGGTTGTTGCCGGTGCTGATCGGCGGGGCGCTGGTCAGCGGCGCGTTCCTGTTCTGGCTGGTCGGCCAGCCCTTGCTGTCGGGTCTGTTCATCGTCGCGATCGCCGCGATGCTCGGCGTCGGCTATTTGATCGAACGGCGGACGGTCCGGGTGTCCATCGCCGGGCCCGCCGCAGCGCCCGATCATTCGATCATCGCTTCGGTTCTCGCCTTGACCGCTGATCCCGCTGCGCTGAGCGATGGCGACGGAAAGCTGGCGATGGTCAATCCGGCCTATCGGACCCGCTTCGGCGGTTCGCCTGCTCCGCTCGAGCTTGGAACCGACGAGGACAGCCGCGAGCGGCTGGCGATCGCCCGCTCGCTGGCATGGCGCGATGGCGCGGGCTGCGTCGGCGGAGTCGCGACGAGCGGCGGGCGCGCCGGGGTCGATGTCACCAGAGTCGGCGCAGGGGGCAATTATCTGCTGTGGCGTTTCGCCCCCGCTCCCCAGACTGATCTGCTCGGCGCCGCGGCATCACAGCTAGCCGGCGACATGGGCGACCGGCTCGCCGCCGCCGGAGTGCTCGCCGCATTGATCGACCGCGACGGGCGCCTGCTTGCAGCGAATACATTGTTCACCCGGCGAGCGCTCGCCCCCGGCCAGTCGAGCACCGCCGCGCGCTTCGCCGACCTCGTCGAACAGCATGAGGACGGGCATCTGCGGCTATACGCCGAAGGCGAAAACGGCCGCCGGTTGCGCGGGGTCCATGTCCTGCTCGACACCGCCGAGGAGGGCGGGGTGGGGACCTTCCTGATGTTCGACACTCTCGAAAACGGATCGCTCTCGAGCGCGAGCAATGTTCAGGTGCTGCTCGAACTACTTCCGATCGGGCTGGCGCTGGTCGATCGCGACGGGCGCTTTCTGACGATGAACAAGGCGTTCCGGACCGCCGGCGGGATCAAGGGCGACCGGATGCCCGCCTATCCCGGAGATCTTGTCGTCAAGGAAGACAAGGCCGCGGTCGCCGATGCGGTCCGTCGCAACGCGCGCGGCCCGGCGATGTCGGGCGACCTCGCGGTCCGGTTGGGACATCAGTCGGCGGAGCCGGTCGCTCTGACCATCGCCGGGCTGCGCGGACTCGGCGATGCGGCGGTCCTGCTCCTGCTCAAGGACAATAGCGAGGAAGCCAAGTTGAAGCGCCAGGTTGCGCAGGCGACCAAGATGCAGGCGGTCGGGCAGCTTGCCGGAGGCGTGGCCCATGATTTCAACAATATCCTGACCGCGATCATCGGCCATTGCGATCTGATGATGATGCGCCATACCCCCGGCGACAGCGATTATGGCGATATCCAGCAGATCAAGAATAATTCGAACCGCGCCGCGGGGCTGACCCGCCAATTGCTTGCTTTTTCGCGCCAGCAGACGCTCCGCCCGCAGGTCCTCCAGGTGCCCGACGTGGTTTCCGAAGTGTCGCATCTGCTCAAGCGGCTGCTCGGCGAGACCGTCCAACTGGTGGTCAAGCACGGCCGCGATCTTGGCCCGGTGCGCGCCGATCCCGGCCAGCTCGAGCAGGTCATCGTCAATCTTGCCGTCAACGCCCGCGACGCGATGGGCGAAAATGGCGGCGGGACATTGACCATCCAGACCTATGCGGTGCGCGCCGACCAGGTCGCCGAAATCGGTAGCGAGATCTTGCCCATCGCCGATTACAGCGCCTTGTCGATCGCCGATACAGGAAGCGGAATCGCTCCGGGCGTGCTGGGCAAGGTATTCGAGCCCTTCTTCACTACCAAGGAAGTCGGCAAGGGAACCGGGCTAGGGCTGTCGACGGTGTACGGCATCGTCAAGCAATCGGGCGGTTTCATTTTCGCCGATTCGAAGTTGGGGCAGGGCACTCGCTTCACCATCTATCTCCCGGTCCACCGCACCGAACCTCCCGCGAGCAAGCCGCGCACCCCGGTCAAGCCGCAGGAAAGCGAACTGTGGGGAACCGGAGCGATCCTGCTGGTCGAGGACGAGCCGATGGTCCGCACGGTCGCCGAGCGCGCGCTCACTCGCCATGGCTATACCGTGATCACCGCGTCGAACGGGATGGAAGCGCTCGAGGTGCTCGACCGCGGCGATCCGATCACCTTGCTGATCAGCGACGTCGTCATGCCCGAAATGGACGGTCCGACGATGGTCCACGAAGCGCGCAAAAGCCGGCCCGAACTGCCGATCCTGTTCATGTCGGGTTATGCCGAAGAACAGTTGAGGAAATCGATCGACATCGACAATGTCGCCTTTCTTCCAAAACCATTTTCGGTTCAGGAACTGGCCGAAGCGGCGCGGCGGGCGCTTGCTCCCAAATAAGTCTTTTCTCGGGCTTGGCGGGTGGTTATGCGGTTCGCAGTGTCAAGCGGCCGCTCAATCCTGATCGTCGAGGACGAACCCTTGATCGCGATGATGCTTGAGGATTTCCTCGAATCGCTCGGCCATGTCGTCACCGCCAGTTGCGACAATGTCGGCGATGCCCTCGCCGCGGTCGCGAGCGACGGGTTCGATGTCGCCATCCTCGACGTCAATCTCAAGGGCGAGCTGGTGTGGCCGGTGGCGACCGAACTTCGCGCCCGCGGGGTCCCCTTCGTGATCGCCAGCGGTGGGCATGTCGAGCCGCCGCCGCCCGAATTTGCCGCGGTTCCGCTGATCGAAAAGCCCTACACGATCGACCGCGTCTCGCCGGCAATCGAGGCTGCCATGGTCGGCACGGAAAGTTTTTGAGATTTTTCGTTCTTCTCTTGTTCTAGCGGAACAAAGCATGTACTGAGTGAACTTCGCCGGGCCGCTTGGGGCAGCCCGATTGACGAAGGGATCAAGGCCATGGCAGCGCAACTCAAGGTCGTCGGATCGGGTGGGGAAGCAGGAAAGATGGACAGGGCCAAAGCGCTAGAGGCGGCTCTCGCCCAGATCGACCGGGCATTCGGCAAGGGCTCGGCGATGAAGCTCGGCAGCCGCGAGAAGATCGAGATCGACACGGTCTCGACCGGAAGCCTCGGGCTCGACATCGCGCTCGGCGTCGGCGGGCTTCCGCGGGGTCGGATCATCGAGATTTACGGACCCGAAAGCTCGGGCAAGACGACCCTCGCGCTCCACGCCATCGCCGAAGCGCAGAAAGTCGGCGGGACCGCCGCCTTCGTCGATGCCGAACATGCGCTCGACCCGGGTTACGCCAGGAAGCTCGGGGTCGACATCGACGAATTGATTGTTTCCCAGCCCGACACCGGCGAGCAGGCGCTCGAGATCGTCGATACTCTCGTCCGTTCGAACGCGGTCGACGTCCTGGTCATCGACTCGGTCGCCGCACTGGTCCCGCGCGCCGAAATCGAAGGCGAAATGGGCGACAGCCACGTCGGGCTTCAGGCGCGGCTGATGAGCCAGGCTCTGAGGAAACTGACCGGCTCGATCAGCCGCTCGCGCTGCACCGTGATCTTCATCAACCAGGTGCGGATGAAAATCGGGGTGATGTACGGCAATCCCGAAACCACCACCGGGGGCAATGCGCTCAAATTCTACGCCTCGGTCCGGCTCGACATCCGCCGTATCGGCCAGATCAAGGATCGCGACGACATTGTCGGCAATGCGACCCGGGTCAAGGTCGTCAAGAACAAGGTCGCTCCGCCGTTCAAGCAGGTCGAATTCGACATCATGTACGGGGTCGGCATTTCGAAGGTCGGCGAAATCCTCGACCTCGGCGTCAAGGCCGGGCTGATCGACAAGTCGGGCGCCTGGTTCAGCCACGATTCGACCCGCATCGGTCAGGGGCGCGAGAACGCCAAGCAGTTCCTTAGCGAAAATCCCGAAATGGCGCTCAAGATCGAGAATGCGATCCGCGGGCGCACCGCCGAAGTCGCCGAAGCGCTGATGGTCGGCGCCGATCAGGATGACGAATAAGCCTGGACCGTGATGGTTGAAGATCGAATCGCTCCGAAATGTCATCACGGTCTAGACTCGTGACTCGAGGCTGATTCGCGCCCTCGGCGGATGCGCGAAGCGCTTTCACCTCATACGATCAGGCTCTGGTCATCAGAAATTGAAATTATTATCTTAGTAGGACGTCGCTTGTTCTGACGAGGGAGCGAGGCGAGGGCGACCATCGCGGCCGTCCGGCGCGCCATTGGTGTTTGAGCGCGCAAGAGCGCGTGGGTTCGAATCCCACCTCATCGAGCGACACAAGGAGAGCCCAGAGCCAGCCGCTGGATCAAGCGAGCCGCGATCCTCGCCTCGGTCAAACGCTTCTGCCAGAAAACCGAACAAACTTTATACGCCGAACTTTAGACGTCACCTGACCAGGGTTCCTATCAACAACGTCCTGCACACTGTGTTTTTGATGCAACGCATCCGTGTTAGGGGGCTCGACAATGGATACACCTGTCGCTGCCTCTCAACAGATTCCGCCGATGGCCGCCTCAGCAGGCGACTTGAAGGACGAGCGCTCCAGCGAGCGCCTTTACCGTTTAGCGTCGAGCGGCACCGCGGTTTTTTTGGTCACGATGATCCTGGTCACCATGTCGGTCCTAGGCAAGGAAGGCCGTCCCGGGTCGCTCATTTCGCCCCCGCTGATTGCCCTGTTGCTCGTCGCCAACCTGATTCCGGCAATCATTCTTATGGTGCTGTTCTCGCGTCGGGTTGCCAAAGCCCGCGCGGCGCGGGGCGGGCTGGGCAGCGGACGCCTTCATACGCGCCTGGTCGCCTTATTCTCGGTGATTGCGGCTGTCCCAACCGTTTTGGTCGCGATCTTTGCTTCTTTGCTCTTTCAGAGCGGGCTCGAATTCTGGTTTTCAGATCGGGCACGAGGGATGCTCGAGAATACGGTGCAGCTTGCCCGCGGTACCTACGAAGCGGAAATAAACCGAGTGTCACAGGAAACCGTTACGATGAGCAGCGATCTCGCAGGCTATCTGCGAGAGGTGCCGATCAGCGGCCTTGCGTTCCGCGAGGGGTTGGCTCGGCAGGTCTATTATCGCAACCTGTCCGAAGCGGCCATTATCAACATCTCGGGAAAGGGCGACGTCCAGACCCTGGCCTTGGTCGATCTTTACGAAAATTCGCTCGATCGCGCCGTGACCCCCGAAGCCATCGCGAGCTTGAAAGGGAAAGCGAGCCTCGTGCTCAACTCGACCGATCGGGTTGGAGCATTGGTTCCACTCCAGTACGGAAGCGCAACTTATCTTTATGCGGCACGAATTTTCGATCCCAAGATGAAAGCGCAGATCGACAGCGCAAGCGAAGTGCTCAAGGATTATCGCGCGCTCCTCGCACGATCGCGAACCAATCAGTTGCGCTTCAATGGCGCGTTACTGGGGGGAGCTCTGGTCATCGTCGGGTTTTCGATTTTCATCGCGCTGGAAATGGCCGACCGTTTGGTGAGGCCGGTGGGCCAACTTGTTACCGCGGCTGGGCGGGTCGAGGAGGGCGATTTTTCAACCCGCGTACCGGTTACTTCGTCCAAAGACGAAATTGCGACCCTCGCGATGGCCTTCAATCGAATGACCGGGCGTCTGCAGGAGCAAACCGGCGCACTGATGGCGGCAAACAATCAACTCGACACTCGACGCGCGTTCATTGAAGCCGTCCTGTCCAGCGTCACCGCCGGGGTAATCGCGCTGGATTCAGCCAATCGCATTCTTCTCACCAATCGATCGGCGGAAGCGCTTCTCCAACACGCCGACGAACGGCTCGAAGGGGCGTCACTTGCCAGCCTGTCGAGTGATCTCGACGAGTTCATGTCGGGCGATCAGCGTGAAGCCGACGTGCTGGTCCGAGTTGGCTCGGGGCAACGGACGCTGGCAGTCAAACGCGTACGGTACCAGGACGGTAGCGTGCTTACTTTCGATGACATCACAAATCAATTGAGTGACCAGCGGCGCGCCGCCTGGTCCGACATCGCGCAACGTATCGCGCACGAGATCAAGAATCCGCTGACCCCAATCCAGCTCGCGGCAGAGCGGCTGCAACGTCGTTACGGTAGGGAAATCGCGTCGGATCCCGAAACCTTTGAGCGCCTGACCGGAACGATCGTCCGCCAGGTTGGCGATCTCAGGCGCATGGTTGACGAGTTTTCAAACTTCGCGCGAATGCCCAAGCCCGTGTTTCGTGACGAAGACGTCCACGACATCGCCCGAGCCGCTCTGTTTCTTCATGAAGTAGCGCACCCGGGCATCGTCTTCTCGATCGACCCGAGTTTCGGCGAAATCCGGATGGTATGCGACCGCCGCCAACTTGGCCAAGCCTTGACCAATATCGTCAAGAACGCAGTAGAAGCAATTGAGACACGGCGGAATTGTGGTGAAGAAAACCCCGCCGGGGACCGGGTCGATCTGCGCATAACTCACGGAGATGACCAACTTGTGATCGAGGTCACGGACACCGGAATAGGACTTCCCGAAGATCGCGAGCGCCTTATGGAACCCTATATGACCACTCAAGTGCGCGGTACCGGACTCGGGCTCGCGATCGTGAAGAAGATTGTCGATGAGCATTTGGGAGAAATCGCCTTTTTCGATCGGCCGGGGGGCGGAACGCATGTCCGGATCGCGTTCGATTCCACGCGCCTTGCAGCGCTGGCTTCGGTCACCGCAAATTTGAACGAAGACGGACCCGTCGCGAACGGCGAGAAGCCCAAGATGGCAAGGAACCCTATCAATGGCGCTTGAAGTGCTTGTGGTGGATGATGAAGCGGACATTCGCGAGCTGGTCTCTGGCGTGCTTGAGGATGAGGGCTATGCGGTTCGCACTGCGGCCGACAGCAGCGCCGCCTTGGAAGCGATTGAGGAAAGGCGGCCGTCGCTGGTCCTTCTGGACGTATGGCTCCAAGGCTCGCGTCTCGACGGATTGCAACTGCTCGAACAGATCAAACGGCGTGATCCGACGCTGCCGGTGCTGATAATTTCGGGCCACGGCAATCTCGACACCGCGGTGGCCGCAATTCGCGAAGGGGCGGTCGACTTCATCGAAAAGCCGTTTCAAGCGGGCCATCTGCTCCATCTGGTTGACCGAGCTACCGAAACCGATCGGTTGAAACGTGAAAACGCGACTCTTCGCCAGCAGGTCGGGCAAGACGACCGGCTCAATGGCAGTTCGGCCGCGATTAATACGGTGCGCGCGACTCTCAAGCGGGTCGCGCCGACCGGGAGCAGAGTGTTGATCACGGGCCCGGCAGGTGTCGGCAAGGAGGTAGCAGCTCGAACGATTCACCAGTGGAGCCCGCGTGCGACCGCGCCGTTCATTGTCGTTTCGGCAGCACGAATGGCGCCAGAACGAGTCGAGGAGGAATTGTTTGGCAGCGAAACCGAGGGCGTCGCTCGTCCCGGGCTCCTCGAACAGGCGCATGGCGGAACTCTGTTTCTTGATGAAATCGCCGACATGCCGCTCACCACTCAAGGCAAGATTCTGCGCGTCCTGACCGATCAGAGCTATAATCGAGTCGGCGGCCAACGCCCGGTCAAGGTCGACGTGCGCGTTTTGTCGGCGACCTCGCGCAACCTCGCCGATGAAATTTCGGCCGGGCGGTTTCGGGAGGACCTGTTTTACCGACTGAATGTCGTTCCGGTCCGAATTCCTCCTTTGCGCGAGCGTCGCGAAGACATTCCCGAGCTTGTCACGCACTTCTTGGCCCGATTTGCCGCAGAACGACGCATGTCCGCACCGATTTTGTCCGATGAGGCGCATGCCGCGCTTCAGGCCCATGAGTGGCCGGGCAATGTCCGGCAATTGCGTAATATCATCGAGCGAACGATCATTCTCGCTCCAGGCGACAGGGTCGGGAGAATTGAAGTCGATCTGCTACCGCCGGAAATTCTCGACCAGCCGCCGAGCGCCGGGGTGACGAGTGCGTCGATGACGATCATGGGCAGCCCGCTACGCGAAGCGCGCGAGTCTTTCGAACGCGAATATCTTCGGGTCCAGATTAGACGATTTTCGGGAAATATCTCCCGGACCGCGTCATTCATCGGAATGGAGCGTTCTGCCCTTCATCGAAAATTGAAAGCGCTCGGGCTGAGCGACAAGCGTGATGACGAAGTATGAGAAAGAGAGTCCTCAATGGCCGATAGAGCCCTTACGTTACAGGATAGTTTTCTCAATTCGGTCCGCCGAGCGAAAACCCCACTGACGATTTTCCTGGTCAAGGGCGTCAAGCTTCAGGGGATCGTGACGTGGTTCGACAGCTTCTCGCTTTTGCTCCGAAGGGAGGGCGTGGCACAGCTGGTCTATAAGCATTCCGTCTCGACCATCATGCCCGCGCACCTGCCCGAAGATTTCGTGGCGCCCGCGGTCGCTCCCTTGAATGGGGAAGGCCGCCGTGCGCCTCTCCAGGATTTATTCCTGAGTGCAGCTACGCGACAGCAGGAAGCGATGACCGTATTTCTCGTCAACGGGGTGATGCTACAGGGTGGAGTAGCAAGCTACGATCAATTCTGTCTGCTGCTGGAGCGGGGCGGACAGGTCCAGCTTGTGTACAAGCATGCGGTGTCGACCTTGCAACCGGCGCGACCGCTTAGGCTGGATGAGGATTCAAGCGACGCGGAGGGTGACCGCTGAGCATATCCAGCCACGATGAGGATGCCGGAGTTAATCGCGGCGAGCGCGCCATTCTGGTTGTTCCAGATCGATCGGCAGGGGGGGCAATTCGGTCGCTCAACGCCCGGCTGGAGGAAGCAGTCGGCCTAGCCGAAGCGATCGGCATTGATGTGGTAGGTCGCCGCGCCTTCAAATTGAGATCGGTCCGTCCCGCTACATTGTTCGGCAAGGGACAGGTGGGGGAGATTGCGGAGCTGGCACGCAATCATGAAGCGAATTTGGTGATCGTCGATGCCTCCCTGACCCCGGTGCAGCAGAAATCACTGGAGGACGGAGCGAAGGCCAAGGTCATCGACCGCACCGGGCTGATCCTCGAGATCTTCGGAGAGCGCGCCGCGACCTCAGAGGGCCGCTTGCAGGTTGAGCTGGCGCACCTCGATTATCAGGCGGGTCGGCTCGTTCGCAGCTGGACTCACCTTGAGCGCCAGCGCGGCGGCTTCGGGTTCCTCGGCGGACCGGGTGAAACCCAGATCGAAGCCGATCGCCGCCTGATCCGGGACCGCATGGCCAAGATTCGGCGCGAGCTCGAGCAGGTCAAGCGAACCCGCGGACTTCACCGCGACCGGCGTCAGCGCGCACCTTGGCCGGTCATTGCTCTGGTCGGTTACACCAATGCGGGCAAATCGACCCTGTTTAACCGTATGACAAAATCCGAGGTGCTGGCCGACGATCTCTTGTTCGCAACTCTCGACCCAACGATGCGCGCGTTCAAGCTTGCGGGATTCGACAAGGCGATCCTCTCCGATACCGTCGGTTTCATATCAAATCTGCCGACCGAGCTGGTGGCAGCGTTCCGAGCGACGTTGGAGGAGGTCGAGTCGGCCGATCTGATCCTTCATGTTCGGGACATTGCGCATCCCGACAGCGAGGCGCAGGCGAGGGATGTCGCGACGGTACTTGGGACAATGGGGCTCGACGAGGCCGGGTCGCCGCCACGGCTCGAAGTGTGGAACAAGCTCGACTTGATCGATGGTGACGAGCGGGCTGCATTGATCGCCGAAGCGAAGCGCCGCGACGATGTGCTGACGCTTTCGGCGCTGAGTGGCGAGGGTGTAGAACAGCTCGGCGCGGCGCTTGCGGCCAAGCTGCAGCAACGCGCCGAGATGCACCGGATCAAGCTTTCTGCAGGCGACGGGCCGCGGATGGCGTGGTTGCATGC
>JBKKAQ010000013.1:0-13669 GCA_046714555.1 Sphingomicrobium sp. | reverse complement strand
GCTCGTGATCGAGCACCATCCGCACCGCACGCTCGCGGACTTCTGGCGCATACTTGTTCGTTGTCTTGCTCATAATGGCTCCACCTTCTCAGGAGTTGGAGCCTCCAGCAAACCCGGCGCGGTTCAGACCTCGTCAGGTTCGGAGCAAGCGTCAGGATCGAATGCGGAGCCTGTGGAGCGGCAAGGACGCTCGACGGTGCGGCAATGGTCAAACTATGCGGCGCGGGCTCGCTACGGGCCTCGCAGGGCCGCCTACGGTGCTCCCGGTGCGGCAATCGGGGCGCGAGGTTGATGATCTTACCGCCGGTCTAGGAGCGGCCCCGTGCCTGCAACTCTCGAGCAGGGCACGGGATGTACGCAACATCACAGGAGAGCTGCGCAATCTGATGCAACCAGCGAGCGCCCGTGAAAACAGGGATGCTCAGCGCTGTCCTGATTCGGCACAATACGACCCCAGCATAACCTCGACGGCAATTGCGGGCGTCGCTTTCGACCGCTTGCTCGAAGTCATTTGCGGGGACGTCGGCAACGCGAACGGCTTGCTTATGCTGATGTTCGGTAAGTCCTGCCGACGCCGCCATGTCGCGGGAAGAAGGGAGGGCACCCTCCCCTTTCGATGTTCGCCACGCCCATCAAACTGCTTCAGTAATTCGCCGCTGCGGCGAATTGCGCGGGCTTGAATGCGATCGGCTTGCTTGGGGTGAGTGTCATCGTCCGTACGGATGAGTCTCCCGCTCGCGATCCGCCTTCTCAATCGCTCGGAGCAGTTCGCCAAAACAGGGGGTCTCATCGACCGACCAGACTTGCGTCAAGCTGGAGCCCAGCCGATCCACCTGGGCTTGGGTGAGCAGCCCCACTGCAACGATGCGTTCACGATCCACACCGTTACTAACGAACATAAGCCGCTGGCGTGCCGACTGTTTCGCAGTTAACTTGTAATTATTCCAATTTGTAATAACTTCTGGTTAGCGACTCAGATGTGTGGGGTTGCTGAGTGGGGTCTTAGATGGAAAGCGACACGAGCTACTTTAGGCGAAGAGCTTCTGAGGAACGGACGGCCGCATTGCACGCGCGGCACCCCAGCGCTCGTCGGACTCATCTAGAGCTCGCAGATCGCTATGAGGACATTGTGCGAGGGATCAACGCTAGGAGCGACAACCTCAGCGTTCGTCAGCCACAAGCGGTCTAGGCGGCAAGTCGGGAGCAAGGCTGATTATTCGGCCGCCGGTCTAGCCGCGCGACAGAATGGCGAGAGCCAAGGCGAACACCGCCACCGCGAACGCGGCGTCGGACCAGATGAAGGCGCGCTGAGACCAGTCAGTTCGGCGACCATCCACCTGCTAGGGCCTGCCACAATCTCGCGCGACCAATCCGCTGTTATCCCACTTCGGCTTGTAGATCGCTTGCCCGCGCCGGAGCTGCCAGCAGGACAGGTTCACCCGGCCAGCCCAGGCAACGACGACGGAGCGGTCAAAGCGATCGCGCGCCACGCCTTGTTCAGGATACTATCCCGCCGGATGATGTCGCTCCAAGAACGAGATCATACCCTCGTTGAAGGCATCATTCCTGTCACCAGCCACCATGTGTCCAGCTCCCGAAACGTCATGCACCTCCGTCTGTGGAACCAGTCTGCGCATCTCCGCGACACCCTCGTCATCAACGACGTCGCTTCGGCTGCCCCGAACGAGCAGAGTAGGAACCCGGACTCCGCTGCTCACGCCAACCAGCACGTCAGTGCGTGAAGGAGGCTCAGTACTTGGAGACTCCTCTAACAAGCGCGGGTCCCAGTGCCAGTACAAGCGCCCATCATCGCGCAATCTTAGATTCTTCCGCAGGCCGCTCGGGTCCGAGGGGCGAGTTCGGTCAGGATTATAGGCCGCAACAGCATCGGCGGCTTCAGCTAAATCTTTGAAGCCTCCAATATACGAGTTCATGAAGTTACGGATTTTTTCGACGCCACCTGCCGCTGGACGAAGAACGATATCCACCATTACCAGGGCAGCAGCAATCGGATGATGGCTGCTGCCAACAGCGTAGAAGCTAGTCATTCCTCCCATAGACGCGCCAACCAAGGCCGCTGGTGCGGAAACAGTGGAGAGAACCGCCCGGAGATCCGACGCCAGAGCCGCGATGGAATAGTCTCCGTTCGGGGCCCAGTCGCTATCACCGTGCCCGCGGGCGTCATAGTTGATGACGAAATAGCCTCGCTCGACCAGCCCTCGCATCGCGCCTGCCCAAGAATGGCGCGTCTGTCCGCCACCGTGAAGCAGGACAATGGCCGCGCCTCCAACGGGGCCGTCGATATCAGCAGTAAGGCTGAGGCCATCTGGCGTTGCAAATTGGTGATAAGAAGGAGCGTTCATCCTTCCCGCCTCTCATGAAGAGCCAGGAGAATCAAATCCGATTCACATCGCCTGCGAGCAAGCGCTGCCAGATGGCGCTGGCGACCATCCACTTGCTAGCGCCTGTCACAATCTCGCGCGCGCACCCTCTAAGCCGGTCAGGGTCATGACGGGTTTCATCGGTCGCCCTTGCAGCCCAACTCCGCGATTGAGTTAGCGCCGTCAGCCTTCATTGCCTCCATCAGCAACCAAATAGCAGAATCGCCTTCCTCCATTTTCCACTTGAGGACTTCGCGCTCATCGTCGGAGAGGCTTTCATATTCCTCTAGCCATTTGGGGCGGACCTCGTCGCAGACGCCGACCATGTAGCTGCCGTGACCTATCGGCTGGAGGACTAGGTTGTGGATGAAAATAAGCTGAGGCGACTGCTCCAGGAGGGCGCGACCGTCCGCTGGGATATGATCGACCCTTCTCGCCAACGGGAGGGCATGATGGACGCGACCCGCAACAACGGAGGGGCTTCGGCCCCTCCCACCGTTCTGCCGTTTCCGCAGACCAAGCGGGCGCTTCGCCACTATCGCAGCGGCATGGACGCGGCGGGCTTCCTGAGCCTGTTGCTGCTAGAGCGTGACGGCGAGGCAATCCCTGCCAATGTGCAGCGGTTTGACGAACCGGACGGGGCGAGCCTTCCGGACAGGATGCCGGAATTGCTGCTGGCGGTTCTTATCTGGAGCGGCCTTCCAACGAAGCAGCGTGACCGCATCCAATACATCGTCAGGGGCATGGCCTATGCCGAGCATCCCGACCCGCGCGCCGCGCGGCTCAACACGCGTTGAGCAGGAGGCGGTGATGGCAACCCACCCCATTGCGCCGCTCGACGTGCTGCTGGGCGCGCTGCCATCGCTCCCACGGCCCATCCTCGCGCGTCTCACCGCCCCGGCCGCGATAGAGCCGACCAACGCTGACCTAACGTCACTATTGTCACTAATGGCACGGGCGCATAGACCGCCGCCGCCAGCGTCGGGAGCCGGTTGAAGCTGTTGGGTTGGGATTTCAGGCTCCGACTGGCCTTTAGGAGAGATCATGGCCGACTATAATGAACAGGTAATTCGGTATTGGGCTGAGTGGATCGTTGAGACTGGACACGATTCTGGCGATCCGGACGACTTTATCGAGTGGGCCGTTGCCTCTGGACGGCTTGCCCTGCGCCCCCAAGCTGTCGAGCAGGCGCTACGCAGGCAAGTAAGGCAGGCGCTAAGGCAGGCGAAGCGGTACGACGAAGAGGGAGGGTTCACATACCGGACGAAGCAGTGCGTGACCATCTTTGAGGGCGGCGTCCCGCATAACCATTACTTTGACATCGACACGGGCGGAACGGCAACCAAGCGGCAAAAAGCCGTTAGACAGCGTCGTGAAGCCGTGGCGCACAATGTCTATCGGGCGGTCTGCGATACCGAGAGGATGAACAAGAATTTCCCGGATGAGCCCGAGTTGAATTTCTTTCCCGATTTTGCCGATGACTGTGAGGAGCTTCGGGCTGCCGAAACTCTATGAAGGATGAGGATGGCGAGGCTTAGGCCGCGCCCCCGATATTGCGGGGCGATGCTACGTCGGTCACGAAATAAGGGAAAGCCGACGGGTTAGGCCGGGTTTTCGCCTAATTAGACCGCCCGCAAATATCTCGAATAGGGCTTATTCCCCCAGACTGGACCTCATTGAGCGCAGCACCTTGCGCATCGTCAGAAGTTCTACCGATGCCAATCCGTGCTTCCACGCATTTCGATTGCCGACCGGAGCGCCGGGATTGTTGCCGCCATGCATCCGGCACCGGCAGCCATCTGCCCACCAGAATTCTACAGGGATAAGGGCGTCAGAAAGACGCTCCTGCCCCTTGCAGAATAACTTTGCTTTCGTTTGCATCAGTCCGGTGCGCGAGCGCTTACAAACTGCCTGTGCTTCTCCGGTACCACCCCACCTGCGACGGAGCCCCAGTGCGTCTTTCAATTCCTTCGCCGTCACCCACTGCATCCTCGCCTCCGTGACGATCCGCTGGTGATGAAATGACGCGGCACGCCGGAGCGGAAATCCGGCTCTTCGAGAGCTACTCTAGCCGCGCCACCGCTCAGCCCCGCGCGGACGCGAGTTGAACCACGTTGGGCGCATCGACACCCTCAATCAGCTTATCGAGATAGGTTCCCCATGCATCGAGCGCCGCGCGCTTCTCAGACTCGTAGGCCCACAGGTTATAGACCTTCTTGATACCGGAGACTTCACCGCTCTTATGATTGATGACCTTCTCGGTGACCTCGACTGGGAAGCCGAGTGCCTGGACTTGAGGTCGTAGGTTCGAATCCTACCGGGCGCGCCAAGCCTTTCGACTAAATGGCTTTTTTATGAGACTGACGGGTAATCGAAGTTACTCATTGGTATTGACGCGCGGCGCGGGTCGGCTATCATTAAATTGCAAAATCGACCGCGCCTCGGGAAGGCGAACAATGGAGAGAGAAAAAGCCATGGCAAGCGAGATAGTCGAGAGCGAATCGGCCGGGCAGGTCGAAGGCGAAACCGCCGCGCCGACCAGGGAGGAACTGATCGAACGCTTCGGGCGCGACATCTTCAACGATTTCGACTTCGACGATCCGGGCTTCAACGAGCAGATCAACGAGGTTCTCGACGAGCAACTGAAGCATTGCCCGGCGGCGCGAAGCCGGGTCGGCGAGGGCTATTGGTGGTTTACCCGCAACACCGACGTAAAGCGGATCGGCCAGGACTGGCAGACCTTTTCGAGCGCCAAGGGGTATCAGCCCAACCGGATGGAGGGGATGCCCTATATCTATCCGGTCGAGATGGATCCCCCGAAGCAGACCGCATGGCGGCGAGTGCTCAACCCGCTTCTGACTGCGGCGGCGGTCAAGAAGTTCGAGCCTAATGTGCGCGCCGACGTTAATTTGCTGATCGACCGGTTCATCGATCGCGGCGAATGCGAGTTCATCGGCGAGCTCGGAGTGCTGATCCCCGGATGGGCATTCTTCAAGAATTCGCTCGGGCTCCCGGTCGAAATGCTCGAGCCACTGCTTCATGCGATCGAGCGATCATTGTTCGGGCCGATGGACGAGCGGGTCGAGCAATTGAAGCATTCGTTCGTCTTGCTCGAGCAATATATGCGCCAGCGCGAAGCCGAGCCGCCGCGCGGCGACATGATCGACACGATTCTTGCGGGAGTGACCTACAAGGACGGCACCGAGGCGCCGTGGAAGGATAAGCTCGGGGTGGCCGCCGACATGACCGTCGCCGGGATCGGGACGACGACCTTCGTCATGGGATCGGCGATGCATTATCTCGCCACCCATACCGCCGACCGCCAGATGCTGATCGACGATCCGTCGAAGATCCCCGACGCGGTCGAGGAATTCGTCCGCATCTTCCCGCCGGTGATCGGGCTTGGCCGCGCCTGCACCCGCGATGTCGAAGTTGCCGGAGCGAAGATGAAGGAAGGCGATTTCGTGCTTCTGGCCTATGCCGCGGCGTCGCGCGACCCGCTGGTGTATGAGAAGCCCGACAGGATCGACCTGACCCGCAAGAAGCTGGTCCATGCCTCGTTCGGGGTCGGGCCGCATCATTGCGTCGGCGCCAACCTCGCGCGGACCGAATTGATCGTGCTGATCGAGGAATGGCTGCGGCGGATCCCCGAATACAAGGTCAAGGAAGGCACCGAGCCGACCTATGAGACCAGCCAGCTTCGCCAGATGACGACGCTTCATCTGTCCTGGTGATGGAAGCATCTGCGCCCCCGGCGGGGGTGCAGGACTCCGCACCGGAAAGACCTAATCTCCGGTCCGCGAGTTGCGCAGCAGCTCCACCCGATTGCCGGCGGCCTCGATCACTTGCTTGAGGCTATTGGGTTTCATCGCTCATATCCTCCCTAATGCGGCTTGCATTCGCCGGTTGCCCTCCCCTATCGCAGCGCATATTGATATGTAAAACATACAGTTTTGCGAAACGCTGATTTCTCCTGGCGAAACGCGCAATCCGCCGTAGAGCGACAGCGGGGAGACAAAGGCCGGTCATGGACAATTGCTACGTTCTCACATTGTCTTGCGGCGATCGGCCGGGGCTGGTCGCCGCGGTCGCCGGACTGCTTGCCGATCATGGCGGCAATATTCTCGAAGCCCAGCAGTTCGACGACCTGCTCGTCGACCGTTTCTTCATGCGCGTGGTGTTCAGCGTCGACCCCGCGCAATCGCGCTCCGGCGGGCTGAAGCAAGCCATCGGCAATATGGCGCCGCAATATGGAATGGACTGGCGGCTGCGCCCGCTCGCCGAGCGCCAGAAAGTCCTGCTGCTGGTCTCGAAGTTCGACCACTGCCTCGGCGACCTGCTCTACCGGCACCGCATCGGCGAACTGAAGATGGACGTCGTCGGGATCGTCTCGAACCATCCCAGGGAAGCGCTCAAGCTGAGCGTGATGGGCGACATTCCCTATCACCATTTGCCGGCCACCCGCGATTCCCGGCCTGCCCGGGAAGTCGCGATCAAGGCGATCGTCGAACAGACCGGCGCCGACCTCGTCGTTCTCGCCCGCTACATGCAGATCCTGTCCGACGACATGGCGCGGTTTTTGTCCGGACGCTGCATCAACATCCATCACAGCTTCCTCCCCGGATTCAAGGGCGCCCAGCCCTATCACCAGGCGTTCGAGCGCGGTGTGAAGATGATCGGTGCGACCGCGCATTATGTCACCAGCGACCTCGACGAGGGACCGATCATCCACCAGGATGTCGAAGCGATCAGCCACAACGACACCCCCGACGACTTGGTCCGCAAGGGGCGCGACATCGAACGCCGGGTGCTTGCGCGAGCGGTCCATTACCACCTCGAGGACCGGGTGCTCCTCAACGGGTCCAAGACCGTGGTGTTCAAGGACTAGCTTTGCAATTTCACAGCTCGACGAGACTCCCGCTCGACGCCCAGGCAAGGAAGGCCGCTTTCCAATGATGGATTTCTACACCGCCGCCACCCCCAACGGCTGGAAAGTCTCGATCACCCTCGAGGAACTCGAACTCCCCTACACTCTCCACCCACTCGACTTTTCGAACAACGAGCAGAAGCAGCCGACCTTCCTCGCGATCAATCCCAACGGGCGGATTCCGGCGATCGTCGATGACGGCTTTCCGATCTTCGAATCGGGCGCGATCATGATCTATCTCGCCGAACAGACCGGGCGGCTGATGCCGACCGATGTCCGCGGACGGAGCCAGGTGATTCAGTGGCTGATGTTCCAGATGGGCGGAATCGGCCCGATGATGGGCCAGGCCAACGTCTTCTTCCGCTATTTCCCCGAAACCATCCAGCCGGCGATCGACCGCTATCAGCGCGAGGTGCGGCGTTTGTTCGAGGTGCTCGATACTCGGCTCGCCGGCAATGAATATCTCGCGGGAGATTATTCAATCGCAGACATCGCCAATTGGTCGTGGGTCCACAGCTATGAATGGTCGGGGGTCGGCATCGACGGACTAGACCATCTCGCCCGCTGGATCGAGACCGTCGGCTCGCGCGATGCGGTCAAGCGCGGACGCGATATCCCGACCCCGCGCGACAAGGCGGCGGAAGAGGCGGCGGCGGCCAAAACCGGCCCGTCGATGCTTGCGTGAATCGGTCCGACGAAGGTCTGATGATTTTAACCCTCCCGACGCTGAAGGGCGGAGCCCTTACTCCTCGCCGAAGAAATTCAGTTCGATCAGCACCCCGTTGGGGTCACTGAGAAATATCTGGCGCAGATTGATCGACTCGACATGATTGTGATGATGCTCGAGGCCCAGCGTGACCAGCCGCTCGACCATTTCGAGATGGCCGGTGCATTTCAGCGCGACATGATGAATTGCTCCGGTCTGCGGTCCCGCTCTGGTTTCGCGCTTGACCGCGGCGGGCGCAGCCGGGGTGTTGATATGGAGGATCGCGCGCCCCTCATGGTCATGCATCCACTGCGCAGTGGCCGGTGTCAGCGGCGACGGTCCGTCGCGGCGCTCGAGCCCGAGCAGACTCTGGTAGAATTTCGCCGTCCCGTCGAGATCGGCGGTAATTATGTTGACATGATCGAGCGCGTTGACGAGCATATTTCTGCTTCCTTGATGCAATAATCGCCGCTCGGGCCTGGACACCTTCGCCCCGCGCCGCCTGCCTTGCCGCCTTGTAGCCCTCGCGCCGCCCGGTTTCAAACTTCAGCCGCTCGGCCTCGCCCTCGCACTTGGGAAAATCGGCTATGATCTCGTCGAAAACTTGGCGAAGCTCGGCTTTGAACTCGGGAAAATAACAAATCGCCGAAGATTGTATGCTAGGCTAACGATGTATCCAAAGGGGGGTCTGGTGAGGGGTAATGATGTGGACGCGAAAACGACACCGCCGGGCGAGAAAGCCGACATCGGCGAAATCAAGGACATTCTCGGCTTTCATATCCGCCTCGCTCATGGCGCGGTCTATCGCCATTTCATGGAGACTTTCGCCGGGCTCAACCTGACCCAAAAGCAGGTTTCGGTGCTGTGGCTGGTCGACGACCATCCCGACATCGCTCAGACCGACCTCGCCCAAAGATTGCGGATGGACCGGGCGACCGTGATGGCGATCGTCAACCGGCTTCAGGCGCGCAAATTTCTCGTTCGCGGCAAGTCGGTTCAGGACGGCCGCAAGCAGACCCTCAACCTCCTGCCCCAGGGGGTCGCCACGCTCGCCGTCGCCAAGGAAGCGGTCCGCGCGCACGAGGCCTGGCTCAAGGACCGCTTCACGCCCCGCGAAGTCCGGACATTGATCGAACTTCTGACCCGAATCCACGAATGATCCCGGGCCGGATTATTGTCGTGCGGCGTCGAGCCGCCTGGCCCCAATACGGCTCGTTCTTGTTGTGCGCGAGGTGTATCGGTCGGCCATAAGAAAAGGCTGGAGAGAGCGACCAATGCCGATCACCGGGTGCATCGACGAGCAGAGCCGGACTGCGCTGCTGGCCATCACCGCCGCGCACAGCCGGCGGAGGGGCGCACTGCTCCCGATCCTTCACGACGTCCAGGATCACTTCGGTTTTGTCCCCGCCGAGGCCGTCCCGCTGATCGCCGAAATCCTCAACCTGTCGCGCGCCGACGTCCACGGGGTCGTCTCTTTCTATCATGATTTCAAGCAAGCGCCCGCGACTCGCCCTGTGATCAAGCTGTGCCGCGCCGAAGCGTGCCAGGCGCGCGGGGTGGCCGAGGTCGCGCCAAGCCTCGAAGCCGATCAGCGAGTCGCGGTGGAGACGGTCTATTGCCTCGGCCTGTGCGCCAGCGGCCCCGCCGCGATGGTCGGCGGCCGACTCTACGCCCGGCTCGACCGGGCGGGGGCCGAGCGCCTGCTCGAAGACGCGTGCCGATGAAATTCTTCGTCCCTGGCGATGCCGCCGCGATCGCGGTCGGCGCCGACGAGGTCGCGGCCGCGCTCGCCCGAGCGCTCGGCGACAAGGCAGTCACCGCCGCGATCGTCCGCAACGGCTCGCGCGGGATGTTCGACTTGGAGCCGCTGCTCGAAGTCGACAGCGGCGCGGGGCGCACCGGCTTCGCCCGGGTTGAGCCCGACGACGTCAACGCTATTCTCGATTCGATCCTGAGCGGCGAGCGCCATGACAAGCATGTCGGGCCGGTCGAGGAAATCCCCTTCTTCAAAGCGCAGACCCGCCTGACCTTCGCGCGCTGCGGCCTGACCGATCCGCAATCGCTCGCCGATTACCGCGCGCATGGCGGCATCGCCGGGCTCGAGCGAGCGCTCGCAATCGGTCCAGCGGCAACTATCCGCGAAGTGCTCGATTCGGGCTTACGCGGGCGCGGCGGCGCGGGCTTCCCGACCGGGATCAAGTGGCAGACCGTGGCCGACACCGCGGCGGCGCAAAAATATATCGTCTGCAACGCCGACGAGGGCGACAGCGGCACCTTCGCCGACCGCATGCTGATGGAGGGCGATCCGTTCCTGCTGATCGAGGGGATGGTCATCGCCGGGCTCGCGGTCGGACTATGGCTACATCTACATCCGCTCCGAATATCCCCATGCGATCGTGGCGATGCGCCGGGCGATCGAAACCGCGCGCGCCGCCGCGATCCTCGGCGCCGATCTACTCGGTTCGGGCGGCTCCTTCGACATCGAGATTCGCGTCGGCGCGGGCGCCTATGTCTGCGGCGAGGAGACCTCATTGCTCGAAAGCATCGAGGGCAAGCGCGGCGAGGTTCGCGCAAAGCCCCCGCTTCCGGCGCACGTCGGGCTGTTCGGACAACCGACGGTCATCAACAATGTGCTGTCGCTCGCCGCGGTGCCGTTCATCCTCGCCTCGGGGGCCGCGGCCTACGCTGATTTCGGGATGGGCCGGTCGCGCGGGACGATGCCGATCCAGATCGCCGGCAATGTCCGCCACGGCGGGCTTTTCGAAACCGCCTTCGGGATCACGCTCGGCGAACTGGTCGACGACATCGGCGGCGGAACCTTGTCGGGGCGACCGGTCCGCGCGGTCCAGGTCGGCGGGCCCCTGGGCGCTTATTTCCCGCGCGCACTGTTCGATACCCCGTTCGAATATGAAGCCTTCGCCGCCGCCGGCGGGCTGATCGGACACGCCGGGATCGTGGTGTTCGACGACCGCGTCGACATGGCGCGGATGGCGCGCTTCGCGATGCAGTTCTGCGCGGCCGAAAGCTGCAGCAAATGCACGCCGTGCCGGATCGGCTCGACCCGCGGGATCGAGGTGATCGACCGCATCATCGCCGGGGACGACATAGCGGGCAACATCGCGCTGATCGAGGATCTGTGCGATACGATGAAATTCGGCTCGCTGTGCGCGCTCGGCGGCTTCACTCCCTACCCGGTGATGTCGGCACTGACGCATTTCCGCGAGGATTTCGAGCGCGGCGCAGCCCTGCAAACGGAACTTGTGCAATGACCCTGATCCGCGAAGTCGATCACGGCACCCCGCAATCGCCGGCCGCGCAGCTGGTCACTCTGACCATCGACGATCAGCCGGTGACGGTTCCCGCCGGAACCTCGATCATGCGCGCGGCGAGCCTCGCCGGGACCGCAATCCCCAGGCTGTGCGCGACCGACACGATGAAGGCGTTCGGTTCGTGCCGGCTGTGCCTGGTCGAAATCGACGGCCGCGCGGGCACTCCGGCGTCGTGCACCACTCCCGTCGCGGAGGGCATGGCAGTCCGCACCGACACCGACCACGTCCACAAATTGCGTCGCGGAATCATGGAGCTTTACGCGTCCGACCACCCGCTGGCGGCGCTCGATACGCTCGAATCGCAGACCGAGCTTCGCGAGGTGATCGATGCGGTCGGGCTCGGCGCGGTCCGTTTTTCCCCGCAGGCGACGCATCTCGATTGTCCGACCGACGTCTCGAACCCCTATTTCGCTTTCGACCCGGCCCAATGCATCCTTTGCTCGCGCTGCGTTCGCGCCTGCGACGAAATTCAGGGGACGTTCGCTCTGACGATCAGCGGCCGCGGGTTCGACGCGCATGTTTCGGCAAGCCAGGACGAACCCTTCTTCGCTTCCGAATGCGTGTCGTGCGGCGCCTGCGTCCAGGCCTGCCCGACCGGCGCGCTCCAGGAAAAGGCGATCGCCGAGGTCGGCCATCCCGAACATAGCGTCATCACCACCTGCGCCTATTGCGGGGTCGGCTGCGCCTTCAAGGCCGAGATGCGCGGCGAGGACGTCGTGCGGATGGTCCCGTGGAAGGACGGCAAGGCCAATCGCGGGCACAGCTGCGTCAAGGGCCGCTTCGCCTGGGGCTATGCCACGCACCGGGAACGGATCCTCAAGCCGATGATCCGCGCGTCGATCGACCAGCCGTGGCGCGAGGTCGAATGGGACGAAGCGCTCGCCTACACCGCTTCGGAACTTCGTCGGCTGCAGGACAGATACGGCCATCGCTCGATCGGCGGGATCACCTCGTCGCGCTGCACCAATGAAGAAACCTTCCTCGTCCAGAAACTGGTCCGCGCGGGCTTCGGCAACAATAATGTCGATACCTGCGCCCGGGTCTGCCACTCGCCCACCGGTTACGGCCTCAAGACCACCTTCGGCACTTCGGCGGGTACCCAGGATTTCGACAGCGTCGATCACGCCGACGTGGTCGTCATCATCGGCGCCAACCCCACCGACGGACACCCGGTGTTCGCCTCGCGGCTCAAGCAGAGGCTGCGCGCCGGCGCCCGGCTGATCGTGATCGATCCGCGGCGCACCGACATCGTCCGCTCGCCGCATATCGAGGCCGATTATCATCTGCCGCTCAAACCCGGCACCAATGTCGCGGTGCTGACCGCGATGGCGCATGTGCTGGTGACCGAAAATCTGTTCGACGAAGCCTTTGTCCGCGAACGATGCGACGTCGACGAATTCCATCACTGGGCCGAATTCGTCGCCCGCGCCGAACATTCCCCCGAAGCGGTCGAGGCTTATACCGGGGTTGCGGCGGACGACGTCCGCGGCGCCGCGCGGCTTTATGCGACCGGAGGCAATGGAGCGATCTATTACGGTCTCGGGGTGACCGAGCACAGTCAGGGCACGACCACCGTGATGGCGATCGCCAATCTGGCGATGGCCACCGGCAATATCGGCCGCGACGGGGTCGGGGTGAATCCGCTGCGCGGCCAGAACAATGTCCAGGGCGCGTGCGACATGGGCAGCTTCCCGCACGAACTGTCGGGCTATCGCCACGTCTCCGACGACGCCGCTCGCGCCATGTTCGAAAAACTGTGGGGCGCCCCGCTCGACCATGAGCCCGGGCTTCGCATCCCCAACATGCTCGACGCCGCGGTCGACGGAGTGTTCAAGGGGCTCTACATCCAGGGCGAGGACATTCTCCAGTCGGACCCCGACACGCGCCATGTCGCCGCCGGGCTGGCGGCGATGGAATGCGTCATCGTCCACGACTTATTCCTCAACGAAACCGCCAATTACGCGCATATTTTCCTGCCCGGCTCGACGTTCCTCGAAAAGGACGGCACCTTCACCAATGCCGAGCGCCGCATCCAGCGCGTGCGCAAGGTCATGGCCCCGCGCAACGGCAAGGGCGATTGGGAGGTCACCCAGGGCATCGCCCGGCAGCTCGGGCTCGACTGGGCCTACACCCACCCCTCACAGATCATGGACGAAATCGCCGCGGTGACCCCAAGCTTCAGCGGAGTGTCGTTCGACCGGATCGACCAACTGGGCTCGATCCAGTGGCCGTGCAACGCCAAGGCGCCCGAAGGCACTCCGGTGATGCACGTCGACGGGTTCGTCCGCGGCAAGGGCAAGTTCGTCATCACCGAATATGTCGCCAC
>JBKKAQ010000012.1:0-17743 GCA_046714555.1 Sphingomicrobium sp. | reverse complement strand
ATCGGGTTGGCGATGGCGAGCGCGAGGAGGCCTCCGGTGGCGATGTCCTCGGTGGTCGAGACGAGCACATTGCTGAACGGTTCGGGACTGGCGTTGACGAGGGTTCGCACACCGGCCTTTCCGGCATGCGCGACGAATGCGGCGCCGCCGCCGAGGATGAAGCTTGCGATCTGCCAGGCCGGATCACCCGAATCAACGATCGCGAGGCTGAGCAATGCGCCGCCCAGCGGCCTTATGACGCTATTGATCGCGTCCCACGCGCTGTCGACCCAGGCAATCTTGTCGGCGAAGAATTCGGCCAGCGTGCCGACCGCCGCGGCGCCTAGCACCCAATTGCTGGCGAGCGCGTCGAGCGCGGCAAGCTGTTGCGGAAGGTCGATCCAGCCGAATTTCATCGCCAGTCCGGTGACCAAGGTGCAAAGGTAAAGCCGCCAGCCGGCGAGCAGGCTGACCGAGGAGGCGAGGGCGATCAGCTCGATGGCGTTCATTGGCACGGGCTCCTTCGCCTAAATCATCTGCAGGGTGAGCCAGACCGCGGTCAGCGCGGGCTTGGGCTCGCCTTCGATTTCGACGGTGACATGGTGGCGCATGAGCAATTGGCCGGGGGCCTTGTCCTCGAGCGCATCGAGGGTGAAGCGCCCGCGGACCCTCGCGCCCGAGCGCACAGGAGCGATGAAGCGGACCCGGTCGAGCCCATAATTGACCGCCATGCGGACGCTGTCGGGCAGCGGCACCGCGTCGGCCGCCATAAGCGACAGCAGCGAGAGCGACAGGAAACCGTGGGCGATCGTCCCGCCGAACGGGGTGTTCGCCGCCGCGGCGGGGTCGGTGTGGATGAACTGGAGATCCTCGGTGGTCTCGGCAAACGCGCTGATCCGCGATTGGTCGACGAGGATCCAGTCGGACAGGCCGACCTCGGTCCCGACTGAAGAACGGATGTTTTCAAGGGGAGCGACGGGCACGGCGAAGCTTTAGTGCGAGGCGAGGAGGTGAGACAAGCCCCTCGCCGAACGACGCTACGGCTTTGCGGCGGGAGCGGGGGCGGGCGGATAGGGCATCACCAATGTGCCATCGGGAGCGGCGGTGAAGCTGGTCTGGGTCGGGTAAGCGAAGGCGATCCCCCTGGCGGCGAAGGCGGTGACGAGGTCGAGCGCGATGGCGGCGCGGTGGCGGGCGAGGGTATCGGGGTCGAGCACATGGTCGTCCCAGACGAGGTCATGGTCGAGCGAGCTCACACCGAAACCGGTGAGCAGGCAGCGCACCAGCGTGCACCCGGGCTGGGCCTCGACCGCGGATCGGGCGATGGCTTCGACTTCGCGCAGGGCCTCGGGCGAGGTCTGGTAGGTCAGGCCGAAGTTCAAGGTCGAGCGGCGCAGGCTGGCTTCGGCGAGATTGTGGATCTCGCGCTCGAGCAATTTGGTGTTGGCCATGATGATCTGCTCGCCGGTCAGCGAGCGCATCCGGGTAGTCTTGAGCCCGATCCGCTCGATCGCCCCGACGCTATTGTCGAAGCGAATTACGTCGCCGCGGCGGAACGGGCGGTCGAACACGATCGCCAACGCCGCGAACAGGTCCGAAAAAATTCCCTGGGCGGCGAGGCCGATCGCGATTCCGCCGATCCCGAGCCCGGCAACGAGCGCGGTGACATTGACCCCGAGATTGTCGAGGATGACGATGATCGCGATCGCGAACAAAGCGACGCTGACCAGCACGCGGATGATTGCGACGGCATTGCCGAGCGTGGTTTCGCCGGGATCCTCGCCGACCCGGCGGGTGATTAGCCCGATCACCAGCTCGCGCGCCCACACCGCGGCCTGGAGCGCCGAGGCAATGATGAAGGCGATGTCCGCCACCCGGGCAAGCCTGGCCGGAGCGTCGCCGTAGGTCAGGACGATCTCGGCGGCGGCGGCGAGCATGAACCACAGTCCGGTCCTGGCGAGTACCCGGCCGATCACTCCGCGCCAGGTCAGGCGGTGGGGATCGCGGGCGACGATCCTATCACCGATCCAGCGAAGCACGAGCATCACCCCGACGATCGCAGCGGCGACGAGGGTGCCGAGGACCAGCCCGTCGGCATTGGCGGTGATCCAGTGAAAGGTGTCGCCAATCGGAATGCGCGGAGGTGCGGGAAGCGGTTTCATCGGCGGCGTCATGGCGGCGGGCGGCGCAAGGATCAAGCCACCCATAGGGCGTCATTGCGAGCGCAGAGAAGCAATCCAGTTCCTGGTCGTGCTGGATCGCCGCGTCGCTACGCTCCTCGCAATGACGGAGTAAGTGAGGCTTTCCGCTTCCTCGGCTTTTTGGTGAGGTAGCTCAGCAGCCCGGTTTCGGCCGAGGACAGGCGCGTGCGTGCGCGCGGGCGCTCCATCCCGTTGAGCGGATTGCGCGGGGCGGTTCGGGCGGCGTCGATCAGTGCGGGATGGACATAGGATTTTCGGCTGATCGCGGGGGTGTTGCCAAGCGCTTCGGCAACCGGGTCGAGCAAAGTCTTGAGGCTGATCCCGTCTTCCCCCGCCGAGAGCAGTTGATCGAAGGCGATGACGCTCGCACCCCAGGTGCGGAAATGCTTGGCGGTGAAGTCGCCCCCGGTGGCGTCGCGGATGTAGGCGTTGACGTCGGCCGAGCTGATCGGCTGCGGATCGCCCTTTTCATCGAGATACTGAAACAGGTTCTGGCCGGGGAGGTCTTGGCAGTTACGGACGATGCGCTTTAAGTGCGAATCGCTGATCGTCAGTTCCTGGACGATGCCATGCTTGCCGGTGAAGCGCATCCTCATCCCCCGGCCCTTCGAGCGGACGTGGCGGTTGCGAAGCGTGGTCGCACCGAAACTGTTGTTGTCGCGGGCATATTGTTCATTGCCGACGCGCAGGTAACCGGTGTCGAGGAGGCGGACGACCGCGGCGAGGACGGTGTCGCGGCCGAGCTTGCGGCGCTTCAGATCGGCCTCGACCCTGCGGCGGAGCCTGGGCAGAGCGGCTCCGAATTCGGCGCATCCGTCATATTTGGATGCGTCGGCGCGGGCGCGGTAATCGGGATGGTAGCGATATTGCTTGCGCCCGCGGGCATCCTTGCCGGTGGCCTGGATATGGCCATTGGAGTCCGTGCAGAACCAGGCGTCGACATAGGCCGGTGGAAGCGCGATGGTGTTGAGGCGGTCGATTTCGTCCCGATCGGTGATGCGGTTGCCGTCGGGATCGAAATAGGCCCAGCCGCGGCCGATCCTTTGCCGGGTGATCCCCGGATTATTGTCGTTACTGTGTTTGAGCATCCTTTGACGGCCCCTGTCGTTGAGCGGTGTGAATGGGCAGTGGGCACAAGCGGTTCCGCCCGCGCGGCAGTCAGCAAAGGAAAAAAGACATGCCGGCGATCGGCCAGGCGAAGATATTGATCATGGCGACCGACGGCTTCGAGGAATCCGAATTGTTCGGCCCGCGCGAAATCCTGCTCGGCAAGGGCGCATCGGTACGGGTTGCGGCGCCCAGCGAGGCGCCGATCCGAGGAACCGTGCTCGACGATCCGGGCAAGACCATTCGCCCCGATCTGACGATCGCCGAGGCAGGGGTCGAGGGGTTTGACGCTTTGCTGTTGCCCGGTGGGGTGATCAACCCCGATGCGCTGCGCCGCAATGACGCTGCGATCGCCTTGATCCGGGCGTTCGTCGCTGCGGGCAAACCGGTCGGGGCGATCTGCCATGCGCCGTGGCTGCTGGTCGAGGCCGACGTGGTTCGCGGGCGGCGGGTGGCGTGCTGGCCGTCGATCCGGACCGACGTCCGCAATGCCGGTGGAGAAGTGGTCGACGAGCCCGCGGTGACCGACGGCAAGCTGGTCACCAGTCGCAATCCCGACGATGTCCCCGCCTTCACCGAGGCGCTGATCGCGGCGATCGAGGCGCAATAACCGAACATCAAGCTTTGGCTGCTAGTCGAAAGCGATGGGCAGCGCGCGCGACGAGATAATGGAACGGTTGATCGACCTGTGCGGAGCGACGGCGGTCGCCGCCGCGGCGGGGTTCGCGGCGTTCAGGCTTGGTCCGCCCGAGCTTCTTCCATGGGGAGCGGTGAGCGCCGCATGCGCAGGGTTCGTGCTGGCTTATGGAGTGCTTCGAACGATCGGCGGGAAGCCCCCGTTGTTCGGACCGATGCGGTTCGATCCTCAGGCCATCAAGTTCGAACCCGAACCCGAAGCGCTTCTGCTCGACGATATATTGGCGAACCTCGGGCCCGATTCGCGGGTGGTGCGGATGTTCGAGCCGGCCTTGGTTCCGACCGCGGGTCAATTGCAGGCGCGAATCGATTCGCACATCGCCGGCGATAGTGGCGAACATTGCGGCGACGAGGCCAGCGAGGCATTGCATGCCGCGCTGGCCGAGATTCGCCGTTCGCTACGCTGAGGCGGGTCATTCGGCGATGGTCAGCGCTTCGAGAGCAAGGGTGACGGTGCCGTCGCTGTGGACCTGCGGTGGAGCGCACAGCGCGATATCGGCGACGATCTGCCCGGGGATTGCGAATTCGGCATCCTCGAGCCCGTCAGCGATCATCGCCGCGATGCGCCCGGCGTCGGCACCGGTGATCCGGAACCCGGCTTCATGGCGTTCACCGACGAAAGTCAGCGATTGCCAGTCAACCGAGTGCCAACTGGTGATCAGCAGGCGGTCACGCTCGACCCCGGTGCGGGCGATCAGTGCCCGAAGCAGCCCCGAGGCCGCGATCGAAAGGTTGGGCCTCATCATTGGCCGGACTCCAGAAAGGCGCGGACCCGGGCAATGGTTCCGGCGCGCGGCTCCCGGCCGTTGCGAAGATCGAACACGAATCGGGGGTCGCCCATTGCCTCGCGACCGAATCGGGTGGGAGGAACACTGCTGTTACGCAGGAACCTTTCCACATCGCGTAATAGGTACATTTTCATCACTTCCTTGCGAAGATCGCGATTCGGTAATCGTTCAATTCCAATATATTTCCTACTTGTCTAGGCAAATTCCTATACGTAAGACGAAGCCATGAGTGCCGAAGCTCGGGAAGTTTTGAATCGACTATGTCAGGAACGCGGAGAGGACTTCTCCGCGCTGTCGCGGCTTATCGGCCGAAATCCGGCATATATTCAGCAATTCGTCCGCCGCGGAGTTCCGCGCAAATTGAGCGAATCGGATCGCCACACGCTGGCGCGTTATTTCGACATTGCCGAATCGCTGCTTGGCGGACCCGAGTCCGTGGCCGAATTGCCACAATCGAGTCTGATCGAAGTCGGCCGAAGCGCGGTGCGGGCATCGGCGGGGCCCGGGGCGATACCGGCGGATGAAGCGGCGCGGCCCTACTTCGCGTTCGACGAGCGCTGGCTGAGGCGCTTGACCTCATCGCCCGCCGAGCAATTGTCGGTGATCCGGGTCGAGGGCGATTCGATGGCCCAGACGCTTGCCGACGGCGACGATATATTGGTCGACCTCGCCGATTGCGGAACCCGGCTGCGCGACGGGCTCTATGTGCTGAGGATCGACGATGCGCTGGTGGTCAAGCGGCTCGCACTCCATCCGATCGCCCGGCGGGTGACGGTCCAGTCGGACAATCCGGCCTATTCGGACTGGCCCGACTGCGACCTCAACGAGATCCACTGCATCGGCCGAGTGATCTGGGCGGGGCGCAAGGTGGCGTAATTTTTGCGGGCTTTTCGTTGCTCGCTGACGCTCGAGTGTTTGTTGTTGCTCGCTGACGCTCGAGATCGCACCAGCCCGCTCTCCCACCCGACCTCCCAATCAGTGTATTCTATGGGAGGTCGGGTGGGGGAGCGGGCCGATGGGGGCTTGCACAACAAAGACTTCCGGTGCGTTGCGCAAAAAGCCGCCTAGTGAATCGTCCCGTGGACGTCGCCGCTGCTCAGCGTGGCGATCATGCGTTCGATCTGCCGCCAGTGGCAGAAGCGCGCGACATTGCCCGAATCGCGGCTGGTCTCGGCGCGCTGCGCGGCCTCGAACCCCGCGTCGTCACCATAGATTTCGAACAGATCAGAAGCATCGGCGAGCGCTGCCCGTCCGGCGATATAGAATGCGTCCATAACTTGGGTTTAGCCCAGGACCGGTTACGCGACCGACGCCAAGCATCCTCAACGCCCTGTTCACCATGCCAGCCGTGAAGCGCGGGCTGGAGCGGGGGCGCGCGCTCTGCCATGGGGCGCAATGGACATTCGATCGACCAAAGCCGGCGGCTGCCTGCTGATCGCCGCGATTCTCATCGGCACCATCGGTGGAGTCCTCGGCGGACAGATGATGGCCGGCATCCTCGCGGGAACCGCGGCGGGAGTCGCCGCGGCGGTCATCGTCTGGCTGGTCGACCGTAGGCGCGGCTGAAACCGCATAGCCTGCAAGCTATTCGACTCGGACTCGACCGGGAGGGGTGGCACCCCGGCCACGCTCTGCTAGGCTCACCCCGATGATTTCATGTCGAAAATGCCGAAGGGCGGCGAGCCTTGCAATCGCGGCCGGCGCCGGCGCGCTGCTTGCCGCGCCCGCGGTGTCCCAAGTGCCGCAGGCGAGCGCGGCGGACCAGCTCGACCCGTCGGCGCCGCTCGACCCGCTGCCGGGGCTCGGGGTCGACTGGCCCGAGATGGACAAAAGCGAGCCGGTTGCGGACCTGCCCACGGCTTCGGGAACTCCCGCTGCCGATGTTCCCGCGCGTCCGGTTGGCGAGGTCGAGGACGGAATCGCGGCGCTGCGTTATCGGGTGACGCTCGCCGGGGTCGACGGAGCGCTCGACAGCGAAGCGCTCGAGGGATTCGCCAGGCAGTCGGCGCTCGAGCAGGGCTCGGGCAAGCCCGCCAATGCTGCGCAGATCGACCGGCGCGCGCGGGGCGACGCCGAACTGCTGAGCGAATTGCTTCGCGCCGAGGGATTTTTCGACGCAGTGGTCGAGCCGCGGATCGAGGCCGTCGAGGCGAATGAGAGCGAGACGGGGCTGGTCGCGGTGTTTCTCGATGCGGCGCCCGGATCGCAATATCGCTTCGCTTCGGTCGAATTGCCGGGAATCGAGGCGGCGGGAGAGGATAGTGCGCAGCTGCGCGAAAGTTTCGCGGTCGAGGCGGGCGAGCCGGTGGTCGCCGCCGAGGTCATCGCCGCGGGAATCGCGCTCAAGATCGCGCTTGGCGAGCGCGGCTTCGCGCTGGCCGAGGTTGGCGAGCAGGACATTGTCGTCGACCATGAAGCGCGGACCGCCCGGCTGGTGCTGCCGGTTACCCCGGGGCCGGTGGCGAGCTTCGGAGCGATCCGGGTGACGGGCTCCCCACCGTTCGACGCGCGCCATGTCGGGTTGATTGCACGGTTCGAACGCGGCGAACGGTTCAGGCAGTCGAGGGTCGACGATTTGCGGCGGGCGCTGGTGGCGACCGGGCTGGTGTCCTCGGCCGAGGTGCGGGTGACCCCGGCGGCGGGAGGGCGGACGGTCGACCTTGCGGTCCATCTCGAGCCCGCGCCGATGCGGACGGTCGCCGGCGAACTTGGTTATGGTACCGGCGAAGGGCTTCGCGCCGAGGCGAGCTGGCAGCATCGCAATTTCTTCAACCCCGAAGGCGCGCTGACGGTGCGCGGGGTGGCGGGGACGCAGGAACAGGTCGCGGCGGTGTCGTTGCGGCGGAGTAATTTCAGGCGGCGCGACCAGGTCGCCCTGGCGCAGGTGTCGGCGAGCAATGTCGACCGCGATGCCTATGCGGCGAGGACCCTGCTGCTGTCCGCCGGGATCGAGCGCCAGAGCAATTTCATCTGGCACAAGAAATGGACCTGGAGCCTTGGCAGCGAGCTGGTGTTTTCGGACGAGCGCGACACCGTGGCTTCGACCGGGCTGTCGCGGCGCCGACAATTCTACATTGCCGCGATCCCGGCCTCGCTCGGTTATGACGGCAGCGACGACCTGCTCGACCCGACCCGCGGATTTCGGCTGAGCGGCCGGGTCAGCCCCGAAGTTTCGTGGCAGGGGGGGGCGTTCGGCTATGGCCGGGCGCAGATCGACGCGAGCCTTTATCGGGCGGTGTCGAAGCGGGTGGTCGCCGCCGGGCGGATCAGGCTGGGGACGATCGTCGGTGCGAGGCGCGACATGATCGCACCGTCGCGTCGCTTCTATTCGGGCGGGGGCGGGTCGGTGCGCGGCTATGGCTAACAACGGCTCGGGCCGCGCCACGCCGATGACCACCCGATCCGCGGGCGCAGCCTGGCCGAATTCGGGCTGGAGGCGCGAATCCGCCTCGGCACGTTCGGGATCGTCCCGTTCATAGACGGCGGGACATTGTCGACCGATGCGCTTCCCAGCGTCAAGGACTGGCAATTGGGTGCGGGGATCGGGGCGCGTTATTATTCGAGCTTCGGACCGATCCGGATCGACGTCGGCACCCCGCTCAACCGCCAGAAGGGCGACAGTCGGATCGCGGTGACGGTCTCGCTCGGCCAGGCGTTCTGATGAGCGAGGAGCTTGTCGCCGGCGAAGCCGCTCCGCCGCGGCGAGTGAAGCTTCGCCACAACTGGGCGCGGCGGCTGGCCGTCGAATTGCTCGCGCTGGCCGGAGCCTTGCTGTTGCTCTCGGCGCTCGCGCTGGTGCTTGCCGATACCGCTCCGGGGCATCGCTTCCTGGTCGACCGGATCGGGCGGATCGAAACCAATTCGGGGCTCAACATCCGCATCGGGCGGATCGAGGGGTCGATCTTCGGTGAGACGCGGCTGCGGAATGTCCGGGTGTCGGACAATCGCGGGATATTCCTGACCTCGCCCGAGATCCTGCTCGACTGGTCGCCGGCGGCGTGGCTGTACAACAGTCTGCACATCGAGCGGCTCGAGGCCGAGCGGGTGACTTTGACGCGGCTGCCCAAGTTGAAGCCAAGCAAGACCAAGGGTCCGCTGCTTCCGGGGTTCGACATTCATCTTGGCTCGCTCAAAATCGACCGGCTCGAGTTGCAGAAGGGCGTGAGCGGGGTCGCTCGCGCCGGGCGGGTGATGGGCTCGGCCGAAATTCGCGCGGGTCGGGCGATGATCGATCTTCGAGCCGCGCTCGAGGGCAATGGCGACCGGCTTGGGATCAAGCTCGATGCCGAGCCCGACCGCGACCGCTTCGATGTCGACGTTCGGCTGAGGGCGCCGGGCAACGGGCTGGTTCCGGCATTGGTCGGGATCCGGCGTCCGCTCGAGCTGGTGATCGACGGCGAGGGAAGCTGGACCCGGTGGCGCGGCAATGCGGCGCTCGATCTGTCGGGGCGCGCGGCGGCGCGGCTGACGCTCGGCGCCGACGAAGGGCGTTACTCGCTTGGCGGGACGCTTGCCCCGGGGCAGTTCGTCAAGGGCAGGATGATGCGGCTGACCTCTCCGCAGGTCACGGTGACCGGGTCGGGGACGTTCGAGCAACGGCAATTGGACGGCGAGCTGACGCTTGCTTCGCCGGCGTTGCGCGCGGCGGCGCGCGGGGTGATCGACCTTGCCGCGAACCGCTATAGCAAGGTCAGCGTCGGGGTCGATCTGCTTCGCCCCGCGGCGCTGCTTCCCAACATGACGGGCAGGAATGTCCGGATGGTGTGGACGCTCGACGGGCCGTTCGCGGGAGCGTATTACGCCTACCGGCTGACCAGCCCGCGGCTCGCGTTCGACCAGACGGGGTTCGACGGGGTTCGAGTCGAAGGACGCGGGACATTCGCGCCGTGGCCGATGCGGGTGCCGCTTCGACTGACCGCGCGGCGGATCACCGGCCTCGGCGACGTCGCGGGCGGAATCCTCGCCAACCTCAGGATCGAGGGGGTGTTGAGCCTGACCCCGAAGCTCGCGCGCGGCGACGCGCTCTTGCTCACCAGCGACAAGTTGAAGGGCAAGGTGTCGCTGATGATCGACTTCGTCACCGGCCGGTTCGACATATTGGTGTCGGGCGGGCTCAGCCGCTACGCGATCCCGGGATTGGGGATCGTCGACGTGACGAGCGAGCTCCACGTTGTCCCGGGACCAGGCGGCAAGGGTAGCCGGGTGGTCGGAAGCGGCAAGGCGTGGGTGCGACGGCTCGACAACAGCTTCCTCGCCTCGCTCACCGGCGGGCTGCCACGGATCGAAACGCGGCTCGAGCGGACCGCCGACGGGGTGCTTCGATTCAGCGGGCTCGAGCTTTATTCGCCCAGGCTGAGGCTGTCGGGGTCGGGGATCCGGAGGCGCGACGGGACCTTCCAGATCACCATGCGCGGGCGCAGCTCGCAATATGGGCCGTTGAAGCTGAGCCTCGACGGGAAGATCGAGCGGCCGAAGCTCGATATATTGTTCGAGCGGCCCAACGAGGCACTCGGGATCCGCCAAATGCGGATGCTGATGAACCCGACGATCGCCGGATATGATTATCGAGCGTCGGGCGGATCGCGGCTCGGGCCGTTCACCAGCGTCGGGCAGATTCTGCTCCCGAAGAACGGGTCGGCGACGATCGCGATCGCGAGCCTCGAGGTTTCGGGGACCAATGCGTCGGGCGCGCTTCGCGCCGATCCTGGAGGATTCAGCGGAAGGCTGGCGATCGCCGGGGGCGGGCTCGACGGCGAATTGCTGTTCAGCCCGGTACGCGGCAGTCAGAAGATCGAGGCGCATCTGACCGCCAATGCGGTGCGCTTCGCCGGGCCGCCCGCGCTGAGCATCAGGAGCGGGCGGCTCGACGGGTCGATCCTGCTCGCCGAGGGAGCGACTTCGGTCGATGCGGTGATCGCCGCTCGCGGATTGGAAAGCGGCGGGATCAAATTGTCGCGGCTGACCGCCAATGCGCGGCTGGTCAACGGCAGCGGCGACGTGCGGGCGGCCTTTGCCGGGCAGCGCGGAAGCACGTTCGACTTCGTCACTCTGGCGAAAATCTCGCCCGAACGGGTCGTGCTCAGCGGACAGGGCCAGCTCGACCGCAAGCCGTTGGAGCTTGCCAGCCCGGCGGTTCTGACCAGCGAGGGTGACGGCTGGCGGATCGCTCCGACCGAGGTTCGCTTCGGCGGCGGGCGGATGAATTTGAGCGGGCGCACCGGATCGAGGCCCGAGCTCAACGCCGAGATTAGTTCCTTGCCGCTGCAATTGCTCGACATGCTGTGGCCCAACCTCGACCTCGGCGGGACCGCGAGCGGACGGTTGAACTATGCCTCGAACAAGGGAGTGCCGAGCGGGCGGGCCGATTTGAAGCTGCGCCGATTGTCGCGCGCCGGGCTGGTGCTGACCTCCAAGCCGATCGACGTCGGGCTGGCCGCGGTGCTGAGCGGGGACCAAGCGGCGCTTCGGGCGGTCGCGGTGAGCGAGGGCAAGACGATCGGGCGGGCGCAGGCTCGATTCGCTCCGCTGGCGCGCGGACCGGTGGTCGCGGCGCTGCTCAACGCGCGATTGTTCGCCCAGCTGCGCTATGCCGGACCGGCGGATACCTTGTGGCGATTGTCGGGGATCGAGGTGTTCGACCTCGCCGGGCCCGTCGCGATCGGCGCCGATCTTGGCGGGCGTATGGTCGAGCCGGTGATCCGCGGATCGCTCAGGACCGAAAATGCGCGGCTCGAGAGCGCGGTGACCGGAATGGCGATCGACAAGCTCGCCTCGTCGGGGCGGTTCACCGGGTCGCGACTGGTGATCGACCGCCTGGCCGGGCGGACCGAGGGCGGCGGAAGCATCAGCGGGAGCGGGACGGTCGATTTCTTGGGTGGATCGCCAGCGCTCGACCTCGCCTTTACCGCGGGCCAAGCCAAATTGCTCGACCGCGACGATCTCGCGGCGACGGTCAGCGGACCGCTGACGATCAAGTCCGACGGCAAGGGTGGACGGATCGCGGGCAAGCTGAGGCTCGACAAGGGGCGTTTTACGCTGGGCCGCGCGAGCGCCGCTTCGGCGGTGCCGCAGCTATCGGTCAGGCATGTCGGGATCGAGCGCGAAGAGGATATCGAGGTCGAGCAATTGAATCCGTGGAAGATGGACCTCACGGTTGCCGGCGACGACCTCAATGTCCGCGGGCTCGGGATCGACAGCCGCTGGCGAACCGACCTCAGGATCGGCGGAAGCGTGAGCGATCCGCAGATCGCCGGCCGCGCCGATCTCGTGCGCGGCGATTATGAGTTCGCCGGGCGCAGTTTCCGGCTCGAGCGCGGAGTGATCCGGTTCAATGGCGAAACCCCGGTCAATCCGTTGCTCGACATCAGCGCCAAGGCCGACGTCCAGGGGATCGAGGCGAGCGTCAAGGTCACGGGAACCGGGTTGAAGCCCGAGATCATGTTCACCAGCGTTCCACCGCTTCCGCAGGACGAATTGCTGTCGAGATTACTGTTCGGCACCTCGATCACCGCCTTGTCGGCGCCCGAAGCGCTCCAGCTCGCCTCGGCGGTGGGGGCGCTTCGATCGGGCTCGGGGGGACTGGATCCGATCAATTCGGTTCGCCGCGCAGTCGGGCTCGACCGGCTGCGGATCATGCCCGCCGATGTCGCCACCGGGCAGAAGACCGCGATCGCCGCCGGCAAATATCTCGGGCGGCGATTGTTCGTCGAGGTGATCAGCGACGGGCAGGGCTATTCGGCGACGCGGGTCGAGTATCAGGTATCGCGCTGGCTGAGCCTGTTGTCGTCGATCTCGACGATCGGGCGGACCAGCGCCAATGTCCGGGCGTCGAAGGATTATTGAGGCGGTTGCGCCGGTCGATTGCCGCGTTAGGTTCGCCGTCACGGCACGGGGGGACTGGCTTGAAGAACTGGAACGTGCGCAAGGCGATCGTCGCTCGCGAGGACATGCCCGCCGAGCACCGTCTGGCGCAGACTTTGAGCTGGCCACACCTTGTCGCGCTTGGGGTCGGGGCGATCGTCGGGACCGGAATCCTGACCCTGATCGGGGTCGGAGCGGCCAAGGCGGGGCCCGCGGTTTCGGGTAGGGAGCAATCGGGTTGAGCCGTCTGCGCAACATCCTGGGCGGGTCGGCGGGGAATCTGGTCGAGTGGTTCGACTGGTACGTCTATTCGGCGTTCACGCTTTATTTCGCGTCGAGCTTTTTCCCCAAGGGCGATTCGACTGCGCAATTATTGTCGAGCGCGGCGGTGTTCGCGGTCGGGTTCGTGATGCGTCCGGTGGGGGCGTGGGTGATGGGCATCTATGCCGACCGCCATGGTCGCAAGGCCGGGCTGACCTTGTCGGTGTCGCTGATGTGCTTGGGATCGCTGATGATCGCCTGCGCACCGACCTATGCCCAGGCGGGAATATTCGCGCCCGCGGTGCTGGTGATCGCGCGGATGATCCAGGGCCTGAGCGTCGGCGGCGAATATGGAGCGAGCGCGACCTATCTGAGCGAGATGGCGGGGGCGAGGCGACGCGGCTTCTGGTCGAGCTTTCAATATGTCACTCTGATCGCCGGGCAATTGCTCGCGCTGGCGCTGCTGGTCGGGTTGCAGGTCGCGCTTGGCGAGGCGGCGCTCGAGGCATGGGGGTGGCGGATCGCGTTCGGGGTCGGGGCTTTGCTCGCGGTGGTGGTCTATGTCATCCGCCGCCGGCTGACCGAGACCGAGAGCTTCGTCAACGCCAGGGCGGCGAGCGACCGGCCGAAATCGAGCGGGGCCAATTTGTTTCGCGACCATCCGAGGGAGGCGCTATTGGTGATCGCGCTGACCGCGGGTGGAACGCTCGCATTCTATGCCTACACCACATATATGCAGAAATTCCTCGCCAATAGCGCGGGGTTCGACCGGCCGACCGCGTCGCGGATCATGACCGTCGCGCTGGCGCTGTTCATGGCGATGCAGCCGATCGCGGGGGCGCTCAGCGACCGGGTCGGGAGAAAGCCGGTGATGATCTTCTTCGGCATCGCCGGAGCAGCGCTGACCTATCCGATCTTCACCGCGCTGGAGACCGCGCGCGACCCGTTGACGGCCTTTGCCTTGGTGATGGCGAGCCTGGTGATCGTCACCGGCTACACTTCGATCAACGCGGTGGTGAAGGCCGAGCTGTTCCCGAGCCACATCCGCGCGCTCGGGGTCGCCTTGCCGTTCGCGATCGCCAATACGATGTTCGGCGGGACCGCCGAATATGTCGCCTTGTCGCTCAAGGCAGCGGGGCACGAGCGCTATTTTTATATCTACGTCTCGGGGGTCATACTGGTTTCCCTGACGACCTATGGGCTGATGCGCGAGACCAAGCTGACCAGCCTGATCGAGGAGGATTGAGCTTGGCCGAAGGGGCGCGGACGGGATTGAGCCCGCAATTTTTCGACCGCCTGCTGGTCGCGATGTTCGTGGTGTTCGTGCCGTTCACTCTGGCGAGCTCGTCGACCAGCTTCAACGACGGCGACGTCAGCTGGCATATCGCCGCGGGGCAATGGATCATCGCCCATCGCGCGGTACCGAACAGCGACGTCTTCTCGCTGACGATGGCGGGCGAGCAATGGGTGCCGATCGAATGGCTCGCCGAAGTGATTTACGCCGGAGCCTTTGCAATCGGAGGCTATGGAGCAGTCGCGGCGGTGGTCGCGCTTGCGCTCGCCGCGCTCAACCTGATCCTGTTCGTCCATTTGCGCCGCTGGGCGGGCCCGGGGGCGATCCTCGCGTGCCTGGTCGGGCTGACCCTGGTGCTGGTCCCGTTCATTCTCGCCCGGCCGCATGTCCTCGCCTGGCCGTTGCTCGCGGGGTGGACGGTGATCCTGCTGCGAGCGCGCGAGCATGGGAACGCGCCGCCGTTGTGGGCCGCGCTGCTTATGCTGGCGTGGGCCAATCTCCACGGAAGCTGGGCGCTTGGCGCGGTAATCGCCGCGGGGTTCGCAGCCGAGGCGATGATCGAAGCCCGCTGGGAACGCAAGGTGATCGTCGGCTGGGCCAAGTTCGGACTGGCGAGCGTAGTGGCGGCGCTGGCCAATCCCAATGGGATCGACGGCTTCCTTCACCCGCTGTTCGTGTCGCAGATGCAGACCCTCGCGCTGATCGTCGAATGGCGGCCGAGTGATCCGGCGCGGACTCCGTTTTTCTTTGCTGTGCTGGTGATCGCAATCGCGGCGGCGCTGTGGCGCGGGCCCAGGCTTGCGCCGGTTCGAGCGGTGATGATCGCGGGACTAATCGGGCTTACATTGTTCCAGATGCGCCACCAGTCGGTGCTCGCGATCGTCGCGATCCTGTTAGCCGCCGAACCGTTCGCTTGGGCGCGCGGGCGTGAGGCGGGGCGCGAGCGGCCTGCGTCAGGCGAGGGGCGCTGGGCGGCGATCGGGCTCGGATCGCTGATCGCTTTGCTTGCGCTGGTGCGCGGGGTGATGCCTCTGGTCCCGGCGCAGAATACGTCTAACCCGCGCGATGCGCTTGCAGCGGTCCCGCCTGGGTTGCGGTCGAAACCGGTGTTCAACGGCTATACGCTTGGCGGGCCGCTGGTGCTTGCCGGAGTGCGTCCGTTCATCGATGGTCGCGCCGACCTTTACGGCGACAAATTCCTGGCTGATTACAAGAGTATAATCGACGGCGACATGGAGCTGTTCGAAGCCGCGGTGAGCAAATGGAAGATCGAGTGGACGATGCTTCCGGCCAAGGACGAGGGGCTGCGGCCCAAGCTTGACCGGTCACCGCAGTGGCGAAGGCTGTATGCCGACAAGGCCGCGGTGATCCATGTGCGCGACGGGCAGGCGCGCTAGCAATCACCGTCGCGGAAAAAGGCGATGGTCTGGTCGAGCACTTCGGACAAGGCGATCCGCGGTTCCCACCCCTATATAGTCCGCGCCAGATCGATGTCGGGCTGGCGCTGGCGCGGGTCGTCGGTGGGGAGCGGGGCGTTGGTCAGTCGCGACCGGCCGCCGACCTTGGCGAGGACCAGTTCGGCAAGCTCGCGCATGGTGAATTCGATGGTTGCCGAGGTTGATCGGGCCGGTAACCTCGTCGGGGCTGTCCATCAGCGCGACCAGCCCATTGATGAGGTCGTCGACGAAGCAGAAGCTGCGGGTCTACTCGCTCGAGAATTCGCTTGGTCGAGCCATATCGGCGGGTCATCGCGCGGGCGATAGAGCAAAGCGCGGTTGAGGCAAGGAGGAGAAAGGATTAGCGAACCCGGCCTTGATTCTCACGCGCGAGCGAGCTTTGGACTTGCTCGATCGTCATCCGGCCCCACCCCGCGGCCCAGGGCGAGCTGGCGCCGCGCTCGTCGCGGAGGAATTCGGGCTCGGCCCAGCGCCGGGGGGCGAGCTCGGGCTTGAGGCGCGCCAGAGCGGCAAGGTCGAACGGTTCGGCAAAAGCGAGACCGACCTGATCGCCGCGCGACCAGCCGACGGTAGCGAAGATCGTCCCCGCATCGCCGAGATCGAGCAATAGCCGGGCCTTGTCGGGATAGGGACGGGTGGTTTCGACCATCGCGCCGAGCTTCGAAACATTGCGCAGGCGGGCGATCCGGCTGTCATGGTCGAAATGGATCAGCCCTGACCAGATCAACGGATGGCGGACGAACGGTGCGCGGCGGTTGTCGAAGCCGGTGGGGACTTGCGGATCTGGCGCGGGAGGCCTCGCCAGCTCGACCTCGAGCTCGGGAAAGCTTCGGCGGATGACCTCGCGAAGCAGATCCTCGCGAGTTTCGGGCGAGCAGTCGATTCGAGTTTCGTGGGCGAATTCGAGCCCGATGCGGCCGCCGCGGATCCAGCGAACTGCGCTTTCGATTTCGCCGGGATCGCCGAGAATCAGGTCGACCCGGTCCCACAGCATCGGTTCGAGCGCGCCCGCGATCATCGCCCCCCCGCCCGAAAGATTGACCAGCTCGACTTGGTGAAGCGCTTGGTCGTAGCGGATCGTCGCTCGTTCGCACGGGAGGCGATGACGGCCGTCGTCGCGGTGGTTGGCGCTTCGCGCTTCGCTTCTCGCGACGCTGACTGCGGCAAGATTATCGCCCGGGCCACCAGCGCGGGGCTGCTTGATCGGAAGCAGGCTCTCCGCCGGGTCCGCGCCCCCGCCCTTGAGCGAGACGCGGAATTTGTTCATCGGGTAACCCTCGCAAGCCATTGCGAGGGTTATGACCGCCAATGATTACCGAAACGCTAGCCGTTCAGCTCGAATAATACATGTCGAATTCGACCGGGCTCGGAGTCGTCTCCCAGCGCATCACTTCTTCCCACTTGAGTTCCATATAGGCATCGATCTGATCGTCGGAGAAGACGTCGCCCTTGGTCAGGAAGGCGCGGTCGCGATCGAGTTCGCCGAGCGCCTCGCGCAGGCTTCCGCAGACGGTCGGGACATCGGCCAGCTCGGAGGGGGGAAGGTCGTAGAGATTCTTGTCCATCGGATCGCCCGGATGGATTCGGCTCTGGATCCCGTCGAGCCCGGCCATCAGCAGCGCCGAATAAGCCAGATAGGGGTTGGCGAGCGGGTCGGGGAAGCGGATTTCGACCCGCTTGGCCTTTTCACCGGCGCCATAGGGAATGCGGCACGACGCCGAGCGGTTGCGGCTCGAATAAGCGAGCAGCACCGGAGCCTCGTACCCCGGGACGAGGCGCTTGTAGCTGTTGGTCGAGGGGTTGGTGAAGGCGTTGAGCGCGCGCGCGTGCTTGATCACCCCGCCGATGAAGTAGAGCGCGGTTTCGGACAGGCCGGCATAGCCGTTGCCCGCGAACAAGGGCGAGCTTCCGCGCCAGATCGACATATGGGTGTGCATCCCCGAGCCATTGTCCTGGGCGATCGGCTTGGGCATGAAAGTCGCGGTCTTGCCATAGGCCTGAGCGACCATGTGGACGACATATTTATAGACCTGCATCCGGTCGGCGGTCTGGACGAGAGTGCCATAGGTCAGGCCAAGCTCATGCTGCGCCGCAGCAACC
>JBKKAQ010000011.1:0-10271 GCA_046714555.1 Sphingomicrobium sp. | reverse complement strand
GTGTCGATGTTGAAGTCGTCGTCCTGATGGTCGAGACCATAATCATGGCCAAGTTCCTGGCACATCACCAGCTGGCGCCACGCCGGCTTATTATATTGCGCGGTCGATAAATAGGTGTCGTTGAGCTTGGTCGTGCCTTGAACGATGTGGCCGTTGGAGGTCGAGACGCTCGCGATTCCGAGCCATCCGGTGCGGCCATAGTCGTAATTGCACACCTGGATCGTTCCGGAGACCCCGGGGCAATTGCGCGGATTGACGCTTCCCGGGACCTTGGGCGAGTTGATCACGGTCGACTTGTTCCACGCCCCGATCGCATTATTGAGATGGGAATCCCACGCCGGGCCGACATTGTCGCCGGTCGGAATCCTGATTTCGGAGGTGGTGCGCTTCCAGTGATAGCCCGACCAGCTATGGTCGGCGAGCACGGGGGCCGAGAGCGCGAGCAACGAAGCTCCGAGCGCAAGCCGGCCGCCAATTTTCGAGAAATTCTTCATCTGATAACTCCTTGCGTAGAAGGCATTGAGCCCGCGACCCCCCTCTGCCGACCCATTTAAAATCGGTGGGTTATCAATCGGTTAAGCTCGCGTGCGGGCAGCGGCGTTGGCTCCGTTCTGGATGAGGTTTCGGAATTTTGGTGATCGCTGGTCGATCGCTCAAGCCCCTCGACGGCCTCGATCAGTGGGGAGCGAAAGCAACTGCTGCCTTCGCGCGCATTGCACCCGATTCAGGGGACGAGCGAAGTCGAGGGATCGAGTTGCTCGAAGCGGCGGTGGCGGACGATGTGCGGAGTGATAACGATGTAAAGTTCGGTCCGGTTTCGAGTTGACTTTTCTAGTCGGAAGGCCTGACCGAGCAGCGGGATGTCGCCGAACAAGGGAACCTTGGATTTGGTCTTGAGCGCATTTTCCTGGGTTAGACCGCCGATCACGAAGGTTTCGCCGTCGCGCACCGAGGCCGAGGTCTCCGCTTCGCGCTGGCTGATCGTGGGATAGCCTTGCGAGTAGCCGGTGACGCTCGAGACCACGCCATAAATGTGCGAAGTGACATAGCCGTCGGGGCTGACCCGCGGGGCGATCTGCAGGGTCACCCCGACGTTGACATATTGCACCTGCTGCGAGACTCCATTGACCCCCGACAAGGTGATCGAGGTGAGGATCGGAAGCGCGTCGCCGGTGATGATCTTGGCGGTCGATCCGCTTTGCGCGGCGATCCGCGGCTTCGACAGGATTCGCCCTTCCCCCTTCTGGATCTGGGCGTAGATCGAGGCTTGGAGCGCCGCGCTGGGGACGATCTTGTTAGGGTCGATTCCCAACGACATGATCGCCTTCGGCGCCGCCGCGACCGCGATCTGCCCATTGGCGTTGGCAAGGTCGATTCCGACGTTGCGCGCTCCCGATTCGGTCAGCTCGACAAACTGGGTTTCGAGGATCACGCTGTCGACCGGGATGTCAATCAGCGCGATCTGGTCCTTGACCCGGGCGATCCGCTCGGGCGAGCCCTTGATCCAGATCGCGTTGAGCCTCCGGTCGATCGCGAGGCTGCTGTCGACCGACTGGCCGAGCGGAAGGTCCTCGGTCGCCGGTTGGCCTTGCGCGTTGCTGAAGGCGGTGGTGGTGTTCGACCCCGAGTGAGCCAAAGCCGGGTTCACGGCGGATGAAGACATTGTTGGGTTTGACCGTCACTCCGTCGGTCAGCAGACCCACAATCTCGCTGACGTCGGCATATTTGAGCATCACCAACTCATAGCCGTCCTCGCCGGGGAGTGGATTCTGAACAATTGGAAGTCCGGTCGCGGGAACGACTTCGTCGCCTTGGGAATCGACCGGCCGGCTGCCGATCGCCTCGGCCCCGCTCAACCGCGTGACCGTCACCAGCAATTTGTCCCGCCCGCTGGCGTCGGCATTGATCTTTCCCGGCGCCGCGAGAGTGAAGCGAACTATCGTTCCGCTGCCGGTGATTTCATAGGTGATCGAGCGAACCAGCCCGCGAAACTGCGGCTCGGCGGCGAGATCGGGCGTGCGCGCGGTGCGCAGCAGCACCAGCGCGGGGCGGCTCGGATCCTTATTGTGCGCAGAAAAGCTTGGCGAACGAGGAGCAAGGGTCAATTGGAAAATGCTCTGGTCCGAATCTTCGGCAACAAGCTGGAGTGCGGCCAAGGTTGTGGCGGCGGTACTGCTGGTTTGCGCCGCGATGCTCGCGGGGATGACCCACGAAACGATTCCAGCAAAAAGGAGCAACGCGATCAGGATCTGCGCACGAAGTCTCGAACCCAACTCGCCCAACTTTCTCAAGCACCGGGACCGCCCCCGATTGACTGACCTTGGTTACAGGCGTTCGGCAATCAAGCCGCCGAACCTTAACTGCCGAGCAGGGATATTTGGCGCAGGGCAGGTCCCCTCGGTCGAGGCCAAATTGGTCGGTTTCGGATGATTCCCTTGGCCTAGCGGACTGCGAAGCTGAAATCGCCCTGATAGACGGTTCCGGCGGCGGTCGCCCTCCAGCGGACGACGTAATTGCCGGGGCCGAGGTCCGACAGCGGGAGCGAATAATCGGCGACCTCGCCGACCGAAGTGACCATCATCGGCATCATTTCGCCGGCCCCGCTGACGGTCACCTCGCCAAGGCGCGCGGGAGGATCAAAGCGAAGCGCGAGTTCGCTTATCGGAGCGGCGACGGTCGACCCGCTTGCGGGGGTCGAACTTGCGAGGATCGAGCGGCTGACCGCGCTCGGGGCCGCCGCGGGGGTTTGGGCACAGGCGGACGCGAGCGCGAGGGCGGCAAGGACCGGCACGCGGGACAGGCCTGGGGAAGCGATCATCGACCGGGCTCCATGTTGTGGCTCGAGGGCAACTCCGCCGGGAGCGAGCGGGTTCCGTTCGCGGCGCGCCAATCATCTCTAAGGTTGCGCCGCGAACGATATTGCTTAAGTGCAATCGCGGGGTGGGGGCGTGAACAAGGTCACTATATGGCCGATTGTGATTTGAGTTCCATGTCCGATGCGCCCGCGCTTGCCCAGCTCATCCTTCGATCGGCCAAGGACTTTGCCTTCGTCACCACCGATACCCATGGTCGGATCATCAGCTGGAGCCCGGGCGCCGAGCGTATCCTCGGCTGGACCGCGGACGAGGCGATCGGAGGGCATATCGAGCTTATATTTACCCCCGAGGACCGTGCCGCCGGGCGTCCCGAAATCGAAATGGCGTGCGCCGCTGCGGACGGATGCGCGACCGACGAGCGATGGCACATGCGAAAGGACGAAACCCGCTTCTGGGCGAGCGGCGAGCTTCAGCCGCTGAGGCTGGGGCTGAAGAAAGACGAGGGAATCGTCGGGTTCGTCAAGATCCTGCGCGACCGAACCGAGCATCGGCTGCTGTCCGAACAAACCGAGGAAGCGAGGCTCAACGCCGCAGCTGCAAGAGCCGAGCTGAAGGAAGAGGGCGAGCGGCTGCGCGAATTGTTCGAGGCAGCCCCCGGGCTGATCGCGGTATTTCGCGGCCGCGAGCATGTCTATGAAATGGTCAATCAATCATATCAGCAATTCATCGCCCCGCGCGACCTGATCGGCAAGACGATCCGCGAGGCGCTCCCCGAGATCGAGGGCCAGGGATATTTCGAACTGTTCGACCGGGTTTTCTCGTCGGGCGAGCGAATTGCCGGCAATGCGATGCCGGTGGTCATGGCCGGCGACGGCGAGGGTGAGCGACAACCTCGCTATGTCGACTTCGTGCTCGAGCCGCTGCGCGATTCGGAAGGGGTCGTCAACGGGGTGTTCCTCGAGGGGCTCGAAGTCACCGAGTCGGTCACCGCAAGGGCCGAGGCTGAGCGTTCCGCGGCGTTTCAGACCGCAGTCCTCAAGCAGCTCGGCGAAGGAGTGATCGTTGCCGACGACAAGGGCCGGATCCAATTCGTCAACGAAGCCGCGACGAAGCTTCACGGAGTGTCCAAGCTCGACGTCGCGCCCGAGCACTATAGCGACACCTATCATCTGCTGACCGAAAGGGGCGAGCCCTATCCGCCGGAGCAGCTGCCGCTTGCGCGAGCGGTGCTCGAGGGTGAAACCGTGCGCGACGAACGCTGGCGCATCCGCCGCCCCGACGGAAGCGAGGTGCTCGCGATCGGCAATGCCCAGCCGGTGCTTTCGGGAGGGGTCCAGGTCGGCGCGGTGCTGACCGTCCGCGACGACACCGCGCGCCGCAATGCCGAGGACGCGTTGAGCCAAAGCCGCGCTTATCTCAAGCTGCTGCTCGATTCGACCGAAGAGGCGTTTTACGCGACCGACCGCGAAGGCGTGACGACTCTGTGCAACGCCGCATTCGTTCGGATGCTCGGGTTCGACAGCGAGGACGAAGCGGTGGGGCGAAAGCTTCACGAAGTCATCCACCATTCGCATCTCGACGGGTCGCCTTATGCGGTCTCCGACTGCCCGATCTATCACTGCGCCGCGAACGGAATTGCAGCGCATGTTACCGACGAAGTGTTTTTCCGGCTCGACGGGACCGCTTTTCCGGTCGAATATCGCGCCAGCCCGATCGTCCAGGCGGGGGAGAATTGCGGAGCAATCTGCACCTTTGTCGACATCACACAGCGCCGCGCGGCCGAACGCGCTCTGGCCGAAAGCGAGCAGAGGTTCCGACGAATCGCCGACAGCACTCCGGTTTCGATGTGGGTCAGCGGGACTGACCGCAAGCGCGTGTTCGTCAACCAGGCCTATGTCGATTTCCTCGGCATGTCCTACGAGCAGGCAATTGACTTCGACTGGCGGCAGGTGGTTCACCCCGACGACGCCGAACGGATTGCCGCCGAGTCAATCGCGGGCGAGGCGAGCGGCGCGCCGTTCGTTCTCGAGGGGCGCTATCGCCGCGCCGACGGCGAGTATCGCTGGCTGCGCTCGATCTTGCAGCCGCGGTTCGGTGGCGGCGGCTATCTGACCGGATTCATCGGGGTCGCCCACGACGTGTCGCAGGCGAAGGAGGCCGAAACCGCGCTCCGCGAGCTCAACCAGACGCTCGAAACCCGGATCGATCGAGCTTTGGCCGAGCGCGCCGAGGTCGAGGAGCAGCTTCGCCAAAGCCAGAAGATGGAAGCGGTCGGGCAACTCACTGGCGGGATCGCGCATGATTTCAACAATCTTCTGACGATCGTCAGCGGCAATATCGACATGGCCCGGCGCAGCCTCGGGGCCAATGCCGACGGGCGCACACTTCGAGCGATCGGTAATGCGATCAAGGGCGCCGATCGAGCCGCGGCGCTGACCCAGCGCCTGCTCGCCTTCTCACGCCGCCAGCCGCTTCAGCCGCGGGCGACCGACATCAACAGGCTTCTGGCGGGAATGACCGAGTTGCTCGACCGGGCGCTTGGCGAGACGATCGACTTGCAAATGGTCGCCGGAGCGGGGCTGTGGCGGGTCGAGGTCGATCCCAACCAGCTCGAGAACGCGATCCTCAATCTCGCGGTCAATGCGCGCGACGCGATGCCCGAAGGCGGAAAGCTGACGATCGAGACAAGCAACGCGCATATCGACGAGACCTATGTCCCGGCGCAGCGCGAGGTCGCGACCGGGCCCTATGTGCTGGTCTGCGTCAGCGACACCGGCGTGGGGATGAGCGCTGAGGTGATGGCCAAGGCGTTCGATCCATTTTATTCGACCAAGGAGGTCGGCAAGGGAACCGGGCTCGGGCTCAGCCAGGTCTATGGCTATGTCAAGCAGTCGGGCGGACATGTGAAAATCTATTCCGAGCCGGGGGAGGGGACCAGCGTCAAAATCTATTTCCCGCGGCTCAATGCCGAAATGAACCCGGCCGAAGACGACGAGCCCGAAGTTGTCGCGGCGATCACGGGACAGGAAACAATCCTCGTCGTCGAGGACGACGACGACGTCAGGATGTACACCGTCGAGACGCTGCGCGAGCTTGGCTATCGAGTGCTCGAGGCCCATGACGGGCCCTCGGCGCTTCGCTTGCTCGACCGGCAGGAGGAAAGCGTTCGGCTGCTCCTGACCGACGTGGTGATGCCCGCGATGTCAGGGCGGGAACTCGCCGATCGCGCTCGGTCGGCCTATCCCGAGATGCAGGTGCTGTACATGACCGGCTATGCGAGAAACGCGATCGTTCATGGCGGAAGGCTCGACCCCGGGGTCGAACTGCTGACCAAGCCGTTCACCCAGGATTCGCTCGCCGCCAAGATCCGTGAGGTGATCGACAAGGGCGAGGCCGAGCGCGCTCTGCTGGTCGATCCGCGTGACGAAGACCGCTCGAAACGCCGTGAGACCATCGCCGCATTGGGTTATGCCGTCGAAGTCGCGGCAACCGCGCGCGAAGCGCTCGGCAAGCTTCGCGCCGCCAATGGCCGGTTCGATTTCGTCGTGGTCAGCGACGCGCTCCCGGTCGGTAATCTCGGCGCGGTGGTCGCCGAGCTTCACACGGTGCGCAAGGATTTGCCGGTGCTGATCGTCTGCTCCAAGGACAAGCGCGGGTTAGCCGATGAATTCGGCGCCAATCGCCGGGTCGGAGTGATCGACGATCGGGCCGGTTCCCCGGCGATCCGCGACTGGCTGGCGAGCGTGCGGCTGTCCGGCCCGATCGAACAGTCCACCCGTTAGGGTTGGGGCACGACGGGCGCGACGCTGTGCAACGCCATCCGGAAGCGAAGCACGCTGTTCGCCGGAATCGGTCCGCTGGCTTGAGCGCCATAGCCGAGCTCGGGCGGAATCCACACGATCCATTTGTCGCCCGGGCGCATCAGCAGCAACGCTTCGGTGAAGCCGGGGACGAAATCGCCGACCCCGCCATTGATCGGCTGGCCGCGCTCGAAACTGCTGTCGAAACTCTCGCCGGTGACGAGCTTGCCTTCATAGTCGAACACCACGATATCGTCCGGCCCGGGGCGCGGGCCGTTCGCCGGCCCTGAGCGGACGACATAATATTGCACGCCGCTCGAAGTGGTCACTACCTCCTTCGCGGCGGCGTTGCGGAGGAGGAAGTCAGGGCCGGGAGCAGTCTGCGGCGGAGTGCGGACAGTGCCGCAGGCGCTCAATGCGGCCAGTCCGAGGGCGAGGAATCCGTGCTTGATCATCGGGCTCCTCTAGCAGGCGCAAGCCGCGGCGCAACGCCGGCTTGACGCGAGCTCCCTCGCACGCTTTGGCGGGACCGCTCGATCCTCTGACCCCAAGGCATGCTTTGACCGACCCATGCTCAATTCCGTGCAATGTGGCAGTGCCGTCGGGAATTAGCCTCTGAGCGGGCAAGCGGCCGGCGAGGACGGGGGACGCGCGCTTCGCTCGCGAGTCCTTCTTCTGCTTCTGCTCGCCTACATCTTCAATTTCGTCGACCGCCAGATCATCGGAATCCTCGCGGTCCCGGTCAAGGCCGAGCTCGATCTTAGCGATCGCCAATTGGGATTGATGGGCGGGGTCGCCTTCGCTTTATTCTATTCGACGCTTGCGCTTCCGATCGCCTGGTTCGCCGACCGCAAGAACCGGGTCGCGATCATTTCGACTTCGGTCGCAGTGTGGAGCCTGTTCACCGCATTGTGCGGGTTCGCCCAGAATTTCTGGCATTTGTTCCTCGCCCGGATGGGGGTCGGGATCGGCGAGGCGGGCGGGGTCGCTCCAAGCTATTCGCTGATCGCCGATTATTTCCCGCTGCGCAGCCGCGCGCGCGCGCTGGCCTTTTTCTCGCTCGGAGTCCCGATCGGCGCGGCGCTCGGAATCTTCTTAGGGGGTTGGATCGCAAGCCATATCGACTGGCGGGCGGCGTTCATCATCATCGGGCTCGCGGGGCTTCCCGCGGCCGTGCTGTTGAGGCTGTTCGTCCCTGAGCCCAAACACGGCGCGAGCGACAGCGCCCCGGCCGCCGAAGCCCCGCCGTTCGGCGAGGTAATGGCGACGCTTGCGCGCAACCCGAGCTTCTGGCTGCTATCGTTCGGTTCCGCCTCGGGATCGATTCTCGGCTACGGCCTGATCTTCTGGCTTCCGGCCTTGTTTACCCGAAGCTTCGGGCTTTCGCTCGGCCAGATCGGCTCGTTCTACGGATCGATCGTGCTAGTCGGCGGAACCATTGGAATCTGGCTCGGTGGGGTGGTCGCCGACCGGCTCGGCTCGATCCGCCCGGCAGTCTATGCGCTGATCCCCGCTGCCTGTTTCATCGCCGCCGCCCCGGCCTATGCCGCGGCGCTGTTTGCCCCTTCGCTCGCGGCCGCATGGTTCCTGTTCCTGATCCCGCAAATGCTCGGGCTGGCCTGGCTCGGACCGGTGCTCGCCGCGGTCCAGTTGCTCGTTCCGGCATCGATGCGCGCGACCGCCTCGGCGTCATTCCTGCTAATCAACAATTTCATCGGGATCGGTTTCGGGGTGTTCATTTTCGGCGAAATGTCGACCCGGATGAAGACGTCATATGGCGATGAATCGCTGCGCTTCTCGATCCTCTACGGGCTCGGTTTCTACGCGCTTGCGGCTTTGTTCTATTTCGCAGCGGCGCCTAGGCTCAAGCGCGACATACTTACTCCCGCCTGACGCGCGCTGCGGCTGGCCGCGTCTGGGCGATCGCGATTGCCTTTTCGGTCGGAGACGCGGAAATGCGATCCCATGGCTCGTCACTCGACCATTCCACCGAGCCAGCGCGCGTTGCTGTTCGCGACGGTTGTGCTGCTTCACGCGCTTCTCTTCGCGCTTTTGATCACCGCGCGCTCGCGGCTTAAGCCGGTCGAGGCTAGACCTACCGCGATGGTGCTGGTTGCGATCGAGCCCGAGGCTGCGCAAGCGCCCAAGCCTCCTCCGCCGCCAATGCCGAGCGAGACTTCCTCGCCGCGCCTGCCGAGCATTGAGTCGGCCGAATTCGACCCCGATTCGCGATCACTCAGCCCCGCTGCGGGCGGACGCTGCGCTCCGCTAGAGGCTATTGCCGATGCGCTTGCCGAGGATCTGGCGGCGTTCGAGTCGGTTCGCCAGGCGTCGTTCGAAACGCGGTCGCTCAATGACGCGATCGTCATCTGGAACGAAGGCTGGGTGCCGGCGGCAAGCCGTGCCGAGGCACCGCTTGGAGCGGCGCGCGCCGCTGTCGAGCAGGCGCTCGGCGCGCTCCCGTCGGAGTGCCTCGCACCGGGCATTGTCGGTCCGCGCTTCGTTCCGCTCGCCGACGGCGAGGCGACGCGCTTCGTCGTGTTCGGCTCGGGGCGCTGGTCGTGGAAGCAATTGCTAGACGATTCGCTGGCGACCGGGACAGCCGATTTGCAGGTCGCGCCCGCGGTCGAAGCGACACCGACGCCGTGGTGGAAATTCTGACCGCAATTGGCGATCCGAGCGCCACGATGAACCATTGCTATCCAAAACCGGTTAACAAGGAACCATAATATTCGCCCGGTGTTGAGGTTCGAATGCTGGCATGTGATCGTGGGCGCGAGTCCCGGCCCGGGGGATATGCGCGCAGCCGGACAAGCTGCGGATCATTACTGCAAACGGCGGAGTCACGACGATTTTCAGCTATGAACAAGCCGGCGATCTAGCCCGCCCGGACACTGGATCTAGGCCCGACGCGACCAACCCGCTTGTCGCCAAGCTCAGCCGGTTCGTGATCTTCGACCAGGAAGAAATCGCGGCTATCGAGCATATTGCTCGCCATCGCCGGCGGCTGCTTGCCGACGAGACCCTCGTTCATGAAGGCAGCAGGCCCGGTTGCGTCTGCCTGCTACTCAAGGGTTTCGCCTTTCGCTATAAATTTTTGCCCGACGGCAAACGGCAGATCATGGGTTATCTGATCCCCGGCGATATGTGCGACGTTCATTTTATCATCTTCAACCAAAGCGATCATAGCGTCGGCCTGCTGAGCGATTCGCAGGTGGCGATGGTCCCGGCGGCCGAGATGATGGAGCTGATCGTCCGCTATCCCAAGATCTAGCGCGCGCTGCTGCTCGCGACCCTGGTTGACGGTGCAATCACTCGTGAATGGCTGCTCAACGTCGGGCAGCGCGATGCCTTGCAGCGGCTCGCTCACTTGTTTTGCGAACTTTGCGTCCGGTTGAACGTGGTCAAAATGGTCGACGAGACCGGGACATTCCTGCTTCCGCTGACACAGACGGAACTGGCCGACACCACCGGGATGACGACAGTGCACGTGAATCGCTCGCTCCAGCGGCTTCGCCGGGACGGATTGATCGCCTTGACGGGCGGCCAGCTGACGATCCTCGACTATAAGCAGCTTGCGAAAATTGCCGGCTTCAATGCCACCTATCTCCACACCGATGGCCCGTCGGTCGAGCAGAAACTGCGGTCGCGCCTC
>JBKKAQ010000010.1:0-9874 GCA_046714555.1 Sphingomicrobium sp. | reverse complement strand
AGAAGATCAAGAGCATGTATGCCTATGTCGCCGGCACCGACATGATGGGCAAGACCGCGATCATGGGCGCGCTGACGCTCTATCTCGACTTCATCAACATGTTCACCTTCCTTCTGAGCTTCATGGGCGACCGCCGCTAGGGCGCTCGATCGAAGCCTTCGAATAAGCGAAAGGCCCGGCGGAAACGCCGGGCCTTTTGCTATGCGAAGATGGCTGGTGAAGAAGGCCAGGGTGCGGCCCTCGGGAGTCGCCGGGTCGATCCTCTCAGGTCCCCGCGTGCTGAGTCGAATTTGTCTCGGCGATCAGTTCAGTGTCGATCGCCCTGGCGCGCTGGTACGCCTCGCGTGCGGTCAATCGTTCGGCATAGGCCGCGAAACTGTCGCGCTGGGGGAGCGTTTTGAACTGAAGTCCCCAAATGATTTGCGAGCCGAGATAGACGTCGGCCGCGGTGAAGCGATCGCCGCAGACGTAGGAGCGGCTGCCGATTTGCCGGTCGAGCACCTCGACCACCCGGTCGAAGCTTCCGTATCCGGCCATTCGGCCCTGATCTTCGGTCGGTAAGAACCCCATCGCCTTGTCGGTCACCGCTTGCTCGACCGGCCCCGCGGCGAAGAACATCCAGCGGTAATAGTCCGCCATTTCGTCCCGGCGCGGGCCAAGCCCGGCTTCGGGAAAAGCCGTCGCGAGATAGGCGCAGATCGCGGCGCATTCGGTCACCACCTTGCCGTCGTGGCGAATCGCCGGGACCTTGCCCATCGGGTTGATCGACAGATAGGGCTCGGCCTTCATGCTCGACGCATAATCGAGCAATTGGGTCTCATAGGGCTGGCCGACCTCCTCGAGCATCCAGCGCACGATCTGTCCGCGCGACATCGGATTGGTGTAGAAAACCAGCTCGCCCATGATCGTCTCCCCGCTTATTTGCGCAGCTCCGCGCTTGCGTCGCGAATGGCCCGGAACTCGCTGTCCTTGCTCCAGTTGGGCCATTCGCGCGAATTTGCGAGGCGGCGGCCAAGCGCGTGGAGTAGCGCCGCGTCGCGAACTATTCCCGAATAATCCCAGCCGGGCGCGACTTCGTCATCGGGCTGGTGATAGTGCTTTTCGATATAGTCCTTTGCGTTTGCCTCGCCGCGGGCGGTTCCGCCCTCGACCAGATCACGACCCGGCTTGAACGATATCGCCGGAACCCCGACCTTGGCCATCGGGAAATGGTCCGAGCGATAGAAGCCGCCGCTTTCGGGATGCGGATCGGGGGTCAAGCTTCGGCCCTGCTTGCGGCCCTCTTCGATCAGCGCATCGAGCAATTCCAACCGAGCGGTGCCCGAAATGCTGAAATCGCGCGCGCGCCCGAAAACTCCCATCGAATCCGTGTTGAGCACGGCGACAGTCGTGGCGAGCGGGTAGAGCGGGTTGGCTGCATAATATTGGGAACCGAGCAACCCCTTTTCCTCGGCGGTGACAAGCAGGAAGGCGATCGAGCGATCGGTCCGCGGCTCGCGCGCGAAGGCTCGCGCCTGCTCGAGGACCTGGCTTACGCCGGTCGCATTATCGACCGCCCCATTGTAGATCTTGTCGCCGTTCCGGTCGGGAAGCCCGATCCCGAGATGGTCCCAATGCGCCGTGTAAAGGATCGTTTCACGTGGGCGCTTCCTTCCGACCAGCCGGCCGACGACATTTTTCGAGACGATTGTCTCGGTCTTCGCATCGATCGCCGCGGTGAGGGTCGCGGCGAGCTCGACCGGGCGAAAATCCTTGCGTTTGGCGTCGCGTTTGGCCGTGTCGAAATCCCTGCCCGAGGCGACGAAGAGCGCGCTCGCCAGATCGCGCTGGATCCAGCTGTCGAACGGGGTGTGCGAGGCCACAGGGTCGTTGCGGACGATGTCGAACATGACGTTGGTGTTCGAATTCTTGACCGTTTCCCACCCATAGGAAGCAGGCGCGGTTTCGTGGACAATCATGACCCCTGCCGCTCCGCGCTTTGCCGCTTCCTCATATTTATAGGTCCAGCGGCCGTAATAGGTCATCGCCTTGCCGCCGAACTGGCCCTCGCCGCCTTCGAAATCGGGGTCGTTGATCAGAACGACGAGGATCTTGCCGTGGACGTCGACTCCCTTGAAATCGTCCCAACCGCGTTCGGGAGCCGACACGCCATAGCCGACGAACAGCAAAGGCGCTCGGTCGAGCCGCACTGCTTTCGCTCCGGTCAGCGGCGAGCGAACCGCGATTTCCTTGCCTTGGGTGAGGTCGATCGTTTTCCCGCCGAGGTTGAGCGAAAGTCTGGGCTGGCCGAGAATTTCGGACTTGCGCAGCGGGACGTCCTGGGTCCAGCGACGCTTGCCGCGGACCAGGTCACCGCCCGGAGAAACTTCCGCGAGGCGCAATTGCCCGATGAGGTAGGCGACCGTCCTGGTCTCGGCGCGAGTCGCCGGGCCGCGCCCCTCAAAGGCGTCCGAGCCGAGCACTTCGACATGGCGGGCTAACCTCACCGAGTCGAACGGCTGACGCGCGGCTTGCCCGTAGGCGGCCGCGCCGAGCGAGAGTGAAGTGAGGGCGCCAAGCAGAAGCAACTTATTCAGCACTTTCAAAATCCTGCTCAAGCATCAGGCGCGCGCGGGGAATGGTCTGCCTATTCGGCCTGATCCGGCGCTTGCTCCTCCTTTTTGCCGCGCTTGGCCTTGGCCGCCTTGGGGGGCGCAGGAGCGATCTCGAACGCCATGGCATTGTCCTTGATCCGGACCTTGACTTCGCCGCCGTTGACGAGCTTGCCGAACAACAGTTCCTCGGCGAGCGGCTGCTTGATCTTTTCCTGGACCAGCCGGCTCATCGGGCGCGCTCCATACAGCCGGTCGTAGCCGCGTTCGGTCAGCCAGGCGCGCGCCTCATCATCGAGTTCGATATGCACTCCGCGGTCGGCCAGCTGGAGCTCGAGCTGGAGGATGAACTTGTCGACCACCCGCGCAACCACCGCCGGCGGGAGATAGGCGAACGGCACCACGGCATCGAGCCGGTTACGGAATTCGGGCGTGAACATCTTCTTGATCGCGTCTTCCTGGACGTCCTCGCGGCTCGACGCACCGAAGCCGATTCCCTCGCGCGCCATGTCTGCCGCGCCCGCATTGGTGGTCATGATCAGGATCGTGTTGCGGAAATCGACCGTCTTGCCGTGGTGGTCGGTGAGCTTGCCATTGTCCATCACCTGGAGGAGGATATTGAACAAGTCCGGATGCGCCTTCTCGATCTCGTCGAGCAGCAGCACGCTGTGCGGTTGCTGGTCGACCGCGTCGGTCAGAAGCCCGCCCTGATCGTAGCCGACATAGCCGGGGGGAGCGCCGATCAGCCGGCTGACCGAGTGCCGCTCCATATATTCGCTCATGTCGAAGCGTTGCAGCGGAATTCCGAGCACTGCCGCCAATTGCCGCGCGACCTCGGTCTTGCCGACCCCGGTGGGCCCTGAAAACAAATAGCTCCCGATCGGCTTGTCGGGCTCGCGAAGCCCCGCGCGGCTGAGCTTGATCGCGCTCGCCAGTTTCTCGATCGCGATGTCCTGACCGAACACCACGCGCTTCAAATCGGAATCGAGCGTCTCGAGCACGCGCTTGTCGTCGGTCGAGACCGATTTGGGAGGGATGCGAGCAATCGTCGCGACCACTGCCTCGATCTCCTTGGTGGTGATGATTTTCTTGCGGCGGCTCGGCGGGACCAGCATCTGCATCGCTCCGACCTCGTCGATCACGTCGATCGCCTTGTCGGGAAGCTTGCGGTCGTGGATGTAGCGCGCGCTGAGTTCGACCGCGCTCTTGATCGCGTCGGGGGTGTAGCGGACGTTATGATGCGCCTCGAACGAACTGCGCAGCCCGGCGATGATCTTGACCGTGTCCTCGATCGTCGGTTCGTTGACGTCGATCTTCTGGAACCGGCGGAGCAAGGCGCGGTCCTTTTCGAAATGATTTCGGAATTCCTTGTAGGTGGTCGATCCGATGCAGCGGATCGCTCCCGACGACAGTGCCGGCTTGAGCAGGTTCGACGCGTCCATCGCCCCGCCGCTCGTCGCGCCGGCCCCGATCACGGTGTGGATCTCGTCGATGAACAGGATCGCGTGGGGGATCTTTTCGAGCTCGGAGACGACCGATTTCAGCCGCTCCTCGAAATCGCCGCGGTAGCGCGTGCCGGCGAGCAGCGATCCCATGTCGAGCGAATAGATCACCGCGGGGCGGAGCACTTCAGGAACGTCGCCCTCGATGATCTTGCGCGCAAGCCCTTCGGCGATCGCGGTCTTGCCGACCCCCGGATCGCCGACATAGAGTGGATTATTCTTTGACCGGCGGCACAGAATCTGGACCGTGCGGTCGACCTCGGCCATCCTCCCGATCAGCGGATCGACCTTGCCCGCGCGGGCCTTTTCATTGAGGTCGACGGTGAACTGCTTGAGCGCGCTTTCCTTTGATTTGGCTTCGGTCTTGTCGGCGCCCTTGTCCTCCGCACCGGTAACTTCGCGCGGCTCGGGGGGTGTGTCGCCCTTGCCGACCCCGTGGCTGATATAGGTCACCGCGTCGAGCCGGCTCATGTCCTGCTGCTGGAGGAAATAGACCGCATAGCTTTCGCGCTCGGAAAACAGGGCGACCAGCACATTGGCGCCGGTGACCTCGTCGCGGCCCGACGATTGGACATGGAGGATGGCGCGCTGGACCACCCGCTGAAATCCGCTGGTCGGGCTCGGGTCGGTTCCGCTGTCGGCAATCAGCGCTCCAAGCTCACTGTCGAGATATTGCTTGACCGTGGTGCGCAGCTCGTCGCGGTTGACCCCGCAGGCGATCATTACCTTCGACGAATGCTCATCGTCGACCAAGGCGATGAGCAGATGCTCGAGGGTGGCGTATTCGTGCCGCCGCTTGCTCGCTTCACCGAGGGCATTGTGCAGCGTCTGTTCGAGCTCGCGGGCGAAACTTGGCATCGATTACTCCTGCCGCGGACCGGACGCCGCGAACTGCCTGTCATATGTCGTGGACTTGGACGCGCCGATCAAGGGCGCGGCGACGTGGACCAGGCTCGGCCTATCGCTTGAACAGCTCATCTGCGCTTGCCCGGTGGCGCTCGGCTTCGGCCATGTGGCTTTCGACCCGAGCGATTTCGGCTTTCAATGTAGCGATCCGCGCTTCGAGTTCGGCGATCGACAGTGGCCCGAGGTCCTGCCGGGTGAGCTCCGTCAGCGGATCGGCCGGCTTGCCGGCGAACAGGTCGTCGAAATCCATCCTTGCCAGCGTTGACCGCGCGCGCGCGGCTGTCAATAAGCTGCGCGCCACTCGCATCGGGAAAATATCGTGACTGCGCAAATCCCCTCGATCATGACCGCGATCATCGCGTCCTCGCCGGGCGGACCGGAGGTGCTCGTTTCGGTCGAACGCCCGGTTCCCGAAGCGGGCCGCGGCGAGGTGCTGGTCAAGGTCGCCGCCGCCGGGGTCAACCGACCCGATGCTCTTCAGCGGCGCGGAGCCTATCCACCCCCGCCCGGAGCGTCCGACGTGCTCGGGCTGGAGATCGCCGGGACCGTCGTCGCGGCGGGACAGGGCGCCGAAAGCCTGCTCGGCCGCAAGGTCTGCGCGTTGGTCACCGGCGGGGGATATGCCGAATATTGCGTCGCTCCCGCCGGAACCTGCCTGCCGGTGCCCGAAATCCTCGAACTGACCCACGCCGCCGCGCTTCCCGAAACCCTGTTCACCGTATGGGTCAATCTGTTCGAGCGCGGCTTTGCAAGCGATGGCGATGCTGTGCTGGTCCATGGTGGGACCAGCGGAATTGGGACCATGGCAATCCTCCTCGGCAAATTGTTCGGGCTCGAAGTGATCGTGACCGTGGGGTCCGACTCCAAATGCGCCAGGGCGATCGAGATCGGCGCCGCGCATGCGATCAATTACCGCGAGGCCGACTTCGTCGAAGAAGTGAAACGGATCACCGGCGGCAAGGGCGTCGCGGTGGTGCTCGATATGGTCGGCGGGGATTATGTCGCGCGCAACCTCGAATGCATGGCCGACGATGCCCGTCACGTCTCGATCGCCACCCAGCGCGGGGCCAAGTCCGAGATCCCGATTGTCGAGGTGATGCGCCGGCGCCTGACCCTGACCGGATCGACGCTCCGTCCGCGCAGCCTCGAATTCAAGACGATGGTCGCCGACGAACTCGCCCGGACGGTCTGGCCCTATGTCGAGGGAGGTCGCTTGAAACCTGTGATCGACCGCATCTTTCCACTCGCCGAGGCGGCCGCTGCCCATGCGCGGCTCGAGTCGGGGAGCCATGTCGGCAAGATTGTGCTACAGACGATGGGATGAGCGATCGGCTGATCCTTCATGAATATGCGGCTTCCGGCAATTGCTACAAGATTCGCCTGACCGCCGCGCAGCTCGGAATTTCGCTCGAGCGGCGCGAATATGACATCGTCAAGGGTGAAACCCGGACCCCCGAATTTCTGGCCGAAATCGACAGCAACGGACGAATCCCGGTTCTCCAGATCGGCACTCGCTTCCTCCCGGAAAGCAACGCAGCCTGTTTTTTCCTCGCCGACGTCTCGGCGCTGATCCCTTCGGACAGTTTCGATCGCGCCGACATGCTGCGCTGGATGTTCTGGGAGCAGTATAATCACGAGCCCAGTATCGCGACCTTGCGCTTCTGGTTGCGAACGATCGGAATGGACGCTTTGGGCGAAGCGCGTCGCCTGCAATTGCGCGACAAACGTGCCGCTGGGGTTGCCGCGCTCGAATTGATGGAACGCCGGCTGGCTCGCCGCCAATGGTTTGTCGGCGATCGCATGACCCTCGCCGACATTTGCCTGTTCGCCTACACCCATGTCGCCGACGAGGCAGATTTCGATCTGCAGCTCTACCCGGCGGTGATCGGCTGGATCGAACGGATCATGCTCGACCCGGCTTTTGTTCCGCTCGACGGATAGTCGTCCTTGCCCTCGGGCTTTCACGCGCGTAAATCGGGGCATGGTTCAGGCCGCTCCGGGATGGGGCGGCCCTTTTTATTTTCGGAGATTTTGCAGTGGCCCAGCCCCTGATGCCCCACGCGACCGCCGCCTGGCTGGTCGACAATAGTGCCCTGAGCTTCGAGCAGATCGCCGAGTTCTGCGGCCTCCACATCCTCGAGGTCCAGGCGATCGCCGACGATACCGCTGCGACCAAGCTTACCGGGCGCGATCCGGTGCGCGCCGGCGAGCTGACCCACGAGGAAATCACCAAGGGCCAGGACGACCCCGATTACCGGCTCAAAATGCACAAGGAGCCCGATCCGGTGCGCCGCACCAAGGGTCCGCTCTATACCCCGGTTTCCAAGCGCCAGGACAAGCCCGACGGAATTGCCTGGATCATCCGCAACCACCCCGAGGTGACCGACGGCCAGATCGGCAAGTTGATCGGCACCACGCGCACCACGATCGGCGCGATCCGCGATCGAAGCCATTGGAACATGGCCAATATCCAGCCCAAGGATCCGGTCACCTTGGGTCTCACCAGTCAGCGCGAGCTCGACGCCGCGGTGGCCAAGGCGGCCAAGGCGCGGGGCGCTCCGGCGCCGACCGATACAAGGCTCGAAGGCGACCGCGCGGCGCTGATCGAGGAGCTTCGCGCCGAACGCGACCAGAGCGCGCGCGATGCCGAGGCGGCGCTCGAGCTGGCCGAGAATGGCGGCGTGAATGACGAAATCGTCCCCGGCATCCGCGACCCGTTCAAGAAGACCGGCGCTTGATTCGGGCGGGCCGGCGCGCCATTGCTTGCTGATGCATTCGGCCCCGCCAGCTGAACTGAGCTTCGAGGATGCGTTGGCGCGGCTCGAGGAGATCGTCCGCTTGCTCGAGCGCGGCGAGGCCCCTCTCGACCAGTCGATCGAGCTCTATCAGGAGGGCGACCGGCTCAAGCGGCATTGCGAAGCGCGGCTCAAATCGGCGCAGGCGCGGATCGAAAAGATCGCGCTCGGCCCCGATGGCCAGCCCAATGGGACGGCGCCATTTGATGGCAGTTGAAACGATGGAACGGATCGTCCGCGGTTGCGCCGCCGAAGCCGAGCGCGTTTCGGCGGCGGTCGATGCGCTGTTCGCCCAGCTTCTCGGCGGCAGTGGCGACAGCCGGGATCCGCTTTACACCGCGATGCGGCATGCCGCGATGGGCGGCGGCAAGAGGCTGCGGCCGCTGTTGACTGTAGCCGCTTCTCGGATGTTCGCGATCGACGAGCGGTGCGCGATCCGGGTCGGCACCGCGATCGAGGCGATCCACGTCTATTCGCTGATCCACGACGATCTGCCGTGCATGGACGACGACGACCTGCGCCGCGGCAAGCCGACCGTCCACAAGGCTTATGGCGAAGCCGTGGCGGTGCTCGCCGGGGACAGCCTTCACGCGATGGCGTTCGAGATCCTCGCCGACCTCGCCACTCATGAGGACCCGTTCGTTCGTTCCGAGCTTGTGTTCGAACTCGCTCGCGCGTCGGGGCCGGCGGGGATGGCCGGCGGGCAGATGATGGATCTTGCCGCGCACGGCCAGGCGCTCGACCTTCCCGCAATCACTCGCCTCCAGCAGTTGAAGACCGGCGCGCTGATCGAGTTCGCGGTCGAGGCCGCGGCGATCCTGGGGCGAATTGGGCCCGACGCCAGAACCCCGCTTCGCGGCTATGCCCGCAACGTCGGGCTGGCGTTTCAGATCGCCGACGACCTGATCGACCATTTGGGCAGTGAAACTGCCGCGGGCAAGCGCGTCGGCAAGGACGCCGGGGCGGGCAAGGCGACCTTTGTCGTCCTGCTCGGCGAGGAGCGCGCCCGCCAGCAGGCCGATCTGCTCGTCGAGCAGGCGATCGAGCATCTTGCCGAACGCGGCGACGAAGCCGACCTTCTCCGCGCCATCGCGCGCTTCGCCATCCAACGGGACCATTGATATGCCGCTTCGCACAGGAGTCTATCCGGGAACCTTCGATCCGATCACGCTTGGCCATCTCGATATCATCCAGCGCGGCACTCATCTGGTCGATCGGTTGGTGATCGGAGTCACCACCAATCCCTCAAAGTCGCCGATGTTCACCGTCGCCGAGCGGATGGAAATGGTCCGGCGCGAGGTCGCCGATGTTCCGGGCGACATTGCGGTGGTCGATTTCGATCTCCTCCTGATGGATTTTGCGGAGCGCGAGGGCGCGACTTTGATCCTGCGCGGACTGCGCGCGGTCGCCGATTTCGAATATGAATATCAGATGGCGGGGATGAATCAGCAGCTCAACGACCGCATCGAAACCGTTTTCCTGATGGCCGATGTCTCGTTGCAGCCGATCGCTTCACGTCTGGTCAAGGAAATCGCGCGCTATGGGGGCAGGATCGACAAGTTCGTGACCCCCGCGGTTGCAGCCGATGTCGCTCGCCACTTGAAGACCACGACGTGAAACACCCGCGCTCGACCCCCTGACGGGACGAGCGATCGAGCCCAAGAGGTTGATGAGAATGCCCAAAGCCCTGCTCGCACTTCCCGCCGCCGCATTGATGCTGGTCGCCGCCAAGCCGGTCGAGGCACCCGTCGCGGCACCTTCGGTGATCGCCACGCCGGTCGCGATCGCCGCCGACCCGGCCAACCGCCTGGTGCTCGACTTGTCGACCGGCGGGCATGTCGTCATCCAGCTTCGCCCCGACATCGCCCCGGCGCATGTCGAGAGAATTCGCACCCTGGCGCAGCGCGGCTTCTATAACGGAATCACCTTCCACCGGGTCATTCCGGGCTTCATGGCGCAGACCGGCGATCCCAAGGGGACGGGCGACGGCGGATCCGAGCTTCCCGACCTCAAGGCCGTATTCAACGCGCTTCCGCACTTGCGCGGGACGGTCTCGGCGGCGCGCGCGCAAGGGCTTGAT
>JBKKAQ010000009.1:0-3592 GCA_046714555.1 Sphingomicrobium sp. | reverse complement strand
CGCCGCTCTCGCCGCCGGTCGCCTCGCCGATCTTGCCGGCAACGAAATTGCCAACCGCGCTCATGTAGAACCAGGCACCCATGACCAGGCTTGCGAGATGCCTGGGAGCGAGCCGATTCATCGCGCTCAGGCCCACCGGAGAAAGACATAATTCACCGGTGGTCTGGAGAAGATAGATCAGGAAAACGAAGATTACCGGGGTCATCACCTCGACCCCGACCGATTGGGCTCCCCATACGAAGACGAGGAAGGACAATCCGACCTGAGCAAGCGCAAGCCCGAACTTGGCTGGCGCCGAAGGTTCGAGCCCTCGCTTGCCCAGCGCGACCCACAGAAAGGCGAACATCGGGCCAAGCAGGACGATGTAGATCGGGTTGATCGACTGGAACAGCGTTGCCGGAACCCCTGCGCGATCGACATAGCGGTCGGTATAGAGGTTGAGCGATCCCCCGGCCTGCTCGAACAAGCCCCAGAACAAGGGGTTCAGCGCAATCAGGAACAGGATCGCGAACATCCGGTCGCGAGCATGCGGCTGAAGCTTGAAGCTTTCGTAGAGCACATAAGCCAGCAACGCGATTCCCGACAGCATCAACAGATTCTGGATCACGTCCTGATACTGGATCAGCCCCCAGATTACCGCGATCGAGCCGACTCCGATTGCATAGAGCAGCCATTCGAACCGCATCCCCGCGACCCGCTGCGCAAGCCGCTGCGGATCGGGCGCCTCGCCCTGTCCCATCAGCGACTTTTTGCCCAGAACGAACACCACCAGCCCGAGCAGCATTCCCACGCCCGCCGCACCGAAGCCGTAGCGCCAGCCGTAGGTTTCGCCGAGATAGCCCGCGAGGATCGTTCCGACCGCCGCGCCGACGTTAATCCCGATGTAGAAGATGGTGTAGGCGCCGTCACGGCGGACGTCGGTCAGATTATATAATTGGCCGACGATGACCGAGATATTGGCCTTGAGGAACCCCGATCCGACGATGATGAACGACAGCGCCATCCAGAAGATGTTGATCGTCGGGTCGCTTTGGCCGCCGGTCCCTTCGAACGCCATCAGGAAATGGCCGCAGGTCAGCAGCACCGCCCCGAACAGCACCGCTTTGCGCTGGCCGAGATAGCGGTCGGAGAGATAGCCGCCGAGGACCGGAGTGATATAGACCAGGCTGGTATAGGCGCCGTAGATGAGGTTCGATTTGCCGTCGTCGAACAGCCAGTGCTTGGTCAGATAAAAAATCAGCAGGGCGCGCATCCCGTAATAGGAAAAACGCTCCCACATTTCAGCGAAGAACAGGACGTAAAGCCCTTTGGGGTGACCAGCAAACTCGGGCGACTTGGTCGAGGCGACCATTGCTCCGCCGATCAGCAATACGACGAGGAAGGCGATTGCGAGGATCGGGATGAGGGTTTCGGGCGCCACGCGGGGGTACTCCTGTCCTGACGCGGGGCGCGATGGTCCGACGCCCTGGTTCGAATAGCCGGGCAACCTAGCGGCCAAATTGCCGATGGGAAGCCGGATTGTTGCGAGTGCCCCCGGCGGCTATGCGCGGCTATACCATGCTCAACGACCTCTCCTCGGCCTTGTCGCTGCTCGAGACCCGCCGTTCGGGGCGTCCGCGCGAAATGGTCGGCCGGGGGCCCTCGGCGGAAGAGCTCGAGCGAATTCTGACGATCGCAGCTCGCGTGCCCGATCATGGCAAGCTATCTCCCTGGCGTTTCGTCACCGTCGCAGCCGACCAGCGTGACGCCTTGGCTACCTTGGTCCACCGCGCGCTTCCCGAAGCCGACCCGACCGCGACCGGGGCTCATCACGAAAAGGCCGAGGAATTCGCGCGCCAGGGCGCCGCTCTGGTAGTGCTCGTCTCGGCGCCGATCGCCGGCCACAAGATCCCGCAGTGGGAGCAGCAATTATCGTGCGGAGCCGCCGCGATGAACCTGCTGCTCGCCACTCACGCATTTGGCTATGTCGGCGGATGGCTTACCGGCTGGCAGGCCTATTCCGAACGGGTCCGGGCGGCGTTTTGCATGCCCGGCGAACGCATCGCGGGCTTTTTCTTCCTCGGAACGCCGTCGATCGAGCTCGAGGAACGGCCGCGCGCCCCGCTGGCGACGCTGGTTAGGCAGTGGGTTCCTCCCGAGGCGTGATTCGCCCCGCAATTCGACCCGATCGATTGACGAACCGGCGCGCTGCCGTATTATGACAGCATGACGCTTCACTACTCGCCCGACAAGCCGGTTTATATTCGCCTGCGCGAGACGATTGCCGACGCGATCCTGAGCGGGCGCTACCGTGACGGCGACCCGCTGCCATCGGTCCGCGCCTTCGCCGCCGACCAGGGCGCCAATCCGCTGACCGTCGCCAAAGCCTATCAAATGTTCCAGCAGGATGGCTTGATCGACGTCAAGCGCGGGGTTGGAATGTTCGTCGCCCCCGGAGCGTGTGCCCGGCTTCGCGAAACCGAGCGCGCGCGCTTTATCACTCAGGAATGGCCGCTGATCCGCCAACGGATGCGCCGCCTCGGGCTTGATCTCGACACGCTCGCCAGCCGCGAAACCTAGCGAGCGACATGGTTGAGGACGAGTCGCTGGTCGCGAACCGGCTAGGTGAAGCTCGTGCGCGTCTCTTGATGATGGCGGGCGCATGCCATAGCGGCTCGATCATGGCCCGGCCACACCGCACTCGCATCGTACCGCTAAGCGATGCCGCGATTGCCGAAGCGACCCGGCTGATCCTCGCCGGGGAGCTGGTCGCGGTCCCGACCGAGACCGTTTACGGGCTCGCCGCCGACGCCACCAATGCGGAAGCGGTCGCACATATCTATGCCGCGAAGGGGCGACCGAGCTTCAACCCGCTGATCGTCCATGTTTCCGACCTCGCCGCTGCACAGGCGATCGGCGAATTCAACGACCAGGCGACCGCTCTGGCGAAGACGCACTGGCCGGGCCCGCTGACCCTCGTGGTGCCTCTCCGCTCCGATGCGCCGATTGCTCGGCTGGTCACTGCCGGGCTTTCGACCATCGCGCTTCGGGTGCCGGCGCATCGGGCGATGCAAGCGCTGCTTGGCGCATGCAACCGGCCGCTCGCCGCCCCTTCGGCCAACGCCAGCGGGCGGATCAGCCCGACCCGCGCCGAGCATGTGCTCGCCTCGCTCGACGGCCGGATCGCTTTGATCATCGATGGCGGGCCGAGCCAATGCGGGATCGAATCGACCATCATCGCCGCCACCGGCGGAGCGCTTCGCCTTCTTCGCCGCGGCCCGGTCGAAATCGCTCAAGCGGTCAAAATCGGCCCGGGCGCAATCGAATCCCCCGGCCAGCTTGCCAGCCATTATGCTCCGAACAAGTCGCTTCGCCTCGATGCGGTGGATCGGCAGGAGGGCGAATATTTGATCGGGTTCGGCGATGTGGAAGGGGATGCCAGCCTCAGCCGGACAGGCGATCCGGCCGAGGCGGCGGCAAGGCTGTTCGACCTGCTTCATCAGGCCGACGCCTCATCCGCCCAATCGAACGCGGTCCCGCCGATCCCCGGACACGGAATAGCCCCTGACTCTTAAACACATCTCCGAGCCCACGAGACGCGTAGTAATGTCGT
>JBKKAQ010000008.1:0-12439 GCA_046714555.1 Sphingomicrobium sp. | reverse complement strand
TGATGCTGTGGGACCGCGGGCGGTGGATCCCCGAGCCGGAAAAGGACCCGTCCAAAACGATTCTGGAGGGACACCTTCACTTCACCCTCGAAGGCGAGCGGATGAAGGGCGAGTGGGTGATGTTCCGTCTCAAAGGGCGAGCGGGCGATCGCGGCGAGAACTGGATGCTGAAGAAGGTCACCGGCGATTTCGCCGACGCCGAGGCGGGAGACTCTCTGGTCGAGGCGCACGTCACCAGTGTCACGACCGGACGGACGATGGCCGAGATCGCCAGCGGAAGCGACGAGTGGCGATCGAATCGCGGCGGGACCAAGGGCGGAGCGGCCAAGCGACGCGCAGGGCTCAAGCCGCCCGAATTTCGCGATCCGCAGCTGGCCACGCTGGTCGACGCGGTGCCGACCGGAAAGGAATGGATTCACGAATATAAATATGACGGCTACCGGCTGCTGATCGCCACCGGCGGAGGCGCGGCAACCGCCTGGACCCGCACCGGCAAGGACTGGTCGGACAAGTTTCGAGGTCTCGTCAAGGCAGCGGCCGAGCTTCCCGCGGGCTGCCTGATCGACGGAGAAGCGGTTGCGCTCGGCGAAAAGGGCAAGCCCGACTTTCAGCTGCTTCAATCGACCCTGAAGGACGGCAAGGGCGCGAATCTCGCTTTCTATGCTTTCGATTTGCTGATCGAACGGGGCGAGGATTTGACAAGGCTCTCCAATCTTGAGCGCAAGGAGCGGCTAGCGGCTTTGCTCAAAGGGGTCACTTCGCCGATCGTCTATGGCGACCATGTCATCGGCAAGGGCGAAGCCCTGTTCGACGCGATCTGCGCCGAGGGCGGCGAGGGGATTATTTCGAAGCGGGCCGATGCGCCCTATCGCGGGACGCGCGCGCGAAGCTGGCTCAAGGTCAAGTGCATCCGGCGGCAGGAATTCCTTATCGTCGGCTGGTCCGAAAGCGACCGCAGGCGCGGATTTCGCTCGCTTCTTCTCGGGCTTCGCGAGGGCAAGGCGCTCAAGTTCGCTGGCAAGGTGGGGACCGGTTTCGACACCAGGATGATCGAAAGCCTGATGGAGCGGATGACCCCGCTCGAGGTGGAAGCGCCGCCGCTCGAAGTGCCGCGCAAGGAACGCAAGGGGGCGCACTGGATACGCCCCGAACTCGTCGCCGAGATCGCGTTTGCCGAATTTACGACCGACGGCATTCTTCGCCACCCGAGCTTCATCGCACTCCGCGAGGACAAGCCGGCGAGCGAAGTGGTGCGCGAAACCCCGGCCAGGCTCAAGCAGTCCGAGAAGAAGCCCGAGCGCGCGACCCCAGAGAGTTTCGGGATCGCCATCTCCAACCCCGACCGGGTGATTTTTCCCGGGGACGATCTGACCAAGGGCGACCTTGCCGCATATTACGCCGCGGTCGAAGCATTGATGCTGGTCGACAGCGCGCGCCGTCCGATCAGCCTGATCCGCTGTCCCCAGGGCCGCGCCAAGCATTGCTTCTTCCAGAAGCATGACAGCGGAACGATGGGCGAGGCGGTCAAGCATGTCCCGATCGAGGAGAAGGACGGTAAGGTTCAGGACTATCTGTACGTCGAGGACGCCAAGGGCCTGCTCGCCTGCGTCCAGATGGGGACGATCGAGTTTCACGGATGGGGTAGCCGGATCGATCCCCTCGAAAAGCCCGACCGGCTGGTGTTCGACCTCGATCCCGACGTTGGGTTGGATTTCGCGGCGGTAAGAAGCGCCGCGGAGCGGCTGCGCGCATTGCTCGCCGACCTTGGGCTCAAGAGCTTCCCGCTCTTGACTGGCGGCAAGGGCATTCATGTCGTCGTTCCGCTCGATCGCTCGGCCGACTGGCCCAAGGTCAAGTCGTTCGCCGAGCGCTTCAGCCGAGCGGTCGCCGAAGCCGAACCCGAACGGTTCACCGCCAATATCCGCAAGGTCCAGCGCAAGGGACGGATCTTCCTCGACTGGCTTCGTAACCAGCGCGGCGCGACCGCGGTATTGCCCTATTCGGCTCGAGCGCGCGAAGGCGCTCCGGTGGCGGCACCGATCGACTGGAGCGAGCTGGAGGATATGGCTGGAGGAAATGTCTTCACCATCCGCGACGTCGAAACACTGATCGACCGCGCCGGATCGAAACTCCTCGCAGGATGGGGCAAGGCCGATCAGCCGCTGCCGGAAGCGTAGTGCAAGCAAGAGCAAGCGCCAGCGAGCATCAGGAAGCCCCGGAGCTTAGCGCTCCGCCGCGGACTTCCCGATCGCAAAGCGCAATGTCGCCGAGAGGCCGCTGGATTGCCAGTCGCGTTCGATCGTTCCGCCGAGATCGGCCTTGATGCTCATCGCGATCATCCGTTCGCCGAACCCGCTGCTCGGAGCGTCGCGGGTGCACGGCGGGCCGTCCTCGACCCACCGCAGTTCGACGTGATCGCCGTCGATCGTCCAGTCAAGCTCGATCCGCCCGTCGTCGGTGCACAAGGCGCCATATTTAACCGCGTTGGTATAAAGCTCGTGGAGGATCATCGACAGCCCGAGCACCTGCTTGGCGCTCAGGAGGATCGCCGGCCCGCCATAGCGCGCCCGGCCGCTGGCGACGTCGGCACCGAGCACTTGATCGGCGAGCGCTGCCAAGGCGACATCCTGCCACACCAGGCCGACGAGCAATTGGTGCGCCTTGGCGAGCGACTGGAGGCGGCCTGCGAAGGCTTGCTGAAAGCTGGCGAGGTTGGGAGCGGCGCGCCCGGTCTGCTGGGCGATCGCTGCGACTACGGTGAGCATGTTCTTGACCCGATGGTCGCTTTCCTGGAGCAGCCGCTGCTGGCGCTCGGCGGCCTGGTGACGCTCGGTGATGTCGCGGATGAAGCCGACGAAAAGCCGGCCGCCGAACTGCTCGCTCGAGGTGATCGAAAGCTCGACCGGGAACTCGCGCCCGTCGCGGTGGAGAGCGCTGATCTCGATGTGGCGGTCGAGCACCGGAGCTTCACCGGTTTCGAGATAGTGATTCAACCCCTGATCGTGCGCCGCGCGGAAGCGTTCGGGGACGATCAATTCGCTGAGACGGCGTCCGCGCGCCTCGTCCCAGCTCCAGCCGAAAATGGACTCGGCGATCGCGTTCCAGCCGACGATCTCGCCATGGACTCCCATCACCACGACAGCGTCGAGCGCGGTGTCGAGGACCGACTGCAAACCGGCGTGAAGGGGCCCCCAGGCAAGACTCATTCGCGAACCCTATATAATTTCATCACTGATTCCAGTGATTTCGCTTAAAAACTCATTTCCCTGTAAATGTGCGAAACGTCGCCGGCCCAATCCTTGTGGAAACGTTCGAGCAGACGGTCGGCCGGGGTCATCCCGCTGGTCACGACTTCGCGCAAGGGTTCGAGGAAGCCGGCTTCATTGTCTCCCGCGGCGTTGAGTTTGGCGCGCGCGGTAAGCCCGGCGGCGGCAATGTCGATCACTTCGCGGGCGAGATCGCGCACCGTGCCTCCGCCTGGGACGGCGGCATCGAGCGCCTGGCGCGGAACCGAATGGCGCAGCGCCTCGCGCTCGGCGATCGACCAGTGCCTGACCCGGCCCCCCGCCGCATCGAGCGCATTCTCGTCGTAGAGCAGCCCGACCCAAAGCGCCGGCAAGGCGCAGATCCGGCCCCAGCGTCCGCCGTCGGCGCCGCGCATCTCGAGGAAGCTTTTCAACCGGACCTCGGGAAAGGCCGTCGAAAGATGATCGACAAAGTCCGACAGGCGCGGTTTTTCACCGGGCAACGCTGGAAGCTCACCGCGAAGGAAATCGCGAAAGCACTGTCCCGCGGCGTCGATGTAGCGGCCATCGCGGAAGACGAAATACATCGGAACGTCGAGCGCGTAATCGCAGTAGCGTTCGTATCCGAAGCCGTCTTCGAACACGAACGGAAGCATCCCGGTGCGCTGCGGATCGGTATCTTCCCAGATATGGCTGCGGAAGCTCTTGTAGCCGTTGGGCTTGCCCTCGGTCAGCGGCGAATGCGCGAACAGTGCGGTGGCGACCGGCTGAAGAGCAAGCCCGACCCTGAACTTCTTCACCATGTCGGCTTCGGACCCATAATCGAGATTGACCTGAATGGTACACGTGCGAAGCATCATGTCGAGACCCAAATTGCCGACGCGGGGCATATGGTCGAGCATGATGCGGTAGCGGCCCTTGGGCATTACCGACAATTCGTCACGGCGCTTGTCGGGCCACATTCCGAGCCCGAGGAAGCCGAGCCCGAGGCGGTCGCCGATCGCCTTGACCTGCTCGAGATGACGCCCCGCTTCGGCACATGTCTGGTGGAGGTCGCCGAGTGCCGCCCCCGACAATTCGAGCTGCCCGGCGGGCTCGAGGCTGATGGTTCCGTCGGCTCCCGCCAGCGCAATGATGTTGTTGCCGCCATCGGGCCCGACCTCCTCGACCGGGCTCCAGCCATATTCGGTCAGACCAAGGAGCAGATCGCGGATTCCGCCGGGCTCGTCATAGGACGGAGCGCGATGGTCGGCGGTTCGATAGACGAATTTTTCATGCTCGGTTCCGATCAGCCAGTGCTCGCGCGGCTTCTCGCCTTCCGAAAAGACCGAGATGAGGTCATCGCGGCTTTCGATCAGCGGGCTTTCGCTGGTGTCGGTGCGGGTGGTCATGACGCGCCCCTAGTCGCCCGCCGACGCTCCGCAAAGCGTATTTCCGGCGGCGGGGCGAAACCTCGCGATCAGGCGCGGCCGGGGCTTGTTCAGCCGCTCGCTGGGCCGCGCCGCTAGCGCCAGTCCCCGGCAAGCGCCATCCAGGCCGAAATCGCGGCAAGCGCGGCAGTCTCCGAGCGAAGGATTCGCGGTCCGAGCGAGATCGCGGTCGCGTGCGGCTGTTCTCGGATCGCTTCGCGTTCCTCGATCGTGAAGCCGCCCTCGGGGCCGATCAGGATTGTCGCGGAGCCCTGAGTGAAGACCGAAGCGGGCGGAACGCCCCCGGTCTCATCGGCGAAATAGAGCGTCCGGTCGGAGGCTTTCAGGAAGGCTTCGAGGCTGATCGGCTCGGCGAGGCTCGGAAGCCTGGTCCGACCGCATTGCTCGGCGGCCTCGACGATGTGAGCGCCGAGGCGACCCATGTTGAGCCGCTCGACCACCGTGCGCCGGGTGGTCACCGGGATCAGCCTCGCGACCCCGAGTTCGGTCGCCTTTTCGACCAGCCAATCGATCCGCGCGCGCTTGACCGGGGCGAAGGCGAGCCACAGCTCGGGGACGGTTTCGGGGCCGCGGGTCTGCTCGACCACCGCGAGGCTCATGCGCTTTTTGCCGACTTCGGCGATGGTGGCCAGCCACTCGCCGCTCGCCCCGTCGAACAGCAGCGCCTGGTCGCCGGATTTCAGCCGCAGAACATTGCCGAGGTAATTGGCCTGCGCCGGATCGAGCTCAACCAGCGCGCCATGATCTAGCGGCGAGGAGACGAACAATCGGGGAAGCGATCGCGGTGGCCAGGCGGGGGTTGCGGGCATGACGACCGGCTTAGCGGGCTCAGGCGATGGCGGCTATGGGCGACAGGAACCACTTGAATGCGAAGCTGAAATGCGGTGTCGTAGCGAGGCGATGACGACGAGGACCGCAAGCCAGCTTGGAAATTCCGACCGGATCAAGTCCGCGGCGGCCGTAATCGCGCTTCATCTCCTGCTCGGTTGGGCGCTGATCGCGGAACTTGGAGTTCCGGTCGCCGAAAAGGTCAATGACAGCCTCGCCCTATTCGATCTCGAGCCCGAGGCGGTTCCCCCGCCGCCGCTGGCGGAAAATATTCCCGCTCCGGCCAAGGACAAGCGGCCCGAAGGCGCGGCGTCGCCCCCCAATCTCCACGCGACCCCGACCGAGATCGTCGCTCCGATTCCGCAAATCCCTTTGTTCCTCCCACCGCCGTTGATCGCCGCGCCGATCGCCGGGGCGGGGGCCGCGCCCTCGGCGGGGGCGGCCGATATTCGCGGTCCGGGAACCGGAAGCGGCGGCGAGGGCGTCGGCACCGGCAGTGGCAATTCGGGCGACGGGACCGGCGGCGGAGGCGGGCGCGAGCTTCGCTGGCTCAAGGGCGAGATTACTCCCGAGGATTATCCCAGCCGAGCGCTCGATGCCGGGATCAGCGGAACGGTCGGACTTCGCTTCGTGGTCGGGGTCGACGGGCGGGTGAGCGATTGCCGGGTAACCCGAACGAGCGGCAATAGCGAGCTTGACGAAGTGACCTGCCGGCTGATCCGCAAGCGCTTCCGCTATCTTCCCAAGACCGAGGCAAGCGGCCGGCGGGTGCCGGGGGTCGTCAGCGGCGAGCATGAATGGCGAACCACCCGGCGCCCCGACCTGGTGATCGAGGAGCCTCCCGAGCAGGAGCCCCGGCACTAAGCGCTCCTCTCGACTTCGCATCGCGCGGGCGGCAGGAAGCACAGGTGATCGCCGAAACTCCCAATGTCCCCGACAGCGAGCGGCGCGGGCTGATCGGCGCGCTTCCGCCGCGGCTGAGGCCGTTCGCCTCGCTGATGCGGCTCGACCGTCCGATCGGGTGCTGGCTGCTCTATTGGCCATGCGCGTGGAGCGTCGCTCTCGCCGGGGTCGGCGGGCGCTGGGGCCTGTTCCTGGTGCTGGCGCTCGGCGCGCTGGCGATGCGAAGCGCGGGCTGCGCTTACAATGATATTGTCGACCGCGAACTCGACCGCTCGGTCGAGCGCACCCGGCTTCGTCCGCTCGCAAGCGGCCGGGTCGGCCTTGGTGCCGCCTGGGGGCTGGTGATCGGTCTGTGCGTGGTCGGGCTTGCAATCCTCTCCCAGCTCGAGCGCACCGCGCAATGGGTCGCGCTCGGAAGCCTTGCTCCGGTTGCGGCCTATCCGTTCATGAAGCGGATCACCTGGTGGCCGCAGGCATGGCTCGGGGTGGTGTTCAGCTGGGGTGCGCTGATCGGCTGGCCGGCGGTGACGGGCAAGCTCGAGCTTCCGGCGCTGTGGCTCTACGCGGGGTCGGTGGCATGGGTCGTCGGCTACGACACGCTTTATGCGATTCAGGATATCGAGGACGACGCCCTTGTCGGGGTCAAATCATCGGCAAGGGCGCTGGGCAATCGCGCCGCAGCGGGAATCGCGACCTTTTATGTGCTCGCGCTTGGCGGGTGGGGGATGGCGATCTGGTCGGTCCGGCCCGACCAGCTTGCGCTCGCCGCGCTGATCCCGGCAGCGCTTCATCTTGGCGGGCAGGCGTTGCGCGCCGACCCCGCCGATGGCGCGCTCGCGCTCGCCTTGTTCCGATCGAACCGCTGGTGCGGCTTTCTGGTGTTGCTGGCGATGCTGGTGGTCGGAACGAGCTTTTGACGAGGGCTTCGCAACGCCGTAGGCGCGCGGCATGCTAAGCCTCATCCAAGCCCGTGAAACGGCGCAAGCCCTGGTCGAGCGAGCGCGGTCCGCGGGTGCCGACGCCGCCGACGCGATTTACATCGGCGAGCGGTCGAGCGGGATTCAGGTGCGCCTCGGCGAGCTCGAGGACGTCCAGCGGAGCGAGGGCGAGGAGATCGGGCTGAGGCTGTTCCGTGGTTCGCGCTCGGCAAGCGTTTCGTCTTCGGACCTTTCGGCAGACGCGCTCGGATTGCTGATCGAGCGGGCGATGGCGATGGCTGCCGAGGCCCCTGAGGACGCGTTTGCCGGGCTCGCGCCGGCCGAAATGCTGTTCAGCGGCGAGGTCCCCGACCTCGACAATGTCGATCCGGTCGAGCCCGATCCGGCGGCCTTGCGGACGCGCGCGCTCGAGGCCGAGAGCGTCGCGCTCGGCGTTGCGGGGGTCAGCAATTCGAGCGGAGCGGGGGCGAGCGCCTCGGCCTCGACCGTCGCGCTTGCGATCAGCAGCGGGTTCGCTCGCGCCTATCAATCGAGCGGCCACAGCACTTCGGTGAGCGTGATTGCCGGCGAAGGCCCGTCGATGCAACGCGACTATGCCTATCACAGCGTCCGCCATGCCGCGGACCTCGAGGATCCCGGCAAAATCGGCCGCCGCGCCGGTCAGCGCGCGGTGGCGCGCGTCAATCCGGTCAAGCCTTCCTCGGGGCGGATGGCGGTGATCTTCGACCCGCGAGTCGCGACCTCGCTGCTCGGGCATTTCGTCGCCGCGATCAACGGCAGCGCGGTGGCGCGCAAGGCGAGCTTCCTCCAGGGGAAAATGGGCGAGCAGGTTTTTGCGCACGGGGTGACGATCAGCGACGATCCGTTGCGCAAGCGCGGTCTTAGATCGCGGCCGTTCGACGGCGAGGGGCTCGCCGTGCGCCCCGGCGATCTGGTTGCCGACGGAGTACTCAAGACCTGGCTCGCCGACAGCGCGTCCGCGCGGCAGCTTGGGATCGCTCCGACCGGGCATGCGGTGCGCGGAACGGGCGGAGCGCCGGGCGCCGGGCCGAGTAATCTGTTCTTCCAGCCCGGCGAGCGCAGCCGCGATCAATTGCTCGCTGCCTTTCCCGACGCAATCCTGATTACCGAGTTGATCGGAATGGGAGTGAACGCGGTGACCGGCGACTACAGCCGCGGGGCGTCGGGCTTCCTTGTGACGGGCGGGGTGATTGGCGCTCCGGTGGCCGAGATCACGATCGCCTCGAACCTGATCGAAATGTTCGCAATGCTCGAGCCCGCAAGCGATCTGGTGTTTCGCCGCGGGATCGATTCGCCGACGGTGCTGATCCCCGAGATGATGGTCGCGGCCGCCTGAGGCGACCGTAGCCGCGACGTCTCAAGCGTCGATCCGCGCCACTCCGAGCCGAGGAATCTCGATTTTCGGGCAGCGATCCATCACCACCTTGAGCCCGGCCGCTTCGGCGCGCCGCGCGGCTTCGTCGTCGACCACACCAAGCTGCATCCACACCGCTTTCGCGCCGACCGCGATCGCCTCGTCGACGGTTTCGCCGGCGTCCTCGGAATTGCGGAAGATGTCGACGATGTCGATCGGCTCGCCGATCTGGGCAAGCTCGCGCCAGATATATTCGCCGTGGACATGCTCGCCAGTGATCCGCGGGTTGACCGGGATCACCCGATAGCCCTGGTCCTGGAGAAATTTCATCACTCCGTAGGAAGCGCGTCCCGGACGGTCCGAAGCTCCGACCAAAGCGATGGTCTTCGCACTCGACAGAAGAGCGGCAATATCCTCGTTGCTGGTCAGCGGCATTTTCTTTCTCCTCGATTCAAGCTCCAATGCTTGAGCGCGGCTGGGTATCCAGAGCCTCGAGCAATTTGCGGGCAAGCTCGGCAAAGGCGTCGGCGGTGGCGCCCTCGCCCGCCGCGGGAGGAGTTCCGGCGTCGGACGCGGCGCGCAGGCTCGCCGACAGCGGCAGCCGGCCAAGGAACGCGATCCCCATTTCGTTCGCCGCGGCCTCGGCGCCGCCGCTTCCGAACGGGTCCGAAGTCTCGCCGCAATGCGGGCAGGCATAGCCCGCCATATTCTCGATCAGCCCGAGGATCGGCACCCCGGTCTTGCCGAACAGGTCGATTGCGCGTCTCGCGTCGATCAAGGCGAGATCCTGCGGAGTAGAGACGATCACCGCTCCGGCCGGGCGTGCTTTCTGGATCAGAGACAATTGTACATCGCCGGTGCCGGGGGGGAGGTCGACCAGGAGCAGCTCGGCATCGCCCCAGTCGCCCTCGACCAGCTGAGCAAGCGCGCCCGCCGCCATCGGGCCGCGCCACGCCAGCGCCTGGCCGGCGGGGACCAATTGTCCGATCGACAACAAGGTCACTCCTTGCGCTCTGACCGGGATGAGCTGCTTGTTGCGCGCTTCGGGGCGGGAGTGCGCGCCGAGCAGTTGCGGCTGCGAAGGCCCATAGATGTCGGCATCGATCAGACCGACCTTCGTGCCCAGCCTGGCGAGCGCGACGGCGAGGTTGGCGGCGAGGGTCGACTTGCCGACCCCGCCCTTGCCGCTGCCGATCGCGATCAGCCGGCGATTGGTTCGTGCCGCGGTGAGCGCGACACGCACCTCGCGCACTCCGGGTAGCGCGAGCCCGGCGGCGCGAAGCCGCAATTCGAGTGCATCGCGGTCGGGCGCTTCAAGCCCTGCGGCATCGGCGACGAGACTGAGCACGTCGCCGGTCCTTCGCCTCGCTTTCAGCCGCGCGGCATCGGGGATCGCGTCGAGCGCGCTCAGCGGGTCATCGGCCTTGGTCATGAGTCTCGGTGCGAATAATGGGTCGATTGGCGCTTGCCACTGTTTTTCGTGCGCCGCGCTACCTATAGATGGACGATGATGATTTTTCCGGGGCTGGGAGCGCGCGTCCGCGCATTGTTCAGCGACAAAAAGGGTCCATGGGGTTCGAGCGGTGGCGGCGAGCCTTCGCGCGGTGGCGGCACTGACGGCGGCGGCGGTGGCGGCGGTCCGTGGAACGAGCCGCCTCGGCGGCGACGTCCGGACATTCCGAGCTTCGGCAATGTCACTTCGCTCGATGAATTCCTCCGCAAAGGACGCGCCAAGTTCGGCGGAAACGGCGGGGGCGGACTGCCATCGGCGCCCGACCGGTCGTTTTTAGTCTGGGGGATCGCCGGGCTAGTCATCCTGTGGCTGTTGTTCACGACGATGCACCTCGTCGCTCCCGAAGAGCGCGGGGTGGTGACTCGCCTCGGCCGCTACAGCCATACGCTCGGCCCGGGGGTCGGACTGACCCTTCCGGCGCCGATCGACCGGGTGCAGAAAATCGATGTCGAAAATATCCGGACGATCGACCTGGGGTCGGCCGACGCCGAGACGCTGATGCTCACCGGCGACCAGAACATCATCGACATTGCTTATTCGGTACGCTGGAACATCCGCGATCCAGAGCTCTACATGTTCGAGCTCGCCCAGCCCGACGAGACCATCCGCGAAGTCGGCGAGAGCGCGATGCGCGCGGTGATCAGCGGGGTCAGCCTCAACGACGCGATCGGCGAAAAGCGCGGCGCGATCGAGGCGCAAGTGTCGGAAACGATGCAGAAGGTGCTCGACAGCTACAAGGCGGGCGTGTTGATCCAGGGCGTCGCGATCAAGCAGGCCGATCCCCCCGCCGCGGTCAATGACGCGTTCAAGGAGGTCACTGCGGCTCAGCAGCAGGCGCAATCCTATGTCAACGACGCGCGCGCGTACGCGCTCCAGCTGACCGCCAAGGCGCAGGGCGACGCGACCGCGTTCGACAAGGTCTATGAACAATATCGGCTGGCCCCCGAAGTCACTCGCCGCCGAATGTATTACGAAACGATGGAACGCGTTCTCGCGGGGGTCGACAAGACCATCGTCGAGGCCCCCGGAGTGACGCCCTATCTGGCGCTGCCCGAAGTCAAGCGCCGCGCCCAGGCGGGGCAGGCCCGATGACCGACTTCATCCGCCGCCGGCCGATGCTCAGCGCATTCCTCGCCTTCGCGCTTCTGCTGACCCTGCTGAGCAGCGTCGCGATCGTTCCCGAGACTCGCCAGGGGATCGTCGTCCGCTTCGGCAAGCCCGCGCGGATCCTGAACCGCTATGACCCGGCGCGGCCGTTTGGAAGCGCCGGCGCGGGCCTCGCCGCTCGGATTCCGTTCGCCGAAAGCTTCGTGTGGATCGACAAGCGCGTGCTCGCGGTCGACATGGAACGCCAGCAAGTGCTCAGCACCGACCAGTTGCGGCTCGAGGTCGATGCCTTCGCCCGCTACCGAATCGTCGATCCGCTGCGCATGTACATCCGCGCTCGAAGCTCGGACCGAGTGAGCGACGCGCTTCGTCCGATCCTCGGCTCGGAGCTTCGCAACGAGCTTGGCAAGCGCAGCTTCGTTTCACTGCTTAGCCCCGAACGGCGCGGAGTGATGGAAAATGTCCGCCGCGGTCTCGACCGGGTTGCTCGGCAATATGGCGCCGAGATCATCGACGTCCGGATCAAGAAGGCCGATCTGCCTGACGGAACCCCGCTCCAGTCGGCCTACGACCGGATGCGCACCGCGCGGACTCAAGAGGCACGGTCGATCAGGGCGCAGGGGGCCAAGCAGGCGCAGATCATCCGCGCCGAAGCCGATGCCGAAGCCTCGCGAACCTATGCCGCAAGCTTCGGCAAGGACGCAGATTTCTACGAATTCTATCGGGCGATGCAGTCCTACCAGACGACCTTCATCGGCGATGGCGCCGAAAAGCCCGCCCCGACGACGATCATCATGTCGCCGCAAAACGAGTATCTCAAGGAATTTTCCGGCCGAGGGCGCTAGCTATTCAAATCGCGTTCATGCGCCCGATCTAGCGTCGCGGTGCAACGCCAGTTTAAACGAGGATCAGGAATGAGTTTGACGAAGGAGTCTTCGATCGTGCGCTACGCCTATGGGGTCACCGCGGCCCTGCTTTTGGGAGGCACCGTCTTTTCGGTCGCAACCGCGCCGCTCGGCGCGCAGGTCGCGCAAAACTCGCCCGCCGTTCTCGCGCCGGCGCCCGGCGCACCGCTGAGTTTCGCTGATCTTGCGGCTCGG
>JBKKAQ010000007.1:0-8147 GCA_046714555.1 Sphingomicrobium sp. | reverse complement strand
TGGCTCTAGCAGTTCAGAAATCGCAGGCCAACCGCAACTGACATAGCCAAGCGTGCCAATCGTAACGGGTCTAGCAGTTCAGAAATCGCAGGCCAACCGCAACCCGAGCGCGTCAGCCATGCCGACGGGTGGAGGTCTAGCAGTTAAGAAATAGCAGGCCGATCGGCAATTGATCAACAGGGAATTTAGCCGCAGTTCAAGGGACGCACAGCACCAACGGAAGCAAAGTGCCCCAAACCTTACCCAAACGGCGGACCAAGGTTTGCGACCTTCCGCTAGTAAGCGCCGAGATTGCCTTGTGAAAGGGCTGGTGCCGCCTACAGGACTCGAACCTGTGACCCCCGCATTACGAATGCGATGCTCTACCAACTGAGCTAAGGCGGCCCCGGACGCCTTTGTCCCTAACAGCGCCGCGCCCGGGCGACAAGGCTCGCCCCGCCCCCGCCACCCCCGCCCCCCGCTACCCATGCTTAATGCTTTGTTAGGCGGAAGCGGGCATGGTGCATCCGATCTGGTCTTACGGGGTTCGGCACGCACATGGATTCTTATCGCGACCATCCCGGCGACTATGCCTCGCCCGTGTCCGACAATAGCGTGATCGACGAGGTCACCGCGGCGATCGGCGATGACGAGCGGCGGATGCAGGTCCGCGCCTATAATCATTGGGCCTCGCTGCTCGAGGGGCGCGACTATCCCTCGATCGAGGACCTCGATCCCGCCAAGATCGGCGACTTCGGCCCCAACAGCATCCTGCTCGATTTCACCGCGGGCACCGACGATCCCCGCACCCCGTTCATCGGCGCAGCGATCCGCTCCGAATGCGGGCTGACCGGCGACATCGCCAGCATCGCGCAGGTTCCCAGCCGTTCGCTGCTGTCGCGGCTGACCGACCATTACATGCAGATCATCGCCAATCGCGCGCCGATCGGGTTCGAGGCCGAATTCGTCAATCAGCGCGGCGAGAACATCTGCTATCGCGGGATCCTGATGCCCTTCTCGTCCGACGACCGGAGCATCGACTTCATCTACGGGGTGATCAACTGGAAGGACGCGGGCGAGCCCAACGCTCCGTGCCGCTCGATCAGCGCGGCGCTTCCCGCCGATCCCGCCGACGAGCTTCCCGCCGCGCGCACCCATCTGGCGTGGGATGACGGCCCGCTCGCCGAACCCGCTCCCGAACCCGAAGCTGTTCCCGAAATCGCGCTCGATCCCGATGCCGGGCTGGCCGACCGTCTGTCGGCGGCGCGCGCCACCGCCGAAGCGGTCAGGTCGGCCGACGGACGAAGCCGCGCCGCGCTCTACCGCGCGCTCGGCCTCGCCTTCGACTTCGCCCTCGAAGCGCAGCGCCAGCCCGACGATTATGCCGAGCTGCTCGAGGATTCGGGGCTGAAAGCCCAGGCCCGCGCGCCAATGACTCCGATCGTCAAGCTGGTCTTCGGGATCGACTACGACAAGACCCGGCTGACCGAATTCGCCGCCGCTTTGTCCTTTGCCCATCGCAACCAGGTCGCCGAACATCAGTTCGGCCAATTCCTCGAAGCAAGCCCGGGCGGCCTAAAGGCTTTGGTCGCCGCCGAACGCGCTGCTCGCCGCCCCGCCCCGCGCCCCGATACGCGCGGCGATGCCGCTCGCGCGGCGTTGCGCGACGCAAATCCGATCGCGCTCGCCGAACTTGAATCGAGCGACGAATTCGTCCTCGTCCTCGTCCGCCGCTCGTCGGCTGATGGCTATCAGGCGGTCGCCGCGATCGACGACCCGGCTATGCTCGAACGCGCCATCCGCCGCACCGCTGGCTAGAGTCTGATCGCCCGAGGGGGAGGCGCTCCGCGTTTCCGCCGAGGCCGTGAATCAGCCTCTCATCATAAGTTCGGACCCCAATCCGCTTCACGCACCGCGGACCCTTGCGCCCTTGTCGTGCTCGGCGCCGCGCGGCTATAGCCCGACGCGATACCGAAGGCTTGGCGGAGCAATCTTTTATGACGGCCGTGAAGCGTTCGGAAAAGTCACTCACCACGAGGCTTCGCAAGGCGCTAGCCAACGACGCTTTGCCCGGCGAAACGGCCGATTTCGGAAGCGCCCAACAGCAACAGGCAGCCGAGTTCATCGCCTCGGTCGCCGCCCGGCGTCCGCCCGGCGAGGCCGCGGTACGGATTGAATCGACCGGCGGCGAAGCGGGCAAGCGGCGAATGCGGCTCGCCGTGGTCAATGACGACATGCCCTTCCTGGTCGACAGCGTCGCCGCGGCGATCGCCTCGCGCGGGCTGACGGTCCATCGCCTGCTCCACCCGATCGTCAGCGTTTCGCGTGACAAGGCCGGAGCGCTTGCCACGCTCGGCAAGGGCGCAAAGGAATCGATCATCTATATCGAGCTCGACCGCGCCGACGCGCTCGGCCGTCACGCGCTGCTGGACGAGCTTGACCGGGTGCTGTTCGACGTCCGCGCCGCGGTTTCCGACTGGCGTTCGATGCTCGCCGAAATGGAAGCCGACGCAGCCTCGCTTGACCCGCGCGATCCCGAAAGCGCGGCGCTGCTCCGCTGGCTTGGCGAAGATCATTTCACCTTGCTCGGCCATGCGGCGCTCGACCGCAAGGGCAGCATGCTCGGCGGCCTCGGAATCCTCAAGCGCGGCTTCGATCTGTGGCAGGATGCCACGGTCAAGGTCGCGATCGCTCATCTTGGTCACGAAAAGCGCAGCCTGGTGATCCTCAAGGCCGACCATGATTCGCCGGTTCATCGCCGGGTCCCGCTCGATGTCGTGATGATCCGGCGGCCCGACGACAGCCTGTCGGTCCACGTCGGGCTGTGGACCAGCGCCGCGCTGCGCGCTCCGGCGAGCGAGGTCCCGGTGCTTCGCGAACATCTGCTCAGGCTCGATCGCGAGCTCGGCTTCGCTCCGTCGAGCCATGGCGGCAAGGCACTGACTCACGCGGTCTCGACCCTGCCCCACGACATTCTCATCTCATTCGACTTCGACGAAGTACGCGAAGCCGCCTTGACCGCCATGTCGCTCGCCGACCGGCCCCGCCCGACGATGCTGTTGCTCCCCGGCGCTCTTCGCCGTCATCTCTACGCCTTTGTCTGGCTTCCGCGCGACGAGCTGACGACGTCTCGGCGCAAAGCGATCGCACTGATGCTCGAAGGCGAGATCGGATCGCCAATCAACCACTGGTCGGTCGAGCTTGGCGACGGCGGCCTTGCGCTGGTGCGCTTCACCATCCCGATCGATCCTTCGCTTCGGCTTCCCAACGTCGCCGCGCTCGATGCCGCTTTGGTCGAGATGGTCCGCGGCTGGGCTCCGGCGGTCGAGGCCGAACTGGTCGCTTTGGTCGGTCCGGGGCGCGGGGCGCGCTTGTCGTTGACCTATCTCTCGGCGATGCCCGAAAATTATCGCGCTCGAACCGAACCGGCCGCCGCCGCCGCCGACATCCTTCGCTTGTGCGCCCTCCCCGATGATTCGGCGCGCGATGCCCGGCTCTATCGCACCGAGTCCGACGGCCCGTGCCAGCTTCACTTGAAGACCTATCGCCGCGGCGGGCTGATCCCCTTGTCCGAAGCCGTACCGGTGCTCGAAAATTTCGGCTTCCGGGTGCTCGAGGAATTGCCCACGGCGCTGGCCGAGGCGACTCACGCCCAAGTCCACGACTTCCTGCTCGATCTTCCCCCGACCACCGATGTCGAAACGATCCTCGATCGAGCGCCGATGATCGAGGGAGCGATCGCCGAGGTGCTCGGCGGTGTCGCCGAAAACGACGCCTTCAACCAGTTGATCCTGTTCGCCGGGCTCGACCCTCAGCCGGTGGTCTGGTTTCGCGCCTGGTTCCGCTATTTGCGCCAGACGGGGGTTGCCTACGGGCTTGCGACGATAGTCGACGCGCTTCGCCGATCGCCACGCGCAACCAATGCGCTGGTGGCAAGCTTCACCGCCGCTCACGATCCCGCTTTCAGGGGCGACCGCGGCGGGCGGGTGCGCGCGCTTCACCGCGAACTCGACGAGGCTTTGTCGCATGTCGGCGCGATCGACGACGACCGAATCCTGCGCCTGCTACGCTCGGTGATCGAGGCGACTCTCCGGACCAACGCCTTTGCCCCCGCCGCGGCCGAAGCGCTCGCCTTCAAGCTCGACAGCATCGCGGTTCCCGGGCTCCCCGCGCCGGTGCCGTGGCGCGAGATCTGGGTCTATTCGCCGCGGGTCGAGGGCATCCACCTGCGCGGCGGTCCGGTCGCTCGCGGCGGGCTTCGCTGGTCCGACCGGCGCGACGATTTCCGCACTGAAGTCCTCGGCCTGATGAAAGCCCAGATGGTCAAGAATGCGGTGATCGTCCCGACCGGGGCCAAGGGCGGCTTCTACCCCAAGCAATTGCCCAGCCCGACCGAGCGCGACCTGTGGCTCGCCGAGGGCACTCAAAGCTATCGCATCTTCATTCGCGCCTTGCTTTCGGTGACCGACAATCTGGTCGAGGACAGGATCGTCCATCCGCCCGGGGTCGAGGTCCATGACGGCGACGATCCCTATTTCGTCGTCGCCGCCGACAAGGGTACCGCGAGTTTCTCCGATGTCGCCAATGCCATCGCGCTCGAACGCGGCTTCTGGCTCGGCGATGCCTTCGCCAGCGGCGGCTCGAACGGCTACGACCACAAGGCGATGGGGATCACCGCCAAAGGCGCGTGGATTTCGGTCCAGCGCCATTTCCTCGAGCTTGGCATCGACGTGCAGCGCGATCCGATCCGGATCGTCGGCTGCGGCGACATGTCGGGCGATGTGTTCGGCAATGGCCTTTTGCTGTCGAAGTCGGTCAAGCTGGTCGCCGCGTTCGACCATCGCCACATTTTTCTCGACCCCGATCCCGATCCGGCGACCAGCTGGGCCGAGCGCGAGCGATTGTTCGTCCTGCCGCGCTCGAGCTGGGACGATTACGACCGCAAATATCTGTCGAACGGAGGCGGCATTTTCCCGCGCACCCAGAAATCAATCCCCTTGTCGAAGCAGGTCCGCGCCTTGCTCGCAATCGACTCCGAATCACTCGATCCGACCGGCCTGATCAACGCGATCCTGAAAGCCGGGGTCGACCTCATCTGGTTTGGCGGGATCGGGACCTATGTGAAGGCTTCGGCCCAGGCCCATGCGGCGGTCGGCGATCCCGCCAACGACCTGTTGCGGGTCGACGCGGGCGAGCTTCGCGCCAAAGCGATCGGCGAAGGCGCCAACCTCGCGGTGACCCAGGCGGCGCGGATCGAATTCGCTGAACTTGGCGGGCGGATCAACACCGACTTCATCGACAATTCGACCGGGGTCGATTGCTCGGACAAGGAGGTCAATATCAAGATCCCCTTGAACCGCGAGATGGTCGAGGGGCGCCTGACCCTCGCTCGGCGCAACCGGCTGCTTGCGAAGATGACCGGCGAGGTGTCCGAACTGGTGCTCGAGGACAATCGCCTCCAGACGCTCGCTCTGTCGATCGCCGAGGCGGGGGGAGCGCTCGCGCTCGCGGGGCAGGTGCGGACGATCGAATTGCTCGAAGCGGGCGGCCGGCTCGACCGCCGGGTCGAAGGGCTCGCGACCAGCGACATTCTCCTCCGCCGCGCTCAGGAATCCCGCGGGCTGACCCGCCCCGAGCTGGCGATCGTCATGGCGATGGCCAAGCTCGCGCTCCAGGACGCCGCCGAGGCGCTCGAGCTTGCCGACGACCCGCTGATGGGTTCCGAATTGTTCGCCGCTTTCCCTGCGCCGATGCGCAAGCCCCACGCCGCCGCGATCCGGTCGCATCGCCTCCGTAACGAAATCCTCGCCACCCGGGTCGCCAACCGCTTCGTCAACCGCCTCGGCCCAGGCGTCGCGCTCGACCTCACCGAGGAAGAAGGCGTCTCGCTCGGCCAGGTCGTCACTGCCTTCCTCGTCGCCGAACGCCTCCTCGGCCTCGACCGGATATGGGCGCTCTTGGAAACCGCCGCTGTGTCCGAGATTGCGCGCATCGAACTGTTCGCGATCGCCGCCCGAAGCATCCGCGCGCATCTTTCGGACATTCTCCGCTCGGCCGGCGGCGAGACCAGCGTCAGCGCGCTCGCGCGCCTGTTCGAACCCGGCCTCAAGACCGTTTCCGCGGCAACCTCGCGGCTAATCCGCGGAGAGGTACGAAGCGAAGCCGCGGCGCGGCGCGAGCGCCTTGCGGCGCTCGGCGCCAGCGAGGATCTGGTCGACGCCCTCATCCGCCTGTTCGAGCTCGACGGGGTCTTCGCAATTGCCGCTCTGGGCGCTCGCAAAGGGGTCGACCAGCTCGCGCTCACCCGCGCCTACACTCGGCTCGGCGAAGCGCTCGGGCTCGACTGGGCGCAAGGCCAGGTCGCACGGTTCGTCCCGTCCGATCAATGGGAGCGATTGCTGACCGCAGGACTGGCACGCGATTTCGAGCAATTGCGGATCGACTTCCTGTCGCGGAGTCGGGACAAGGACCTCGAGCAGGCGGTCGAGCGCTGGGTTGAACGCAACGCGGCGCGAACCGCGCAATTCCGACAGCTGATCGGACGCGCCCGGATCGCGCCTGCGGTGAGTGCGTCGATGCTCGCGCAAATCGCGAGTCAGGCGCGAATCCTGCTCACCCGGTAAAGCAGCCATCGTTTAGCTTGGCGTCGCGCCGCGGAACAGACATTGGCGGATCGCGGAAGTCAGGTTGGGCGGATCCGCTGCGTCGAGCCTGGCGACATCGATCTCCGCCACCAGTGCGTTGAGCGCTCGGCCGCTCTCGCGCGCCTTGCGCTCGAGCGCTTGCCAGAAAATCGGTTCGAGGCTGATCGAAGTCTGGTGTCCCGCGATCGTCACCGAGCGCTTGACCGGACCGTGAAGCAACGAACCGTTCACTTGCCGGCGATCAATACATGTGCTGCCCGCCGTTGATCGACAGCGTCGAACCGGTCACGAAGCCAGCATTCTCGTCGACCAGGAATGCGACCCCTCGGGCTATTTCTTCGGCCTTGCCAAGACGGTTGACCGGAATTTTCGAAACGATCTTGGCAAGCACTTCGGGCGGGACCGCCGCAACCATGTCGGTGTCGATATAGCCCGGCGCGATCGCGTTCACGGTAACCCCGGCACGCGCACCTTCCTGCGCGAGCGCCTTGGTGAAGCCGTGGATTCCGGATTTGGCGGCGGCGTAATTGACCTGGCCATATTGTCCGGCCTGGCCGTTGATCGACCCGATATTGACGATCCGTCCAAATCCGCGAGAGACCATGCCATCGAACACCGCTTTAGCCATATTGAAACAGCCGCCAAGATTGGTGTCGATCACTTCCTGCCAATTGGCATGGTCCATGCGCTTGATCGTTGTGTCGCGGGTGATCCCGGCGTTGTTAACAAGGACGTCGACCGGGCCAAGCTCGGTCTCAATTCTTGCCACGGCCTCGGCGCAGGCTTGATGGTCGGCGACATCGAACTTGTAAGCGGCAATGCCGGTTCGTTCGGTAAATTCGCGTGCGCGCTCCTCGTTGCCCGCATAGGTCGCAGCAACGCTCATGCCTTTATCCTTTAGCGCGATGCTGATCGCCTCGCCAATTCCGCGGGTGCCCCCGGTAACCACCGCAACTCTAGCCATGATCCACTCCTGTTTTTTACATTTCCGGCTTATGCGTCTGTTGGCCAACCTTCAAGCTCGCGTTTGACCAACGCTTCGAGCATCTTCATTCCTTCGTAGCTGTCATTGAGGCAGTCGAGCCGCGCGAATTTTTCGCCCCCTGCTGCGAGAAAGCTGTCGCAGCCGCGAATCCCCAGTTCCTCGATCGTTTCGAGGCAGTCGGCTGAAAACCCCGGCGCGGCGATGGCGATTCGCTTGACCCCCGCAGCGGGGTAAGCGGCTAGCACCCGATCGGTCGCAGGTTCGAGCCACTTGGCGCGGCCGAAGCGGGACTGGAACGCGGTCTCGATCCTCAGGCCGGGCCATTGGGGGGCGAGCGCCTGTTCGAGCAGGCGCGCCGTCTTGCGGCAGTGGCAGTGGTAGGGATCGCCGAGGTCGAGGGTGCGTTGCGGCATCCCGTGAAAGCTGAGCAACAGCACCTCGGGCGCGAAATCGAGCGCAGCCAGCTGACGTCCGAGATCGCTTGCCAGCGCCGCGATGTGGGCCGGATCGTCGTAGTACGGCGGCAGCGTGCGCAGCGC
>JBKKAQ010000006.1:0-10830 GCA_046714555.1 Sphingomicrobium sp. | reverse complement strand
CGCCGAGCCCGCGCTTTATGGCGCTCTCGATTCCGACCGCAAGCATGTCGGGATTGATGTCGGCAACGGTCACTACGGCGCCGCGCCGCGCGACGCGAAAGGCGATGTCGCCGGTGCCCCCCGCCATGTCGAGGATCACCTCGCCGGGTCGCGGCTTGACCCTGGCGACGAAGCGGTCCTTCCACAAGCGGTGCGCCCCGCCCGACATAAGATCGTTCATCACGTCATAACGGCGCGCAACCGAGGTAAAGACCCCACCGACGCGAGCGGTTTTTTCTTCCGGACTGACGAGTTCCTCGCCGAAATTCACCTGGGTCATGGGGCCGCGCTCTAGCAGGGGTTGGCGGAGCTTTGCACCCGCCTTATCGCAGGCGGCACATGCCCGAGCTTCCCGAAGTCGAGACCAGCGTCCGCGGGCTGGAGAAAGTGCTGCTGGCGCGCACGCTGGTGCGGGTCGAGCCGCGACGCGCCGACCTTCGCCGGCCGATCCCCGCCGACCTTCGCCAGCGGTTGACCGGAGCGCGGGTGACCGCGCTTGGCCGCCGTGCGAAATATGGGCTGATCGAAACCAACCGCGGCGACACATTGGTGTTTCACCTCGGAATGTCGGGGCGATGGCGGATCAATCCCGCGGAAATCGGCGCGCACGACCATCTGCTGATCAAAACCGGCGACGGCGACACGCTCAGCCTCAACGACCCGCGGCGGTTCGGCTCGCTCGACCTGATGCCCACCGCCGAACTGCCCGACTGGCCGCCGATCAGGGCGCTCGGCCCCGAACCGCTCGGCGGATCGCTCCGCGGCGGCTGGTTCAAGGCGGCATTCAAGGAGCGAAGCGCGGCCGTCAAACTGCTCCTGCTCGACCAGAGGATGGTCGCCGGGTTGGGCAATATTTATGCCTGCGAGGCTTTGTACCGGGCGCGGATCAGCCCCCTGCGCGCCGCGGGAGGCCTCTCGCTCGCCCGGCTCGATCGATTGGCGGTTGCGATTCCGGCGGTGCTCGAGGACGCGATCGCGGCGGGGGGATCCTCATTGCGCGACTTCGCCCGGCCCGACGGCGAGCTCGGCTATTTTTCGAAGCAGTTCGAAGTTTACGACCGCGAGGGCCAACCCTGTTCGTGCGGCGGGACGGTTCGCCGGGTCGTCCAGGGCGGGCGCTCGAGCTTTTATTGCCCGCGCTGCCAGCGCTAGGCATGTCTCGACGGTTGACCCGAATCGCCCTTGGCGTTAGGGGATCGCGACGCCGGTGCAGCCCGTGGGTTCGCCGCTTTTTCTTTTTTTATCCTGACCAATCCAAGGACCGATCGATGGCGAACACGCCGCAAGCCAAGAAGCGCATCCGCCGCAACGCCAACCGAGCCGAGGTCAATGGCGCGCGAGTCAGCCGAATCCGAACTTTCGTCAAGGCCGTCGAATCGGCGCTTGCCTCAGGCAACAAGAATGAGGCGGCCGAGGCGCTCAAGGCCGCGCAGCCCGAAATGGCGCGCGGAGTGGCGCGCGGAGTGATCCACAAGAACACCGCCAGCCGCAAATATTCGCGTCTCTCCAGGCGCGTCGCAGCGCTCGGCTGAGCTTTACTGTTTCATTTTAGAACGGGTTGTCCGGGCGACCGGGCGGCCCGTTTTTTGGGCCAGGCAAAAACCCATTGTTTCCAGCGATTCGCGCGATACGCCTGTCGTAAACACGGAGAAAACCGTGGTTTTTCGTCGAAATGACGGAATTTCACGGCTTTTGGGAGTCAAGCATGTATATTTCACTTTCGTGAAATTTGAGGCCTTGAATGCTGGCCGAATGACTCTCAAAACGCATTCTTCCGGACTGATTCTGGACCGGGGCACTACACAGCGAAAGTCATAAGCGCAGCGACCCGGGGGTCGGCGCGATAATGTCTTCTGTGCGCATACAGTGTCGAGGGCGGCGGTTGACGGGAGGCGCTAGACTGTGATGCTCGGAACGGTCGACACACAGCCCGGCACAGGCGAGGAAATCGCTGCACCATTGGTCGCCGCATGGGAGTCGATCCGCACTGGGCTTCGCCGCGATTGCGGGGCACGCACCTTCGATGGCTGGCTCAAGCCCGCGACGCTGGGCGAGTTCGACGCCGAATCGGGCGCTCTCGAAATCGTCATGCCGAGCCAGTTCATGGCCGATTGGGTGCGTTCGCATTTCGGCGACCGGCTCGCGCTGGCATGGCGGACAACTTTGCCGCTGGTATCCGAAGTGCGGATCGTCGCCGCGGAGGATGGACCGCGCCCTTCGCCATTGCTGATCCTTGAGCAAATTCCCGCGGCACCGCAACGCGCCGTCGACGGATCGGCACCCAATTTCGATCCGCGCTTCCGCTTCGAAACGTTCGTCGTCGGCAAGGCCAATGAGGTCGCGGCGACTGCCGCCAGGACGCTTGCCAGCGCCGCAAGCGTCAACTTCAATCCCCTGTTCATTCATGGCAGCACCGGACGCGGCAAGACGCATTTGCTCCACGCGATCGGGCAGGCGTTCCTCGCGCATAATTCCGCCGCACGAGTGGTCTCGATGTCGGCCGAGAAATTCATGGTCGAATTCGTTCGATCGATCCGCGAGAATGACACGATCGGGTTCAAGGGCCGCCTGCGCTCAGCCGATTTGTTGCTGATCGACGATGTCCAGTTCATAGCGGGCAAGGATTCGACCCAGGAAGAATTCTTTCACACGATGAACGAGATCATCACCGCCGGGCGTAGGCTGGTGATTACTTCGGACCGCGCACCGCAGGATCTCGACGGGATCGCGCCGCGAATTTTGTCGCGGCTGTCGTGGGGCCTCGTCGCCGACATCAACGCCGCCGATTACGAGCTTCGGCTGAACATCATCAATGCCAAGCTGAGCGTCCTTACCGGGGTCGAGATGCCGCGCGAGGTGATTGAGTTCCTCGCCCGGCGGCTGACCGCGAGCATCCGCGAGCTCGAAGGCGCGCTCAATCGGATCGCGGCTTATGCGATGATGACCGGACGGGCGATCGACGTCGGCTTTGTCGAAGAAGTACTCGCCAATGTGCTTCGCGCCAATCAGCGGCGAATTTCGATCGACGAAATCCAGACCCAGGTCGCCGAGCATTTCAAGATTCGCAAAGCCGAAATGACCTCGGCGCGGCGCGCTCGCGAGGTCGCCCGGCCGCGCCAGGTGGCAATGTATCTGTCGAAGCAATTGACCCCCAAGTCGCTCCCCGACATCGGTCGCCGATTCGGCGGGCGCGACCACACCACGGTGATCCATGCGGTAAAGCAGATCGAGCGGCTGCGAGCGAGCGACGCCGAACTCGACGCCGACATCCGGCTGCTCACCCGCCAGCTCGAGGGTTGAGCGTCGCGTAAAGATTTCCTAAGGCTTTTAGCGTTTTCACCCGTCCCCAGAAACGGATGAAAAAAAGGCCCGTCCGGCTTCTGCCGGGCGGGCCTTCCTTTCAGATCGCTGTGCGCAAGAACGGCGTGCGGTCTCGAGCGCAGGCGAGCTACAGAATCTAGCGCGTCCGCTTGGCCGGCGGAACGGTGATCTTGATCGTTTCGCCCGAGCGCCCGGGAAAGCCGGTGAACATCGCTTCAACCAGATTGGGGACGATCACCGGCAGGTCGTCGTTGCGCGACCGTGCCTTGGCATGGCCTTCGAACAATGAGGCATTGTCGGCGCGGCGGCGGATGTCGACGTCGAGAAAACTCTCGTAGACGGTGTAGCTCCTCACCTGGTCGCCATAGCGCGAATAACCGAACTGGTCGTCCCAGCCGTAATAAAATGGCGAGCGCGAATAGTCGTATCCGTAGCGTGAATAATAAGGCCGCCCGTAATAGCCGCGATAGAAGGGGTCATAGCCTCCCCGGTAGTAGGGGCTCGAATACATCGAACGCGCGAACGGATCGGAGGTGATTTCCTCCTCTCCCTCATCGACACCATAGCCGACCCGGACGAGCATCGTCGCCGCGCTCGGGCTCGCCGCTGGGGTGTATCCCTGAACGCGCATCGCCTCGGTGACCATCGCGGCATAGCGCGAAAATTCGAGCCCGCCGGCGTTGGCCCCGTCGGTCGGAACGACAAAGAAGCTCTGGCCGGCCGGGGCGGGCATCGCCTGAAAGCGCGATACCTTCGCCGGGAAGCCCGTCGCGCACGCCGACAGGCCGATCGTCGCGACGCCGAGCATCGCGGCCGCCGCCAGTTTGGAAATACGTTGCATGTGTCCATGACTCCGGAAAAATGCTTTCATACTCCGAATACTAGCATCAAATCGCCTTAACCGCCGATGAAGCCTTGGCTCAGCGCGTCAGGCCGACCGCGCGATACGCGGCGGCAAGCGTCGGAGCGCCAAGCGCCGAGGCGCGCTCAGCCCCCGCGGCAAGGAAGGATTCGATCGTTCCCGGGTCGGCGCGGAGCTCGATCAGCTTCCGGCGCAGCGGAGCGATGAGTGCGATCACGGCATCGGCGAGCAGCGGCTTAAGCGTGCCAAAACCCTGGCCAGCGTGGGACGCGACAACCGAGTCGAAGCTTTGTCCGGTGACTTCGACGAATATGCCGATGAGGTTGCGCGCTTCGGGACGCGCGGCGAGCGTTTCGGCGCTATCGGGAAGCGGCGCGGGGTCGGTCCGCGCCTTGCGGATTTTCTGCGCGATCAGGTCGTCGCTGTCGGTGAGGTTGATCCGGGTCATGTCCGACGGATCGGACTTCGACATTTTCGAGCGGCCGTCGCGAAGGCTCATCACCCGCGCGGCGGTCCCGCCGCCGATATAGGGCTCTGGGGGGACGAAGATTTCAGAATCGACGTCTGTGTTGAACTTGATTGCGATGTCGCGCGCGAGTTCGATATGCTGCTTCTGGTCCTCGCCGACCGGCACATGAGTCGCTCGATAGACCAGCACGTCGGCTGCCTGGAGCACGGGATAAGTGAACAGCCCGACACTCGCGCCCTCGCGCGACTTGCCCGACTTTTCCTTGAACTGGGTCATCCGGTTGAGCCAGCCGATCCGCGCGGTGCAATTGAGCAGCCACGCCATCTGCGCATGCTCGGGAACCGCGCTTTGCGCAAACAGGATCGACCGCTCCGGATCGATCCCCGAAGCGATCAGCGCCGCGGCCATTTCGCGGACATTGGCGCGCAATTGGTCAGGATCACAGTCGACCGTCAGCGCGTGGAGGTCGGCGAGGAAGAACAGGCATTCGGCTTCGTCCTGCATTCGCACCCAGCGCAGGATTGCGCCAAGCAGATTGCCAAGATGAAGATCGCCCGACGGCTGAATTCCAGACACTACCCGCATGGGTTCGGCTTCGACCATCAGCCGACCTTCTTGCGCTTGAGCAGGATGAGGATGTCGTCGCGGTCGACCGCTCCGATCACCCAGGCAATCGTGAAATAGACCAGTCCGCCGACCGCGACCAGTGCTCCGACCCCGACCAGCCGATGGCCCGCCGAGCCGGCGAAGAATCCGTCGAGCAGCAAGCGAACGCCGTATAAGGCGCCGGCCATCGCCGCCGCCGCGATCAATTGGCGTGCCAGCCGCGATGCGAGCCACGGTTCGAAGCGGAAATGCCCGCGGCGGCTAAGGATGACATAAAGCGTCAGCGCATTGAGCCAGGCGGTCATTGCGGTGGTCGTCGCGAGCGCATCGATCCCAATCACGGGGACCAATGCGAAGTTCAAGGCGATCCCGATCACCAGAGCGGCAAGGGCGACAACCACCGGGGTCTTCATGTCCTTGCGCGCGTAAAAGCCCGGGGTCAGAACCTTGATCATGACATAGGCCGGCAGCCCGGCAACGATGATCGCGAGCACATGGGCGGTGGTCCGGGCGTCGGCGGCGCTGAACTTGCCACCCTGGAACAAGGCTGCGACGATCGGCTCGGCGGTGACCGCAAGCGCAACCGCGGCGGGTAGCGTCAGCAACATCGCGAGTTCGGTCGCCTGCGACTGGATCTTCGCCGCCCCGGCGCCGTCGCCCGAGCCGACGTGACGGCTGATTGCGGGGAGGATTGCGGTGCCGAGCGCCGAGCCGATGATTGCCAACGGAAGCTGGTTGAGGCGGTCGGCAAAACCGAGATAGACCAGTGAACCCTGCGGCAGGCTGGTGGCGAAATAGGCGTAGAAAAGCTGGCTGATGTAATAGAGGCCCCCGCCCAGAGTCGCGGGAAGGATCAGGATCAGCAATTCCCTGACTCGCGGGGTCATCTTGGGCCGGATCAGCCGAAGCTTGATCCCGGCGCGACGAGTCGCCGCCCAGCACAGGGCCAGCTGGAACAGGCCCCCGACGATCACCGCGACCGCCATCGCCCGCGCGGTCGCCGGGCCCCCTACCGGGACCAGCAGAAGCGCGACGATCAAGGCGAGGTTGAGCAAGGCGGGCGCGAAGGCCGCGGCGGTAAAGCGGGTCAGCGAATTGAGCACGCCCGAGAAGAGCGATACCAGGCTGATGAAGATGAGGTAGGGAAAGGTGATCCGGGTAAGCTCGGTGGCGAGCGCGAATTTGGTCGGATCGTCACGCCAGCCCGAAGCGATCAGCCAGGTGAAAGCGGGCATCGCGACTTCGAAGACCACAGTGATCATGATCAACACCGGCAGGAACACCGCGAGCACTTCGTCGGCAAAGCGCCTTGCTTCATCGATCCCGCCATCGCCATAGAGCCGCTGGCTGAACAAGGGGACGAACCCCTGGCTGAACGCGCCCTCGCCGAACAGCCGGCGGAACAGGTTGGGGATGAGGAACGCGAGCGCGAAGGCGTCGGCGGCCATTCCGGCTCCGAGCACTCGGCTGAAGATCATCTCGCGCACGAAGCCGAGAATCCGGCTGACCATCGTCAGCCCGCCGATCGTTCCCGACGCCTTGAGCAGATTCATCAGTTGAGGGCTTCACCCGGCGGCAGTGCAGTTCCGTGGGCAATTTCGTCGGCGTCGCCATTGGCCTCGGCGGCTTCGGCCTGAGCGAGATAGGCCGCGGTAAAATCGATCGGATCGAGCAGAAGCGGCGGGAAGCCGCAATTCTGCGTCGCTTCGGCAATGATCTGCCGAGCGAAGGGAAACAGCATCCGCGGCGCTTCGGCGAGAAGCACCGGACCGAGCGCTTCTTCGGGAAGGTTGCGAAGCCCGAACAGTCCGGCATAGCTCAGGTCGATGAGAAAATGCGGCCCCTTGTCCGAGCGCGCCGAGACGTCGATCTTGAGAACGACTTCGTGAACATTTTCGCCCGCGGCGGTGACGTTGATGTGGAACTGGACATCGAGCTGGGGCTGCTCCTGCCATTGATAGACATTGGGAGCATTGGGATTTTCGACCGACAAGTCTTTGACATATTGTGCGATCGTCGCAACCTGAGGGGCCGCTTCGGGCTCGCCTCCGCCATTGCTGCCCACGATCGGATCCTGCTCGGCCATGCTCATTTGCCCTTGGGTGAAAAGGAAGGTTTGCCGCCCGGGATGACCCGGCCGGCACCGCTGGGCGACTAGCAGCCGGGGAAATGAGGCGCAATGGCGAGAGGGGTCAAGCATGACCCTTTGAATCTGGTCGATTGGCGCATTATGTTGGAATGCCCGTTGATCGGCCAAATGATCGGAACCCTTGTTGACCGCTATCATCATCCTTGCCCTAGTCGCGCTGTTCGTCGGCTTGCGATTGTACAGCGTGCTCGGCGAGCGGACCGGTCATGAGCAGCAGCCGATCCTCAAGCCCGCCGATCCCGACGCACGGGTCGAGCCGCGCAGTCCTTCACCCGCCAATCCCCCGCTGGCCCCGGCCGACGGAGCCGACATGGCCTTCTTGCCGACCGCGGGGCCGGGAGTGCGAGCGATCCTCGCCGCCGACCCGAGCTTCGATGTCGCGCATTTCCTCGAAGGCGCCAAAGCGGCGTACAAGATGATCCTGGAATCCTACTGGAGCGGGCAGCTCGAGGCGATGAAGCCGCATGTCGAAGGCGACGTCTATGCAACCTTCGCCGCCGCCGTCGCCGAGCGCGAGAAAGAAGGGCACACGCTCGACAATCGCCTGGTCGCGATCGAGCAGGCCGTGATCGCAGAAGCCTCGCTCGAACGGACCGCGGCGGTCGTCGCGGTGCGCTTCGAGGCCGATATCGCCGCGGTTACACGCAACCGCGAGGGCGAAGTGATCGCCGGGTCGTTGAGCGACGCGGTCCAGACCCGTGATCGCTGGACCTTTCGCCGCGACATAGCGGCGCGCGACCCGAACTGGCTGTTGATCGAAACCGACGAGGAAGAGTGAGCTGCCCGATCCGCGGCCTCGCGACTGCGGGGATCGCCGCACTCATTCTGCTTTCGGGATGCGCCTCACGCCAGCCGCCGCTTTCGCCCGCCATCCCCGCCCCGGTCGACGTCGAGCCGCCGCCACCGCCACCGCCGATCGCGGTGGTCGACAATGCGCTGCTCGCCGGGGTCGCGCTCGCCGACCCCGCACCGCTTGATCCGGCGGACGCCGAGCGAGCGCTTGTCGCGTTCGGCGTCAGTTGTCCGGTGCTGGTCAAGCGACGTGACGTTTCCGGACTGACCCAGCCCGCCGATTGGGTGCCGCTGTGCGCCGAAGCCTCGGCGCTGGTTGCGGGCAACGCCGCAAATTTCTTCCGCGACCGTTTCGACTGGGTCCGGGTCGGCAACGGCGAAGCTTTCGCGACCGGTTACTACGAGCCCGAGATTGCCGGATCGCGTGTCCCCGCGCCCGGCTATGCGGTCCCGATTTACGCCAAGCCGGCCGATCTGGTGCGCGATATTCGCGCCGACGGAACGCCCGGACGCGGACGGGTCGATCATGCGGGATTTTTCGTCCCTTATTATACCCGTACGGAGATTGAGGAGGGCGCACTCGCCGGGCGGGGTCTTGAAATCGGCTGGGCGGCAGACCCGATCGATTTGTTCTTCCTCCAAATCCAGGGCTCGGGGCGGGTTCGCCTGCCCGATGGCAATGTCATGCGGATCGGCTACGCCGACCAGAACGGCCGCGAATATGTCGCGATCGGACGGCTATTGCGCGAGCGCGAACAGCTCCCGCCAGGCGGAGCGACGATGCAGAGCATTGTCGAGTGGATCCGAGCTAACCCCGATGCCGGCAAAGCGCTTATGCGCGAGAATGCGAGCTATATCTTCTTTCGCGAACTGACCGGTCCAGGCCCGCTCGGCGCGCTCGAAGTCGCGGTTACCCCACGCGCCAGCGTTGCCGCCGATCCGGCGTTCGTCCCGCTTGGATCGCCGGTTTTCCTGACCCTCAACCGGCCCGAGGCGAACGGGCTGTGGGTTGCGCAGGATACCGGCGGGGCGATCAAGGGCGCCAACCGCTTCGACGCATTCTGGGGCGCCGGCGCCGAAGCTGCGCGCATTGCCGGTGGAATGGCGGCGAGCGGATCGGCGCTGATCCTCTTGCCCAAGGGAAGCGCGGCGCGTGCGAACGCTCGCCCCTGACGAAGCCCGATTATGGGACGAGGTGGCCGCGACCATCCGCCCGCTGTCGCGCGACCGGCCCGAGCCAGCCGACCGTGAGCCGCCGCCTTCGCCGACTGCGCGTCAAACCCCGGTGGCTGCTGCAAAGGCCAAGGGGCCGTCGCCGCGCCGGCCGCTTTCGCTGCCGCCAAGGCCTGCCCCCGGAGCCACCCTCGATGGAAGCGGGGACCGACGGTTGAAAGCGGGCAGCGTCATCCCGGACCGGACGCTCGACCTCCACGGTCATAGCCTCGACGCGGCTTACTCGGCGATCGATCTGGCGCTCGAACGCGCGATCGCGTCGGGAGAGCGAGTGCTGCTGCTGGTCACCGGGCACGCCCGCGCCGGCGAGCCGCCGATCGAGCGCGGGCGGATCCGCGCCGCGGTTCACGACTGGCTCGCGGCATCGCGCCATTCCTCGCGAATCGCCGCGGTGCGCGGGGCACAGCCACGTCACGGCGGGGGTGGCAGCCTGTATATCGTCCTGCGCCGCTGATCGCCCGCAAATCACGAATTATTAACCGGGCCGGTTTACTTCGCTGGAAGGCGGATTTCCCGTCGGGCGGGGCGAAACTAGAATGCAAGACGGTACCGCTCAAAAGATCAGCAATGTGATCCTTTCGGGGGCGGCGGGATCGGCGTCCTTCCTGTTCTCGCTGACAGCCTTTCTTTACATCACCGAATTCAACCAGCAGATCCTCGCGTCGATCCTTGCTGGCGCCTTCTGCCTGTTGATCAGCTATGTCGCTTCGGAACGGCCCGACAGCGAGTCGGCGCGGGCCCTGAGCAAGCTGGCAGAGCGGCTGCTCGCAGTCGAAGACGGCGATCTCGTCTCGCCCGCCCCCGCGGTTGTCCAGCAGCTGATGCCCAAGCTCGCTTCGGCGGTCGACAGCCTGTTTTCCGAAGTCCGCTCGTCGATCGAGCAAGCGCACGCGCTCGGGATGTACGACGCGGTCACAGCGCTGCCCAACCGGCTCCATTTCCGCTCCGAAGTCGAAAGCGCGCTCGGCGCGATGCCGGCGAACTCGGCGGCGGCGATGCTGTTCGTCGACCTCGACCGGTTCAAGGGAGTCAACGACAGCCTCGGCCATGCACGCGGCGACCAATTGCTGGTGATGGTCGCCAACCGGCTCCGACTTGTCGTCAGCGCTGAATCGAGCGCCGATCCGGTCCGCCGGCCGCTGCTTGCGCGGCTTGCCGGGGACGAGTTCACCTTGTTCTTTGCCGAAGTCACTCCCGACGAGATCGAGCGGGTTGCCCGGCGCATCGCACTGGCGATTTCCGAGCCGTTCGAGCTTTACGGGCACAGCGTGGATATCGGCGCCTCGGTCGGAGTCGCGATCTGCCCCGAACACGGCGCAGGCATCGAAGCGCTGATGCGCGCCGCCGATATCGCAATGT
>JBKKAQ010000005.1:0-14233 GCA_046714555.1 Sphingomicrobium sp. | reverse complement strand
CCGCGGAGCTTGTCGAACACGCCGCCGAGGCGGTCGCTCAGGCTGTCGAACATGTTTTCACTCCAGGCGATGATCGCCCGAACGCAAGAAACGCCGGCGGGCGAAACCTCGCCGGCCAGCGCGCACTCTCGATCGTGCCACCATCGTGCTTGTCGTCAATCGACAGGCAGGCGCTTAGACGCGGGCGCCTTGCCGGTCAAGGATCAGAAGGTCTCGCCGGCCTCGATCAATGCCTGTTCGGCCTCGCTCGAGCGGCGGCCGAGGACCGCGTTGCGGCCCGGAAAGCGGCCGAACACGGCGATCTGGTCATGGTGGCGCTGCGCATAACCGCTGACATAGGCGTCGCCCGAAACCGCATATTCGGCGAGCGAGCGCTGTTGATCGACGAGCTTTTCGCTGTGCATCAAAGGCATCAGCAGGAACTGGCGGCGGTGCGTGTCGAGCGCCCGACTCCAGCCGCGATCAAGACCGAGCATGGTCAGTTCGCGCGCCAGCGGATCGGCTTCGAACGCCTTGCGGCTGCCGCGATGAATGTTGCGCGAGAATTGGTCGACGAGGATGATCGCGGCGAGCAGGGTTTCGGGCTCGTCGCGCCAGCCCGCGGCGCGGGTTGAGATCACCGCGTCGCGCAAGGCGCCGAAACGCGCCGCGATCTCCTTGTCCAGCACAGGGTTGGCGACGAACCAGCGATCCTGGCCGACCTCCTCGAACCAGAAGGCGAGCACCGCTCGCGCCGCCTCGGCGGGATCGCCCAGGCGGCTCGGCATGTAGACTTGGCTCCACTGGCTCCCTAAGTCGCGCGGCATGCTCCGCCCGTTCCACAAGATGCACGGCCTCGGCAATGATTTTGTCGTGATCGATGCGCGCGAACGGCCGCTGGCGATGGGCCCGGCGCTCGCCCGCGCGATCGCCGACCGGCGCACCGGAATCGGCTGCGACCAATTGATCCTGATCGAGAATTCCGATGTCGCCAATCTGGCGATGCGGATTTTCAATTCCGATGGGTCGCGTGTCGGGGCATGCGGAAACGCCGCGCGCTGCGTCGTTCTGATCGCCGGTGCAGGAACAATCGAAACCGATTCGGGAGTGATCGACGGCGCGAGCAAGGGCGACGAGGTCGAGGTCGCGATGGGCGAGCCGAGGTTCGACTGGGCTTCGATCCCGCTCGCTTATGCAATGGATACGAATGCGTTGCCAATGGCTTGGGACGAGCTTGAGGGCCCCGCGGCGGTCAATGTCGGCAATCCGCATCTGGTGTTTTTCGTCGATGACGTCACCGCGGTGCCACTCGGCGAGCTTGGCCCGCGGATCGAACAGGATCCGGCGTTTCCGGAGCGGATCAACGTCAATCTCGCGACGGTCGAGGGCGAGGGCTTGCGAGTGCGGACCTGGGAGCGCGGATCCGGACTGACGCTCGCCTGCGGCACCGGGGCCTGTGCAAGCGCGGTGGCGGGCATCGCCGGGCGCCGCGTCGCGAGCCCGGTGCGAGTGACGATGCCCGGCGGATCGCTGACCATCGCCTGGGCGCCGGGCGAACCGATCCGGATGCGCGGACCGGCGAGCCATGTGTTCGAAGGGCAAATCGATCTTGAAGCGTTGCGACCATGAGCGTGGCGATCACGCTCGGATGCAGGCTCAATTTCGCCGAGAGCGAGGTGATGCTCCGCAATTCCCGGGCGGACGAGGATCTGGTCATCGTCAACAGTTGCGCGGTGACCGCCGAGGCGGTTCGCCAGACCCGGCAGGCGATCCGCCGGGCGAGGCGCGAGCGGCCGAAGGCGCGGATCGTCGTCACCGGATGCGCGGCGCAGATCGACTCGGCAAGCTTTGCGGCAATGGCCGAGGTCGACCGGGTGATCGGTAATGCCGAGAAGTTCGAAGCAGACGCGCTGCGTCCTGGCGACCGTATCGCGGTCGGCGACATCATGACTGCCCCTGCCCCACCGGTCGCAGCGGGCTTTCGCCAGCGGGTGCGAAGCTTCGTCGCGGTCCAGACGGGGTGCGACCACCGCTGCACCTTCTGCACCATCCCGATGGGGCGCGGGCCGAGCCGCTCGCTTCCGGTCGAAGCGGTGGTGGAAGCAATCGCTCGCGAAGTGGATTCGGGTGCGCGCGAAATCGTACTGACAGGGGTCGACATCACAAGCTATTCCCAACGCGGCGATACGCTCGGAACATTATGTCAGAAGCTGCTCCTCGCCGAACCGCGATTGCAGCGGCTGCGGCTGTCGTCGCTCGACAGCATAGAAATCGACGATGCCTTGTTCGAGCTGGTCTCCGGGGAGCGGCGCCTGCTGCCGCATTTCCATTTGTCGCTCCAGGCGGGCGACGACATGATTCTCAAGCGGATGAAGCGTCGCCATAGCCGTGCTCAGGCGATTGCAACGGTCGAACGGCTCAAAGCGGCGCGGCCCGACTGCACGATCGGCGCCGACCTAATTGCCGGATTTCCCACCGAGTCGGAAGAAATGGCCGATAACTCACTGCGATTGCTTGAGGACTGTGACGTGATATCGGCGCACATCTTTCCCTTTTCGCCGCGCGGAGGAACTCCCGCAGCGAGGATGCCGCAAATCCAGCGCGAGACGATCAAGGCGCGCGCCGCCCGGTTGCGCGAGGCGGCGGGCGGGCGCCGTTCGCGCTGGCTCGCCTCATTGGTCGGATCGCGCCAGCGCGTGTTGATCGAAAACCATGGCAAGGGGCATAGCGACGGCTTCGCCCCGGTGCATATCGACGGGGCGCGGCGCGGCCAAACCGGACTGGCGCGGATCATCGCACACGAAAATGATCATCTGGTCGGGGCGTGGGCATGAGCTGGCTCGATCGGCTGACCGGGGGGTTCAGGAAAACCGCCGACCGGCTGGGCGAGAACATCAGCGGGCTGACCAGCATGGCGGCGCTCGACACCTCGACACTCGACGATATCGAGGACGCACTGATCGCGTCTGACCTCGGCCCGGCGGCGTCGAAGCGGATTCGCGAGGCGATCGCCGCGAGAAAATTCGAGACGCTCGACGAGCGCGGGCTTCGAACGATCCTTGCCGAAGAGATAGAAAAAATCCTAGCTCCGGTCGCCAAACCACTGGACATATGGGGCTTTCCGCGCCCACATGTCCTGCTGGTGATCGGAGTCAACGGGTCGGGCAAGACTACCACGATCGGCAAATTGGGCGCGATGCTCAAGGAGCAGGATTATCGAGTGATCCTTGCCGCGGGCGATACGTTCCGCGCCGCGGCGATCGAACAATTGCAGATCTGGGGGGACCGGATCGGAGCGCCGGTGATCAGCGGCAAGGAAGGCGGAGACGCCGCCGGGATCGTCTATGACGGGGTCCGCCAGGCGACCGCGACCGGGATCGACGTGCTGATCGTCGACACCGCAGGGCGGCTCCAGAACAAGACACATCTGATGGACGAATTGTCCAAGGTCCGGCGAGTGCTCGGGCGCTTGAATCCCGAGGCGCCGCATGACGTCCTCTTGGTGCTCGATGCGACCACCGGACAGAATGCGCTGGCGCAGATCGAGGTTTTCCGCGATCTCGCCGGCGTGACCGGCCTGATCATGACCAAGCTCGACGGAACCGCTCGCGGCGGGGTGCTGGTCGCCGCGGCGGAGAAATTCGGGCTTCCGATTCACGCCATCGGGGTCGGCGAAGGAATCGGCGATTTGCGCGCGTTCGATCCGCGGGCGGTGGCGCGCGCGATCGCCGGGCTTTCCGTGGAGATCGATGCGTGAGCGAGACGAGACGTGACGTCATGGCGGCGCCCGATGCGCAGGAACCGAGCGGCTTTACCCGACTGCTGATCGACATCGGGCCGTTGATCGTCTTCTTCATCGCCAATTATGCCGCTCCGGTTCCCCAGCCGCTCAAGATCTTCGTCGCGACCGGAGCATTCATGATCGCGATGGTCGCGGCGATGCTCGTGTCGCAGATCAAATATCGCCGGATTTCGCCCCTTTTGTGGTTTTCGGGGGTGATGGTGGTGGTGCTCGGCGGGCTGACGATCTGGCTCCATGACGAGACTTTCATCAAGGTGAAGCCGACGATCTATTATGCGGTGGTCGCCGGATTGCTCGGCTTCGGGCTGGCGACCGGACGGCCCTTGCTCAAATCGGTGCTCGGCAGCAGCTATCCCGGGCTCGACGCCGAGGGCTGGCGCAAGCTGACCCGCAACTGGGCCCTGTTCTTCGTCGTGATGGCGGTCGCCAATGAAGCGGTGTGGCGCAGCGTATCGACCGATCTCTGGGTGTCGTACAAATTGTGGGGTGCGATTCCGCTGACCTTCCTGTTCGCGATCGCCAATGTGCCGATGCTGTTGAAGCATGGATTGTCGAATGACGAGGCCCAGGCCGCGGCGAAACCCGCCTCGGTCGAATGACGGGCGCCGCACCCGGCGAGGCGATCCTGTCGATCCGGGCTCTGAGAAAGGCCTATGCGAGCGGAACCGAGGCGCTGAAGTCGGTCGACCTCGACATTCGCCGCGGGGAGATTTTCGCGCTGCTCGGACCCAATGGCGCGGGCAAGACCACGTTGATCAACATCGTCTGCGGGATCGTCACCCCGAGCGGTGGGACGGTGCTGGTCGACGGCAAGGACCATATCGCCGATTATCGCGCGGCGCGCTCGCGGATCGGGCTGGTCCCGCAGGAATTGACCACCGATGCCTTCGAAAGCGTCTGTTCTACGGTCAGCTTCAGCCGCGGCTTGTTCGGCAAGCGGCGCGATCCGCCGCGTATCGAAGGGTTGCTCAAGCGCCTGTCGCTGTGGAGCAAGCGCGATTCCAGGATGATGGAATTGTCGGGAGGGATGAAGCGGCGGGTGATGATCGCCAAGGCGCTGAGCCACGAGCCCGAGATCCTGTTCCTCGACGAGCCCAGCGCCGGGGTCGACGTCGAGCTTCGCCGCGACATGTGGGACATCGTGCGCAAATTGCGAAGCGACGGAACGACGGTGATCCTCACCACCCATTATATCGAGGAAGCCGAGGCGATGGCCGACCGGGTCGGGGTGATCAGCCGCGGAGCGCTCATCGCGGTCGACGACAAGGACGCGCTGATGGCGCGGATGGGAAGCAAGACCCTCAAGCTTGACTTGGTCAATCGGCTCGACGCGATCCCCGCGGTCCTGGGTGAATTTCCGCTTGCCCTTGAGGATGATGGCCATGTGCTTGCCTATATTTTCGATCCCAAGGCCGAGCGGACCGGTGTGCCGACGCTGATGCGGCGACTGTCCGAGGCGGGAATCGCCTTCAAGGATCTGTCGACCTACCAGTCGAGCCTCGAGGATATTTTCGTCGAACTGGTCGGCGATGCGCGGGACGCCGCGCAATGATCGCTCATAATTTCCACGGGGTCGCGGCAATCTACCGGTTCGAAATGGCGCGATCGCTTCGCACCTTGTGGCAAAGCCTGGTCGCTCCGGTACTGACCACCGCGCTGTACTTCGTCGTCTTCGGGTCGGCATTGGGATCGCGCATGGCGGCGATGGAAGGGGTCAGCTTCGGAGCCTTCATCGTTCCCGGGCTAACTTTGCTTTCGGTGTTCATGCATTCGATCGCCAACGCGAGCTTCGGCATTTATTTTCCAAAGTTTACAGGCACGATCTACGAGCTTTTGTCAGCACCGATCTCCAGCCTCGAAGCAGTGCTCGCTTATGTCGGAGCGGCGGTGACCAAGTCGATGGTGCTTGCGCTGATCACGCTCGCCACCGCGACGTTGTTCGTCGAGGTGCGGGTCGATCATCCGGGGCTGATGCTATTGTTCCTGCTGCTGATCACCAGCGCATTCTGCCTGATGGGCTTCGTCATCGGGGTCTGGGCGAAGAATTTCGAGCAGTTGCAGATTGTCCCGATGCTGGTGGTGACCCCGCTGACGTTCCTTGGCGGGGCATTTTATTCGATCGACGCTCTGGCCGAGCCATGGCGGACGGTCTCGCTGTTCAACCCCCTGGTCTATCTGGTCAGCGGGTTCCGCTGGAGCTTCTATTCGATCGAGGACGTGCCGCTGATGGCAAGCGTCGCGGTGATGCTTTCGATCATCGGCTTGTGCCTCGGAGCGACGGTATGGGTGTTCAGAACCGGGTACCGGTTGAAGAATTGAACGACGTCATCGCGAGCGAAGCGAAGCAATCCAGCTCCTGTCTGCCTCAGCTTTCCTGGTCGGCTCGAGTCGCGCCCTTCCCGTCGAGGTTTTGGGCGACGAACTCCCAGTTGACGATATTGGAGAGTAGCGCGGCGGCGAATCTCGCTCGTTCGTTGCGATAATCAATATAATAGGCATGTTCCCACACATCGAGTGTGAACAATGGCACCATGCCGTCATGGGCCAACGGCGTGTCGGCATCGTGAAGCGAGGTGATCCTGAGGCTTGCGCCGTCGAGCAGCAGCCAGGCCCAGCCGTTCGAGAAATGTTCGACAGCCTGCTCGGCCAGGGCCTTGAGCATCGCCTCGCTCGAGCCGAAGTAAATTTCGATCAAGCGGCGCAGTTCGCCGGTCGGCTTCTGTCCTTGCGCGGGAGCGAGGCATTGCCAGAAGAAGCTATGGTTCCAGTGCTGCGCGCTATTGTTGAGCAATTGGGTATCGCGATTCGCATGCGCCGCAGCGATCACTTCGCTCAACCGGGCGCCGGCAAGCCCCTTTTCGGCGGCAAGCTCATTGGTTTTGTCGACATAGGCCTGGTGATGCTTGCCGTGATGGAAATCGAGCGTTTCGGCCGACATGTGCGGGGCAAGCGCGCCCCTCGCAAAAGGCAAAGCGGGGAGCGTGAAGGGCATCGGCGAACCTCGTCGGCATGCAGTGGGGGCGCATCTGAAACGAGCGGGCGACAGGCAGGGGTCCGGGGCAGCGCACAAAAGCTTGCTCCGGGCAGCCGCAGGGGGGTAACGATAGGTTAATGGCTTCGAGCGAGCCGGGGGTCCTGCCCGTACCGCGCTCGATCGATAAAAGGGGGAAAACATGAGCAAATTATTCGAAAATCTTCACCTGACGCTTGCCGTCGGGATCCTGCTCGCTACCGCGATGGCCTTGGGTTTTCATGGCGACAGCCTGACCGGGGTGGTCATCTTCCGCTGGCTCCACGTCTTCTTCGGCGTCACCTGGATCGGGCTGCTCTATTATTTCAATTTCGTCCAGATCCCGACGATGCCGAGCGTTCCGGCCGAGCTGAAGCCCGGAGTTTCGAAATATATCGCCCCCAAGGCGTTATTCTTCTTCCGCTGGGGCGCGGCGTTCACCGTGTTGACCGGGCTGATCATCGCCATGCTCAGCCGCTATCTGGTCGAGGCGCTGACCTTCCAGGACGGGTTCAGGCTGATCGGGACCGGAATGTGGCTCGCGCTGGTGATGGCGTTCAACGTCTGGTTCATCATCTGGCCCAACCAGCAGCGCGCGCTCGGACTGGTCGAGGCCGACGATGCGTCGAAGGCCAAGTCGGCGCGGACCGCGATGCTCGCCTCGCGGCTCAATACGATGCTGTCGATCCCGATGCTCTACGCGATGGCGAGCTTCCAGTCGCTCGGCGATTAATCGCTCGCGGCGGCTTCGATCAGTTTGTGGCGCTTGAGGGCGTGGCGCAGCTGGTCATAGCTTAGGCCAAGCGCCGAAGCGGTGGCGCGCTGGTTGAAGCGGCTTCGGGCGAGCGCGTTTTCGAGCAAAGCGCGCTCATATGCATTGACCGCGCTTCGAAGGTCGGCGGTCTGGCTCGGTGCCGGGGAATCGGCGAGTGGGCCGCTCTCGCTCGGGATCGGGGCCGCCGAGGCGCTGTCGGCGGGGGCCCAGGGCGAATGAAACGGGTCGAACTCGATCGCGTCGATTGCCCGCTCGGGGTCCTCGGCGCGATACACCGCTCGCTCGACCGCGTTGCGAAGCTCGCGGACATTGCCCGGCCAGCGATAGGATTCGAGCTCGGCGACCGCTCGCGGCGAAAAGCCCGGCCAGTTCGACCATTCGAGCTCGGACGCCATCCGCCGGCCGAAATGCTCGGCGAGCAGCGGCACATCGCCGCTCCGCGCCCGGAGCGGTGGCAAGGTGACGACTTCGAATGACAGGCGATCGAGCAGATCGGCGCGAAAGCGGCCCTCGTCGACCATTCGCGGTAAATGCTCGTTGGTCGCGGCGACGATGCGGACGTCGACCTGGATCGGCTTCGAGGCGCCGATGCGGGTGATCTCGCCATATTCGACCGCGCGCAGAAGCCGATCCTGAGCCGGGGACGACAAGGTCGCCAGTTCATCGAGAAACAGGGTGCGCCATCGGCCTCCTCGAATCGCCCGTGGCGGGTCTTGGCGGCACCGGTGAAACTACCCGCTTCGTGACCGAACAGCTCGGCTTCGATCAGCGTTTCGGGCAGAGCGGCGCAGTTCATCGTCACCAGGGGCCCGGCCCAGCGCGAGGACAAGTGGTGCAGCCGCTCGGCGATCAGTTCCTTGCCGGTACCGCGTTCACCAATGACCAGCACCGGGCGATTGAGCGGCGCGGCTCGGCTCGCGCGTTCGACCGCGTCGAGGAAGGCGAGGCTCTGCCCGACGAATTGAGTGGTTCGCTCCATCGCCCCGACTGTTGGTAGGTTTCGCCATGACTTGGCAAGATATTTTCGGCCACTGGCAAGGAGCAAATCGAGAATATAACGGGAAATAGAGATTTCGAGAAACTGGCACGAGTCTTGAATAGATTTGACCACAGGGCCCCTTTCGTAACTGCGGAGACCGCGATGAGTATCTTTTCCCGTACCCGCGACATTGTCGCCGCCAACATGACCGAGCTGCTCGACCGCGCCGAGGATCCGGCGCGGATGATCCGCATGATCATCCTCGAGATGGAGGAAACTTTGGTCGAGGTGCGCGCTTCGGCGGCGCGATCGATCGCCGACGGCAAGGAGATGCGCCGGGCGATGCTGCGGCTCGACGATATCCAGGCGAGCTGGACCGAAAAGGCCGAGCTTGCGCTGTCGAAGGACCGCGAGGACCTGGCGAAGGCGGCGCTGATCGAGCGGCAGAAGGCCGCCGACATGGCAGAGGGGCTGCGATCCGAGCTCAAGCTCGTCGACGACACGCTCAAGAGCTACGAGGCCGACATCGCCAAATTGCAGACCAAATTGCGCGAGGCTAGGGCGCGGCAGAACGCGATCGCGACCCGGATCGAAAGCGCGGTGACGAGGGCCAAGGCGCGCGAAATGCTCAACGGCGGGCGGACCGAAGACGCCTTCTCGCGCTTCGAGATACTCGAGCGGCGGGCTGATTTTGCCGAAGGCCGCGCCGACGCGCTTGGCATGAGGGGGCCGAAAAGTCTCGAGGAAGAGATTGCCGAGCTCAAATCGCATGAAAAGGTCGATGCCGAGCTCGAAGCGATGAAAGCCGCGCGCGCGGCCAAGGGGGAATAAGCGATGGAAGAAAATATCATGGGGATGATGATGGGCGGGCTCGCCATCATCACCTTGTTCATCGGGCTGCCGTGGCTGCTGTTTCACTACATCACCAAATGGAAGTCGGCGGCGACGCTGACCGGAGCCGACGAGCAATTGCTCGATGCGCTTCACGACACCGCCCGCCGGCTCGACGAGCGATTATGCTCGATCGAGCGGATCATGACCGCCGAAAACCCCAATTGGCGCCAGAGCTGCCTGCCCGAGTCGGCGATCGGCGGGCGCTTGACCCGCGATGGAGAGTGACGCGATGACCGAGCAACCCCCAAGCCGCACCCGCTTCTACAAGGACCGCCGCAACGGCAAGATCATGGGGGTCTGCGCCGGGATCGCCGATTACACGGGGATCGACGTTTCGCTGATCCGGATCATGATGGTCGCCGCGATCCTGCTTGGCAGCGGCACTCCGCTTTTGATCTATTTCATAGCCGGCTGGATGGCCGAGGACAAGCCGCGCGAACTGCGAAGCGAGGATGCCGATGCGCAGCGCTTCTGGCAGGGCGTGCGCGCTTCGCCGGCGCGCGGCGCCCGCGACATCCGCTCCCGGCTGCGCGATATCGACCGCCGGCTGGGCGACATCGAATCCTATGTCACGACCGAGAACCGCGCGCTCGCCAACGAGATCGACCGGCTGCGTTAGCACTGGCGCGGGATTTGCTCGCGACGTAGGGCTGTGTCCGCAGTCGACGCTCAACGGAGAAAAACATGATCAACCCGTTCGAAATGGTCGTGCTGATCGATCGCGATCGTGATGATCGCCGGGGTGATCCGAACGCGCTATTCACATCACCGAGGTGCGAGCGACAGTGATCCCGCCGAGACGCTACGGCTGAAAGACGAGGTCAGCCAACTGAAGGAGCGGATCCATGTGCTCGAGCGGATCGCGACCGACAAGGAACACAGCCTGTCGCGCGAGATCGAGGAGTTGCGCGACCGCAAATGACAGCGCGCGGAAGCGCTGCTAGGCAATCCTGCTATGACCGCGCTTCCCGCCTTGTCCGATATTCTCGATGATTATGAGTTGCTCGAAGGCGAAGAGCGTTACCGGCTGCTGATCGAACTCGGCCGCAAGCTCGAGCCGATGCCCGATGCCTTGAAGACCGACGCGACGATGGTCCGCGGCTGCTCGGCATCGGTCTGGCTCTACCCGACCCGGACCGGCGACGGGCGGCTCCATTTCCTCGCCGACAGCAATGCCGCGATCACCAAGGGGATCGTCGCGTTGGTGCTGAGCGCGGTCCAGGACCGTCCGGCGGCCGAGGTCGCCGCGAGCGACATCGCCGCGAGCCTTGCGCCGTTCGACCTCGCGCGCCAGCTCAGCTCGAACCGCACCCAGGGAATTCCGAACATGATCGCGCTGGTTCGCGAAACCGCTTTGAGGATGGAAGCATGACCAAGCTGACTGCCGAACAGTTCATCGCATTGCGAACCGAGTTCGACCCCGAAAAGCTCCTCATCGAAATGCGCGCCGGTGGACATGGCGACGCGGTCGGGATGAATTATGAGAAACACGGGGAGGACTGGATCGAATTGTCGCTGGCATGGCGCGAAGAACTCGTCGGGGTGGCATCAAGTGGAATCCTCGCATCGGGCGCGATTGTCAGCCTGATCGACTCCGCCGCGGGGCTTGCGGTATGGATTGCGCGCGGCCAATACCGGCCGAGCGCGACGCTCGACCTCAGGATCGATTATCTCAAGGCCGCACCGAAGGGCGCGACGGTGTTCGCCCGCTGCCAATGCTATAAATTGACCAGGCTGGTCGCTTTCGTCCGCGGCACCGCGCATCTTGGCGATATCGACCGGCCGATCGCGAAGAGCGCGCTGACCTTCATGACGACCGCTTGATTTTTTTCTTGCGCCGATCCTCGGCGCGGCAAAGCACTTCGTAAGCGGCCTGGACCTGATGGAAGCGCGCCGCCGACTTGGCGTCGTCCTGCTTGAGATCGGGGTGATTTTGCTTGGCAAGGCGGCGGTGCGCCGCTTTCGCCGCAGCGAAATCGGCATCGGATTCAAGATCGAGCACTTCGAGGGCGCGCATTTCGTCGCGGCTGCGGGTGCCATCTCCCGGACCGCCCCATTGCCAGTGCCCGGCTTGGCGGAAGGCCGAGGCGCTGGCGCTTTCACTGGCCTCGCGCTCGGCCGCGGCTTCGGGATCGAGCCCGGCGAAATAATTCCAGTTGCGGTTATATTCGGCGGCGTGGGCAAGGCAGAAATACCAGCGTTCCGGGCTGTTGGGAGCCTTTGGCGCCGGGCGATCGCCCGGAGCGTCGCAGCCTTCGCGGTCGCAGCTGCGCACGGCGGTCGCCTCACGGCCCTTGCCATAGGCTCGCCAGCGGGGAAAACCCCAGTCGTCGGATCGGGTCGGTTTGGCCATAGGTGCCAACATCCTAGAGGGTAACGGGGGCGATTGCGAGCGGGGTGAGCAATCGGCTCCGCCGCGCCTCCACCATGATCTGTGATTGCGGCCCCCTCCCCGGTCCGGGGAGGGACTTATACCGAATCCCGTGAGGGCTGACTCATAGGGGATTGAACTAACCCGCTGACGCGGGAGAGGCGCTGGTATTGGCCGGAATGGCCTCCTGATGAGAAGGTTTGGTTTCCGGACCAACCCTCAACCAGGAGACCATCTCATGACTGATGCCACGGCAGCGGTGAGCCCGCTGCGTCGTCGTATGATCGACGATATGAGCCTGCGCAACCTTTCGCCAGCGACGCAGCGATCGTACATCCACGCGGTCAAGCGGTTCAGTCGGTTCCACAGTCGATCGCCCGATCAGCTTGGTCTGGAGGACGTGCGCTCCTTCCAGGTCTATCTCGTATCGCAGGGCGTTTCCTGGGGCGCTCTCAACCAGACGGTGTGTGCGCTACGCTTCTTCTACGGCATCACGCTGGATCGTGCGGAGATCCCGGAGCGCATCGCCTATGCCCGTACGCCGCGGAAGCTACCGGACATCCTGAGCGCTGACGAAGTGGTCCGGTTTCTTGAAGCGGTACCGTCGCTCAAGGCGCGTGCCGCCTTGACGACAGCCTATGCAGCTGGGCTTCGCGCGTCCGAGACGATCGGCTTGAAGATCGCCGATATCGATAGCGACCGGATGCTGATCCAGGTCCATCACGGCAAGGGCGGCAAGGATCGCACGGTCATGCTTTCACCCCAGCTTCTCGGGATCCTGCGGACCTACTGGCGGCTTGCGCGTCCCGAAGTATGGCTGTTTTCCGGACGGGGTGACAAGCCGATCGACGTCCAGGTGCTCCATGCTGCCTGCCGGTCCGCGACAAAGGCAGCTGGCCTCGTCAAGCGCGTGAGCGTTCATACACTGCGCCACAGCTTCGCCACGCACCTGCTCGAGAACGGTGTCGATATCCGGATTATCCAGGTACTGTTGGGGCACAGCAACCTCTCGACTACAGCTCGCTATACCCAGGTCGCGGCGACGACGATCTCGAAGACACAAAGTCCGTTCGACCGTTTGACGCTTGAGGTGGTGCCTCTCGCCTGATCAGCGGCGATGCGTTCCGAACTGGAGGTGGCGGATATATTCCGGCGCCATGGCCAAGCTTATCGTCTCGCCCACGATGGCCATCTCGGCCGCGTGGAGCGCCGCGTCATGTCGGCTATCGAGCTCTGTCGGACTGCAGCGCTCGGTGGTCACCTCGAGGTCTGCGCAGACTGCAGCCATAGCCGGGCCGCGTATAATTCCTGTCGCAACCGACATTGCCCGAAGTGCCAGACCGCAACGCGTGAGCAGTGGTTGGCAGATCGCCAGGCCGATCTGTTGCCGGTGCCGTACTTCCATGTCGTGTTCACGGTGCCGGCGGAGGCGGCAGAGATCGCCTTCCACAACAAAGCCGTCGTCTATGCGATCCTGTTCGATGCGGTGGCGGCGACGCTGAAGACCACTGCCGCGGATCCACGGCATCTTGGTGGCGAGTTCGGCTTCCTTGCCATCCTCCATACCTGGGGACAGGCGCTCACCCATCATCCCCATATCCACTGTCTCGTTCCCGGCGGCGCGCTCGTGGAAGGCGAGCGTTGGCTCGCCTGCCGGCCGCGCTTCTTCTTGCCCATCCATGTGCTCTCCCGCGTTTTCCGGCGGCTGTTCCTCGAACGGCTTCAGGCCGCTCATCTGGCAGGCAGGTTGCGGTTTTCGGGCGCGCTCGCCCGGCTCGATGATGCCGACGCCTTTGCAACATCGGTCCATCAGCTTCGTCGCAAGGACTGGGTTGTCTTTTCCAAGCCACCATTCGGCTCGCCCGAGCATGTCCTCGCCTATCTCGGCCGCTACACGCACCGCGTCGCCATCGCCAACAGTCGCCTAGTCAGCGCCGACGAGACAGCCGTTTCTTTCCGCTGGCGCGATTACCGACGTGGCAATGAGTCAAAGGTGATGTCGCTTGCTCCGGACGAGTTCATTCGGCGCTTTCTAATCCACAGCCTGCCCGACGGCTTTCACCGTATCCGACATTATGGGTTCCTCGCTAACGGCTGTCGCAAGGCCCGGCTTGCGACGATCCGTCGGCTCCTGCCAACGCCCGAAGTCAGCGGTGACGTGCCTGCTGCTGACGCCGCGACCAAGAGTCGACCACTCTTCGATCCGACCATCTGTCCGTGCTGCGGTGGTGCGCTACGCATCGTCACCGCCCTGCCACGGCCTCGGTACGGGGAAGCCCAACCTTGCCCGGATACATCATGAACCCCCAGCGTATTCCCATGCGTGTATATCTTGCTGTGGTGTCGATACCGACCGCCGCGACGAACGACCTATGCCGCCAACCATGATGCCGCTGGCGACCGCGACTATCTGCGTCGCTCCC
>JBKKAQ010000004.1:0-13121 GCA_046714555.1 Sphingomicrobium sp. | reverse complement strand
CGAGTCCGCCTTACGCGCCTTTCGCGCCGAGTGCCGCGCCTATGCCCAGCATTGGGTTGATACCCAGCGCGAGCAATTGAAGCGGCTGGGGATCAACGGCGACTGGGACAATCCCTATCTGACGATGGATTTTTCCGCCGAAGCCACGATTGTTTCGGAGCTGATGAAGTTCGCCGAGTCGGGCCAGCTCCATCGCGGCGCCAAGCCGGTGATGTGGAGCCCGGTCGAAAAGACCGCGCTGGCCGAGGCCGAGATCGAATATGAGGACATTGTTTCTACGCAGATCGATGTCGCGTTCGAGATTGTGGAATCGCCGATCCCCGAGCTGGTCGGCGCCCACGCGGTGGTGTGGACGACCACGCCGTGGACGATCCCGGTCAATCAGGCGATCGCTTACGGGCCGGAGGTTGAATACGTGCTCGTCCACTCGACGAGAAGCATGGCGCAGGCCTTGCAGCCTGGGCAGCCAACGCCACTGATGCAGCCATACTATTACTTGGTGGCTGATACTCTTTGGGAGCAGCTCATCGAGCGGACGCGGTTCTCAATGGCGCACGGCACGGTGGTGCGAACACTTCGAGGCAAAGAGCTTGCCGGCACCGTCGCGCGCCACCCGATGCACCGTCTCGGCGGCTTCTTCGCCAGGCCCCGCCCGTTCCTTCCCGGCGATTTCGTTACCACCGACACCGGCACCGGCCTCGTGCACATGGCTCCGGATCATGGCGAGGACGATTTCATCTTGTGCAAATCGGTCGGGATCGACCCGGTGTTCGCGGTCGAGGGCGACGGCAAATATCGTGAGGATTGGGGCTGGCTCGGCGGCCAGGGCAGCGTCATCAACGCCAAATTCAATGCCCCCGACGGGCCGATCTGCAGCGATTTGCGCGACAGCGGCGCGCTGCTCGCGGCGTCGGCGGATTATTCGCACAGCTATCCGCATAGCTGGCGCTCCAAGGCCAAGGTCATTTTTCGCTGCACCCCGCAATGGTTCATCGCGATGGACAAGCCGATCGACCGGAATGTCCCGCGCTGCGCCGAGGAAGAGGCAATTCGCCGGGTCCAAGGTGACGGCCAGACTCTCCGCCAGACCGCGCTCGCGGCGATCGCCGCTACGCGTTTCGTCCCCGAAAAGGGCCGCAACCGGATCGGCTCGATGGTCGCCGACCGTCCTGACTGGGTGATCAGCCGCCAACGCGCCTGGGGGGTTCCGATCGCTTTGTTCGTCGAGCGAAAATCGGGCAAGCTTCTGGTCGACCCCGCGGTCAATGCGCGGATCGTCGCGGCGGTGCGCGCCGCCGGGGTCGATGCCTGGTCCGACGAGCGCTCGGGCGAATATCTAGGTCCCGGCCGCGACCCCGAGGATTACGAGCGCGTCACCGACATTCTCGACGTGTGGTTCGACAGCGGCTGCACCCATGTCTTCACGCTTGAAAGCAAGCGCTGGCCCGAGCAACGCTGGCCCGCCGACCTTTACCTCGAAGGATCGGACCAGCATCGCGGCTGGTTCCAGTCCTCGCTGCTCGAAAGCTGCGGGACCCGCGGGCGGGCGCCCTATGGGGCGGTCCTGACTCACGGCTTCACGATGGACGCCAAGGGCATGAAAATGTCCAAGAGCCTCGGCAATACGATCAATCCGATCGACCTGATGCGCGACCATGGCGCCGACATCCTTCGGCTGTGGGCGCTGTCGGTCGACTTCACCGAAGACCACCGCATCGGCAAGGAAATCCTCGCCGGGGTTGCCGACCAGTATCGCAAGCTGCGCAATACCTTCCGTTACCTGCTTGGAGCGCTCGAGGGATTCTCGGACGCCGAGCGGGTGACCGATGTCGCCACGATGCCCGAGCTCGAGCGCTACATGCTCCACTTGACCGCCGAAATGGATACGAAACTGCGCCAGGCGATCGCAGAGTTCGACTTTAACAGCTATGTCAGGCTGCTCGGCGAATTCGCCAACAATGACCTTTCGGCCTTCTTCTTCGATATCCGTAAGGACAGCCTCTATTGCGATGCGGCGGACGATCCCAAGCGCCGCGCCTACCGCACCGTGCTCGACCTGCTCTTCCACGCAATGGTCCGCTGGGCGGCGCCGGTTCTTGTGTTTACCTCGGAGGAAGTGTGGGGATCGCGTTTTTCCGATGGCGGGAGTGTGCATTTGCTTGAGTGGCCTGAACTTCCGCTCACCAGTCATTCCCGCCAAAGCGGGAATCCCGCTTCCTTGGGCGGCCCGGACGACAAGCGGGATCCCCGCTTTCGCGGGGATGACGGGGTGGAGGTGTCGTGGGAGCGGTTGCGCAGTCTGCGCACCGCGGTGACCGAAGCGATCGAGCCGCTGCGCCGCGAAAAGGTGGTCGGGTCGAGTCTACAGGTCGAAGTGCAAATCCCCGAAGCCGACCTCAGCCCCGATTTGGCCGAATTGTTCATTACCGCGCAAGTGACGAAGGGCGACAGGCTGACCGTGACAAAGACCAGTTTCGAAAAATGCGGGCGTTGCTGGCGGCATTTGCCCGAGGTGGCGCATGACGGAGCGCTGTGCGACCGGTGCGAGGGGGTGGTCAATGGTTGAGCGGCGACTGGCGTTCGGCATTGCCGCGCTGACCTTCCTTGCCGATCAGCTGACCAAATGGCTGATGATCGGGCCGCTGCGACTGCAATCGGTCCGGCAGATCGAGCTGTTGCCGATCTTCAACCTCACCTGGACCGAGAATCGCGGCATTTCGCTCGGGCTGCTCAACGCTACGAGCGATACCGCGCGCTGGCTGCTGGTCGCTCTGACCGTCGGGATCGCGATCGCGATCGCGGTGTGGATTGTCCGCGAACGGCGCCGCGGCGATCAGCTCGCGCTCGGGCTCGTGCTCGGCGGAGCGTTCGGCAATATCCTCGATCGGGCGCGGTTCGGCTATGTCGTCGACTTCGCCGACCTGCATTTCGGCACGTTCCGCCCGTTTTTGGTCTTCAATGTCGCCGACGCTGCGATTAGTATCGGGGTCGTCATCCTGCTACTGCGGGCTTTCCTGCTTCGCCCCGACGAGCGGCCCGAGGAGAAAATTGAACATGCGTAAGGTCATTCCCTGTTTCCTCCTCTCGGCGCTCGCGCTTGGCGGCTGCTCCTTGTTTGGCGGCGGCGGCAAGACCAACCGGCTCGACGAGTTCGCGGTCGCCCGCAACGCCCCACTGGTGATCCCGCCCGATTATACGCTCGCACCGCCGGTCGCGGGAACCGTCGGCCTGTCGGCCAGCGATGCGCAGAGCCAGGCGATCGAGGCCCTGTTCGGCGGTCCCGCGCCGCGCAGCGACAGCGAGACCAGCCTGCTCGAGCGCGCCGGGCGCGACCGCGCCGCGCTCGGTGCGCGCTCGCTCGCCGGCGACCCCGCAACCAATGTCGTCGACAAGGGACCTGCGACCCAGGCGATCCTCGCCGCGCCCGAGGGCGACGGCCAGGACGCCTCGGCCCAGGTCCCCTCCTGAGCCGGCTGAGCGACCGGGTTCGATCATGACATCCGATAGCCTTTCATCGCGGCTGGTAGACGTCGAGTCGATGCTCGACCGCTCGAAGCGGCGGCTGGAGGAGGGGGCCAAGCTGGTCGAGGACGCGCACCGCGCGCTTGCCGAAATCCAGCAGCAATTGCTCGGCTCCCCGGTGATGCTGTCGGCCGAGGACCATGACGAGGCCGCCTCGCGACTGCTCGCCTCGCTTCGCGCGGCGGGGGGCGAGATGCCCGAAACGCTGTGCGGCGGCCGGCTTGCGGTCGACCAGGTGCAGCGGCTGATCCGGATCGACGGACATCCGATCGGAATCACCGAGATGGAGTATCGGGTGCTCGAGCTGCTCGCCTTCGCGCGCAACAATGTCGTCACCCGGACGATGCTGCTCAAGCATCTCTATCGCCGGGCGACCGATCAGCCGCAGGCCAAGATCATCGACGTGTTCATATCCAAGCTGCGCAAGAAATTGCGGCTGGCGAGCGATGGCGCCGAATTCATCGAGACCATCCCCCAGCGCGGCTGGATTTTGCGCGATATCGGCAATCCTTCGGACGCGGCCGATACCTCCGTTTCGAACTGATTGATTCACCGAATCTTCAGCGCGGCGCGCCAGTCTGCGCTCCATGCTCCATTTTCATGCCGATACTCCCGCCGATTCGAACCCGCCCGCCGAGGGCGCGGTGCCCTATGCCGAAGCCGTCGCCCGGCTGGCGAGCATTCGCAAGGCGTTGCACATCGTCGAAATGCTTGCTCCGGGCGAAGCACCGCCGACCGATCCGGGCGACGAGCTGATCAAGATCGCCGCGGCGTGGCCGACCGCGACCAGGGCCCGACGGCGCTGCTTCGACATGCGCTCGGCGCGGACCGCGAGCGTTGCCGCTGCCGGGCTCGAGGTGCTGATGTCGCAGCGAATCCACGGCGCGCCCGCCAGCAGCGCCTCGGTCGAAGCGCTGGCCAAGGCGATCCGCGCCGGGATCGGCGAGCTCGAAATTTTGTTCGAGCATTAGGCTCCGGCAGGTCCGACCGCCTTGGGCGTTTCCGGATCTGCGCCATATTCTCCCCAGCTTCCGTCGTACAGGCGCGATTTGGCATTGCCGAGCAGCCGCGCGGCGAAGATCAATGAGGTCGCCGTGATCCCCGATCCGCAGGTCGCGACGAACGGGCGCGCCGGATCGACCCCGCTGGCTTCGAATGCCACGCGCAATTCCTCACCGCGCTTGAAGGTGCCGTCTTCACGGTACAGCGCCGAATAAGGCAGGTTGCGCGAGCCCGGGATATGCCCCGGGGCGATCCCCGGACGCGGCTCGGGCTCGGCCCCGGCGAAGCGCGCCGGACCGCGTGCGTCGAGCACCGGAACGCCGACGCCCGCGAGTATCTCGCGCTTGGTGACGACTTCGCCCGAATTGGCGAACCAGTCGGAGCTTGCGCTTCTCCCCGCGGCTTGGCCGGTTGTGACCGGGCGCCCCTCGGCGAGCCATTTGCCGAGCCCGCCGTCGAGGATCGCGACCGAGCTTGCGCCATAATGGCGAAGCATGAACCAGCCGCGCGTGGCGCTTCGCAACGGGCTGTTGTCATAGACGATGATGCGATCGTCGCGGCCGACCCCGAGCGCGGCCATCGACGCGGCAAACTGATCTGCGGGAGGAAGCATGTGCGGCGAGGGATGATCGCGGTCGGCGAGCGCCTCGAGGTCGAGCAGGCGCGCTCCCGGGATATGAGCCGCGGCAAATTCGCAATGGGCATCGCGGCCCGTCCCCGGAAGGAAGAAGGAGGAATCGAGGATGACCAGATCGGGTGCGCCGAGGCGCTCGGCCAACCAGGCGCTGGAAACCAGGTCGTCCATCGTCACGTCCTCTTCAGCCCGATGCAAAAGCGGGACGAGGATAGGCGGCCGGGCTTCGCGCTGCTAGTGGAGCGCCGATGGATCCCGTTCATCTCGGCCGCCCGAGCAGCCTGCCCGCTTCCCCCGGCGAGGCGCGGCTCGGCTTTGTCGCCAACCCGCGCCGCGGAGCGCTCTATCTGGTGCGCTTCGCCGCGCCCGAATTTACTTCGCTGTGCCCGGTCACCGGTCAGCCCGACTTCGCCCACCTCGTGATCGACTATGCGCCGGCCGAGACGATCGTCGAATCCAAGTCGTTGAAGCTGTTCCTCGGGTCGTTCCGCAACCATAAAGGCTTTCACGAGGACGTCACCGTCGGGATCGGCCAGCGGCTGGTCGAGGAAATGCGCCCGACTTGGCTCCGCATCGGCGGATATTGGTATCCGCGCGGCGGAATCCCGATCGACGTCTTCTGGCAGTCGGCGGCCCCGCCCGAAGGCCTATGGCTACCCGATCAGGGGGTCCCCTCCTACCGCGGCCGGGGCTGAGCCGGCTTCCTTGCGGGTCTTGATGTAAAGGAACGCAATGGCCGCCGCGAAGGCAATTAACCCGAGCGGGACGGCAAGCGCATATTCCTCGGTCAGCGCGAACGGCGCATCATTGTCGCTCGCTACGACGATGGCCGCGAAGGCGACCCCGAACAGGCTTTCGCCGACGATCAGCCCGGTCGCCATCAGCACCCCCAGCCGCTCGGCGAATTCGGGATTGGCCGAACGTTCGGCCCAGCGGTTGTAGAGCCAGCCGATCAGAGCGCCCAAGGGGATCAGCACGGTCAGCGACATCGGCAGATAAATTCCCATTCCGACCGCAAGGGGGGGCAGGCTGTAGCGGCCGCCGCGGCGCAAGACTTCGTCGACGATCACCACCGCGACCCCGATCCCCGCGCCGAGCCCGATCAAATTCCAGTCGAGACTGCCGCCGAGCACTCCTTGAGCGATCGCCGAGATCAGCGCCGCCTGCGGTGCCGCGAGCGCATTCGGCCCCGCCCCCGGAGCGCCCTGGAATCCGAACGCCCCGTTGAGCAGGTCGAGGATCGGCGGGATCACCACCGCTCCGAACAGCACGCCGAGCACCAGTGCGACCTGCTGCCGCCACGGGGTCGCACCGACCAATTGGCCGGTCTTCAAGTCCTGGAGATTGTCGTTCGAAATCGTCGCCACCCCGAAGATGATCGCGGTGACGAACAAGGCGAAGGCGACCAGCGCCTGCGACGAGGCCGCATCGGTCTTTCCGTAAAGCGCGGCGAGGATCAGCGAAATGCCGAGGACGGCGAGAATTCCGACCCCCGAGATCGGGCTGTTCGACGCTCCGATCAGCCCCGCCATGTAGCCGCACACCGCGGCGATGACGATCCCGGAGACGAGGATATAGGCGATGGTGACAAGGATCGTCGGAAGCGGATTGGCGGCGATCGGGCCGCTTTGCGCGAAAATGCCGAGCAGCAGCCCGATCGGGAGCATCGAGACGAGGATCGTCCCGCCGACGATCCCGATCGGCAGGTCGCGGTCGGTCATGGCGAGCGAGGCGTTGCCGTCGGCGCGGCGCGCCCGCGAGGCCTCGATCGCCGAGCGAATTCCGCTGATGATCGGGCCGAGGATCTTGACCAGGGTCCAGATCGCCGCGACTCCGATCGTCCCGGCGCCGATGAATCGCACCTCGCTTCTGAATGTCGTGCTGACGAGATCGGCTAGGTCGGGCGCGGCCGCCAGTCCGGCCGCGGTCAGCCACGGCACGAGGATACCCCAACTCACCAGCATTCCCACCAGCATCGCGATCCCGACCGCCATTCCGACCAGATGGCCGACTCCGATCAGCGCCATCGACAGGCTCGCCGAAACCGTCGTCGCCCCCGCCCCGACGCGGAAGCTGGTTGCGGCTTCGGCGGCGACGAGACGGGTCTGGGCGAGGATCGCGAAGCCCGCCGAGACGATCGAGCTCAACACGATCGCGGCAAGCCCCCTGCGATTCTCCTCGGCCCCGCCGACCCCGGCGCCGACCTTGAGCACTTCGGCGGCGGCGACCCCCTCGGGATAGGGCAGGTCCGAGCCCGTCACCAAAGCGCGGCGAAGCGGGACCGAATACATCACCCCGAGGATCCCTCCCAGGGCGATCACCGCGACCGACAGCCAATAGGGAAAGCCGGTCCACCAGCCGATCATCACCAGCCCCGGAAGAACGAAGATGATCGCCGACAGCGTCCCCGCCGCCGAGGCGATGGTCTGGACGATATTATTTTCCTGTATGGTCGCTCCGCGGAAAAAGCGGAGCACCGCCATCGAGATCACCGCCGCCGGGATCGACGTGGCGAAGGTGATCCCGATCTTGAGCCCGAGATAGACGTTGGCGGCGGTGAACAGCAGGGTCAACAGCGCGCCGAGGATGATCCCGCGAATCGTCAGCTCGCGCAGGTCCGCTAAAGCGGAGGAACTTGTCGGAATGGTCGCCATTGTCGCCGGCCTCTCGTCTGGTGAAGGTTGCGAAGCGGCCTAGCGCCCCTTGAACAGCCCGCCCAGGATTCCACGAAGAAGCTGGTTGCCCAATTGGCGACCGACCGAGCTGGCCACCGAGCGCCCGGCGGACTGGAGCATCTTGTCGGCCATCGACGGCTTGGCCGCCTCGCGCGCGCGCCGCGCCTCTTCGCGGGCCTCGGCGCTGCGCTGCCGTTCGGCCTCGCGCTCGGCGGCCAGCCTGGTCCGCGCCTGCTCCTTGGCCGCGGCGGCGTTAAGCTTGGCTTGTTGCGCGGCGGCGCGCTCGGCTTCGGTCTCGGCCTTGGCCGCTGCGGCGGCTGCGGCTGCCTCCCCGACCTTGGCGGCCAATATCTCCGCGGCCGAATCGCGATCGATCAGGACGTCATATTTGCTCCCGATCGCATCGGTCGAAATCATCACCGAGCGCTCCTGCGGCGACAGCGGACCGACCCGCGACGAAGGTGGCTTGATCAAGGTCCGTTCGACCGGGCTTGGCGCTCCGTCGAGCTGGAGCAGCGAAACCAGAGCCTCGCCGACCTTCAATTCGGTGATCGCGGTGGCGACGTCGATCGCGGGGTTCTGGCGGAAGGTCTCGGCGGCCGACCTCACCGCGGCCTGGTCGCGCGGGGTGAAGGCTCGAAGCGCGTGCTGGACCCGATTGCCGAGCTGGCCCGCGACCTTGTCGGGAATGTCGATCGGGTTCTGGGTGATGAAATAGACCCCGACCCCCTTCGACCGGATCAGCCGGACGACCTGCTCGACCTTTTCGAGCAATGCCGGCGGGGCGTCGTCGAACAATAAATGCGCCTCGTCGAAGAAGAAGGCGAGCTTGGGCTTGTCGACATCGCCGACCTCGGGAAGCAATTCGAACAATTCGCTCAGCAGCCACAGCAGGAATGTCGAATAGAGCCGCGGGTTGGCCATCAGCCGGTCGGCGGCGAGCATGTTGACGATCCCGCGGCCATTTTCGTCGAGCTTGAGGAAATCCTCGAGATCGAGCGCGGGCTCGCCGAAGAAATGGTCCCCGCCCTGGTCGCGAAGCTGGAGCAGCGAGCGCTGGATCGCTCCGACCGAGGGCTTGGAGACATTGCCATAGGTCAGGGTCAGCTCGTCGGCGCGCTCGCCGCATGCGACCAGCATCGCCTGGAGATCGTCGAGGTCGAGCAGCAACAGCCCGTCCTTGTCGGCGACGTGGAAGGCAATCGCCAGCACGCCTTCCTGGACCTCGTTGAGGTTGAGCAAGCGCGCCAAAAGCAGCGGCCCCATTTCGCTGACGCTGGTCCGCACGGGGTGTCCCTGCTCGCCGAACAAATCCCACAGCTGAACCGGGTTGTCGCGATAGCGCCAGTCCGAATAGCCGATCTCGGCGGCGCGGGCGGCGAAGGCGGCGTGGGTTTTGGATTCGGCATTGCCGGGCATCGCGAGCCCGGCGAGGTCGCCCTTGACGTCGGCGACGAAGGTCGGGACTCCGGCCGCCGACATGCCTTCGACAATCCCTTGGAGAGTGACGGTCTTGCCGGTGCCGGTCGCGCCCGCGATCAGCCCGTGGCGGTTGGCGCGCTTGAGCTCGAGGATTTGCGCCTGGCCACCACCGGTGCCGATGGTGATTCCACTTTGCGGCTGGCTGGCCATGGTGTCGCGTCCCCTGCTTATTCGATCCCGGGCAATGCCTAGGCGATAAGCAGGGGATGCAACAAGCGCGTGCTAGCGGGCGCCGATATCGATCCCGAAAAAGGCTTCGGGGCCGGTGCCGCGCTTGACCAGCATCAGAACGCTGGTACGTCCGGCGCGGCGAGCGCTTTCGACCGCGGCAAGCACCGCCGCGGGGGTCGTCACCGCGACCCGGTTGACCGAAATGATCAGATCACCGCGCTGAAGCCCCTTGGCGGCGGCATCGCTCGACGGGTCGACCGCGCTGATGATCACTCCGCGAGCGTCCGCCGGCAAGTTGGTCGCTCGGGCGATTGGCGGTGTGAGCATCTGGAGCGAAAGCCCGATCGCCTGGCTTCCCGCGACCGGCGGCGCGCCATCGTCGGCAAGGCCTTCGCCATTATCGGCGGCGGTGATCGCGGCAAGCTGTTCTTCGGTCGGGCGCTGGCCGACGACCACGGTCACGCTCTGGCGCTTTCCATCGCGGATCAGCTCGACCGGGACCCGCGTCCCGACGCTGGTGTTGGCGATCAGGTAGGATACCGTCTGGTCGGGGGTGACCGGTTGGTTGTTGACCTTGACGATCACGTCGCCCTGCTGGATTCCGGCGCGCGCCGCGGGATCGCCGGGCTGGACCGTACGGACGATCTCGCCGCTGTCCTTGGGCAGCCCCAGAGACGAGGCGATATTCTCATCGAGCGGCTGGAGGCCGACGCCGAGATAGCCACGTTGCGGACGCTGGCCGCGGCGGAGCGAATCGATCACCGGCTTGGCGAGCTCGGCGGGAATCGCGAGCCCGATCCCGACGCTTGCGCCGGTCGGCGAGATCAGCGCCGAATTGACCCCGATGACATTGCCGTTGAGGTCGAACATCGGCCCTCCCGAATTGCCCATGTTGATCGACGCGTCGGTCTGGATGTAACGGTCATAGGCACCGACCCCGGTGATCCCGCGGTGGAGCGCCGAGACGATTCCAGCGGTCACGGTCCCGCCCAGCCCATAGGGATTGCCGATCGCGATGACCCAGTCGCCGACCCGGGTGCGGGTCGAATCGCCGAAATTGACGAACGGCAGATTGCTTCCCTCGATCTTGAGCAGGGCAAGGTCCGATGCCTGGTCGCGGCCGATGATCCGCGCCGGATATTCCTTGCGGTCGGTGAGGATCACGGTGACGCTGTCGACCGTCGTTCCAAGCCCGCCCGCGCCCTGGATCAGATGATTGTTAGTGACGACATAGCCATCGGGAGAAATGATGAAGCCCGATCCGAGCGAGCCGGCTTCGCGGGTCTGCGGCCCCACCCCGCCGCCACGGCCGCCGCCGGGGGGTGGCGACTGTCCGCCCGGACCGCCGAAGCGGCGGAAGAACTCCTCGAACGGGTCGTTCTGGGCGCGCACCGGTACACGTTGCTTGGTCGAGATGTTAACAACCGCGGGCTGAAGCCGAGCCGCAAGATCAGCGAAACTCAGCGGTGCGCCGGGCGCCGGCGCGAGAACGGCGGGCGAGTTTTGCGCGACCTGCGCGCCGAGCGGCGCGGTTGCGACCGAAAAAGCGGTCCCCCCCAACAGCAGGGCCGCGGTGACCCCATAGGCGTAGCGCACGATCGAAGACTCCTTCGTCAAACTCATTCCTGATCCTCATCTAAACTGGCGTTGCGCCGCGACGCTAGGTTGGGCGGATGAACGCGGATTGAATATCCTACCGCCCTCGACCCGAAAATTCCTTGAGATATTCGTTTTGGGGCGACATGATGATCGTCGTCGGCGCGGGCTTTTCGGCGCCATCGCCGATGAAGGTCGTCTGGTACGACTGCATCGCCCGGTAGAATTCGTAAAAATCGGCGTCCTTGCCGAAGCTCGCGGCATAGGTTCGCGAGGCTTCGGCATCGGCTTCGGCGCGAATGATCTGGGCCTGCTTCGCCCCCTGCGCCCTGATCGAGCGTGCCTCCTGGGTCCGCGCGGTGCGCATCCGGTCATAGGCCGACTGGAGCGGGGTGCCGTCGGGCAGATCGGCCTTCTTGATCCGGACGTCGATAATCTCGGCGCCATATTGCCGAGCGACACGGTCGAGCCCGCGGCGAACATTTTCCATCACTCCGCGCCGTTCGGGGCTGAGCAGCGAAACGAAGCTGCGCTTGCCAAGCTCGTTGCGGAGCTCCGACCCGAGGATCGGACGAAGCGCGTCGCTCACCCGGTCCGAGCTTCGGGCGCGGATATACATGCGCAGCGGATCGACGATCCGGTAGCGGGCGAAGGCGTCGACCTCGAGCCGCAGCTGATCGGTGCTGAGCACCTGCTGGCGCTCCATGTCGACCGCGAGAACGCGCTTGTCGATCCACACAAAACTTTCGGCGAACGGAATTCGTGCCGCTAGCCCCGCGCCGGCGCTCCCGAACGGCCGCGCCGCGTCATAACGGTTGAGGATCCGCGCGGGTTTGCCGAAGCGGACGACGATCCCCTGGCGAGTCTCGGGGACGATGGCGACGCTGCTCAGCAGGGTCAACAGAAGCGCGAAGGCGAGAAATGCGCTGAGCATCGGCCGGCGGCGGATGAAGTCGGTCATCGGGCCTGCTCCGCCTGGGCGCGGCGCCTGACTTCGGGAAGCGCCAGATAGGGGGTCACCCCGGGAGCCTCGACAATCGTCTTGTCGACCCCCGCGAGGACGCGTTCCATCGTTTCGTAATACATTCGGCGGCGGGTCACCTCGGGGGCGAGCCGATATTGCTCATAGACCTTGTCGAACGATGTCGCGTCGCCCTGCGCCTTGGCGGTCAGCTGAAGCGCATAGGCACGCGCGTCATTGACATAGGATTGGGCCTGCTGCTGCGCCGCGGTGACTTCCTTGAACGCGTCGTTGACCGCTGCGGGGGGATCGGCCTGCTTGATCGCCACGCCCTGGATCAACACGCCTGCCTTGTAACTGTCGAGGACCTTCTGCATCGTTTCCGAAACTTGCGCCTCGATCGCTCCGCGCTTTTCGCCGATGGCATCGTTGAGGCTGACCCCGCTGATCACCGCGCGCATCGCACTCTCGCCGACTTCGCGGATGGTCTCATCGGGCTGGGCAAGCTCGAACATGTAAAGCTCGGGGTCACGAATGTTCCAGCGCACCGAATATGCGATGTCGATAATATTCTGGTCGCCGGTGAGCATCAGCGTTTCGGCATCGGCCGATCCGAGGTCGATCGTCCGGATATTCTCGACATCGATCTTCTGAACCCGGTCGATTGGCGCGGGAAGGGTCAGCCCGACCCCGGGGCCGAGCGTGTGGCTGTAGCGACCGAGGCGAGTCACCACCCCGCGCTCTTCGGGGGCGACAAGGTGCATCGTAGTGAACAACAGCCACAGGATGACGAGCCCGGCGATCCCCCAGATGAAAAACGAGCGGTCGGGCGCCGAGGGCAGCCCGCCCCCGCCATTGCCGCCGAACCTGGCGCGCCCCTTGCGCAGGAAATCGTCGAGCGAGGTGACATTGCCGAAGGTCGGACTATCCGGCCGCCGCCGACGTGGCGGCTCGTACCACGGCCCGCCACTACCACCGCCGCCGTCCTTGCCGCCACCGCGCGGGGGCTCACCGCCACCGCTCGAACCCCATGGACCCTTTTTGTCGCTGAACAATGCGCGGACGCGCGCTCCCAGCC
>JBKKAQ010000003.1:0-5804 GCA_046714555.1 Sphingomicrobium sp. | reverse complement strand
GTGGTGGCCGACGCGGCCCTCGCTGACCAGGCTACGGAACGCCTTTCGCGGCGCGGGAAAGCGATGAACCTCGGCGATCGCGTCGATGGCGATGAAGCCGACATTGTGCCGGTGGAGCGCATATTGCGCGCCGGGATTGCCGAGGCCCGCCCAGATCTGCATTCGCGCCCCAGCCCCCAAGCGGTGAATGAAACCAAACATGTCGTTCCCGCGTAGGCGGGAATCCAGCTTCTATCCTAAAAAAAGGAGAAGCTGGATTCCCGCTTTCGCGGGAATGACAAAGTTAATTGGACGTCTTCTCGTCACTCTCGGCCGGGGGAGTCTCACCTTCGGCTTGCTCGCCGTCCTCGCCGACGGTCGGGACGTCACTTGCCTCGGTCGCGGTGTCGCCTTCCTCGGACTTCATCGCCGACGGAGCGACGATCGTCGCGACGGTAAAGTCGCGGTCGTCGATCGCCGATTTCGAGCCCGCCGGCAGGCTGACCGCCGAAATGTGGATCGACTCGCCGATGTCCATCCCGGCGAGCGAGATCGCGATCTCTTCGGGGATTTCGGACGCGTCGCAGATCAGCTCGAGGTCGTGGCGGACGATGTTGAGAACGCCGCCGCGCTTGATGCCGGGCGATTCTTCCTCATCGACGAAGCGGACCGGCACGTTGACGTGGACCTGGCTATGCTCGCCGATGCGCAGGAAATCGACGTGGATCGGGCGGCTCGACACCGGATGAAACTGGACATCCTTGGGCAGCGTCCGATTGGCCGTCCCCTTGATATCGACCATGATCACGCTGTTCATGAAATGCCCGGTCGAGAGCATCTTGGTCAGCAGTTTTTCCTCGACATGGAACGCCAGCGGTTCCTTCTTGTCGCCATAGATCACGCAGGGCACCCGGCCATCGCGACGCAGTGCGCGGGAGGCTCCCTTGCCAGCCCGCTCGCGCGTCTCAGCGGGCAGCGTCAGCTGTTCGCTCATTCGCTTGTTCCTTCAGCTTGTTACGCCCCCCACGCCTCCAGGGATGACCATGGGTCGGGCAAGCGCGCGCCTATAGGCAAAGTGGCCGGGATAGGCAAGCGGAGGGAGGGGCGCGAAAGGTTACTGGATTCGGTCGGAGCGAACGCCTCTCCGGGCCAGATGGCGCTGGAGCGACTGGTTCCCGGCGAGATGCCCCGCGCCGACCGCGAGCATCACCGTTCCCGGGCTGGCGAGGCGCTGCTCGACCCAGCTTGCCCAACTGGCGTTGCGGCGAGCGAGCAAGGTTTCGAGCAGTTCGGGCGAGGTCCCCATCTGGTCGTTGAAGCTTCGGGCGATCCCCGAGACGTCGCCGCTCGTCCAGGAATTGAGCATCTGGTCGAACTGGATTTTCGCGCCGCCGGGCTGGTCGATCGAGCTTTCGAGCAGGACCCGCTGGGCAGGCTCGGACAATTGGTCGAACATCCCCAATTGCTGCGCATTGGTTTCGAGCTGGCCGACCGGCTTTCCGGCCGAAGCGAAAGTCTTGCGCAGGCTGCTCTCGACCCCCTCGCCCCCACTCAGCCCGAGGGTGCGGAACTGGGCGCCGAGCAAAGTGAACGCCGCCGCCCAGCTTTCCATGCGGTTGAACATGGCGAGCGGAATTCCGGTCTTGGTGATCGCCGCGGCAAGCGACGGGCGCTTGGCGGGGGAGACCCGGTCGAGGATCGGCGGGAGCCCGTCGCGAAGCCCGACTCGGGTCAGTTCGGCGAGCAAGGCGCGCGGATCGCTTTCGTCGAGCATGGTTTCGACCACCAGCCCGTCGGAGCGCGCGAGCGCCTGGTCGAGCACGGGAGTGCGCCAGGCGGTGTTGGGGGGGAGCAGATGGATCGTCCCGAACAGATAGATGGTGGTGTCGGCGTCGGACACTTTCCACATCGCCGGGCGTGCGCCGCGGGGAGCCGCATCGAGCGCGGGAGCGGTCGCGCAGCCCGCGAGGACGGCGAGCCCGATCGCGGAAATCGAGCGCCGCAGCCAGTTGATCATCCGCATCCGTTTCACCTTCATCACATGTCGTCGGGGGCCTGATGTAGGGAGCCGACCCGCCCGGGTCCACTTGCCGCCGGGTTTCGGTTGCGCCAAAGCCGCGCTCCGCATCGGTAAATCTCGAACGAAGGGACGAGGCGCCTTGGCCTTGAGCTTCCAGGACCTGATCTTGACGCTTCACCGATATTGGGGGGAGCGCGGCTGCGTCATCCTCCAGCCCTATGACATGGAAATGGGGGCGGGGACTTTTCATCCGGCGAAGGTGCTGCGGGCGCTCGGCACCGACCCGTGGAAATGCGCTTATGTCCAGCCCTGCCGCCGCCCGACCGACGGCCGATATGGCGAGAACCCCAACCGGCTGGGGCATTATTACCAATATCAGGTGATGCTGAAACCGAGCCCTCAGGACTTGCAGGACCTGTATCTCGGGAGCCTGAGCGAGATCGGGATCGACCCGTTGAAGCACGATATCCGCTTCGTCGAGGACGATTGGGAAAGCCCGACACTGGGCGCCTGGGGGCTTGGCTGGGAAGTGTGGTGCGACGGGATGGAAGTCACCCAATTCACCTATTTCCAGCAGGTCGGGGGGTATGATTGCAAACCGGTCGCGGGCGAGCTGACTTACGGGCTCGAGCGATTGGCGATGTACATCCAGGGCAAGGACAATGTCTTCGACCTGAAGTTCAACGATGAGGGCGTGAGCTACGGCGAAGTGTTCCTCGACAATGAGCGGCAGATGTCGAAATGGAATTTCGAGGTCGCCGACACCGCAGCCTTGTTCGAAGCGTTCAAAATGGCCGCGGCGGAAGCCGACAACAGCCTGGCCGCGGGAGTGCCGATCGCGGCGTACGAGCAGGCGATCAAGGCGAGCCATTTGTTCAACACGCTGCAGGCGCGCGGAGTGATCTCGGTCGCCGAGCGGCAGGCCTATATCGGCCGGGTGCGCGACCTGGCGAAGGGCGCGTGCGGGGCGTGGATGGCGCACAAGGGGTATGAGGCGTGATCGAACGGATTGTTGCGCTCGCGGCTGACCCCTTCCACCAGCCTGCGGCCGCCCTGCGCCGCCATGCCCCCGGCATGGCGTACTCGGACGGTCCCCCTCCCCGTGCCGGGGAGGAACCATGACCGCCGACTTCCTGCTTGAGCTTTTGTGCGAGGAGATTCCGGCGCGGATGCAGGCGCGGGCGCGGGGCGATCTCGAGCGGCTGTTCGGCGAGGAACTGGCCAAGGCGGGGCTTCGATTTGGTCCGGTCGAGACATATTCGACCCCGCGGCGGCTGGCGCTGATCGCTCGCGATCTTCCGCTGGCGACCGAGGCGGTGGCCGAGGAGGTCAAGGGGCCGCGGGTGTCGGCGCCGCGCCAAGCGCTCGAGGGGTTTTTGCGCAAGACCGGGTTGAACCGGGAGCAGCTCGCCGAGCGCGACGGAATCTGGTTCGCTCGGGTTGAGCGGCCGGGGCGGGGGAGCGCCGAACTGCTCGGCGCGGCGGTCGAGGGAATTGTCGGCAATTTCCCCTGGCCCAAGTCGATGCGCTGGGGCGAGGCGTCGGCGAGCACGGCCTCGCTTCGCTGGGTGCGGCCGCTGCATTCGGTGCTCGCCTTGCTTGGCGACGAGATCGTCGCGGTGGCAATCGAGGGGGTCAAAAGCGGAGCGACCACGCTCGGGCATCGCTTCCATCATCCCGGACCGATCACGATCGGCGGCGTGGGCGATTATGTCGAGAAATTACGCGCCTGCCACGTCATCGTCGATCATCGCGAGCGCGAGGCGCTGATCCGCGAAGGGGCGCGCGAGGCGGCGGCCGCGGCGGGGCTTACGCTGATCGAGGATGAGGCGCTGGTGGTCGAGAATGCCGGGCTGACCGAATGGCCGGTGCCCTTGCTCGGGCGGTTCGACGCGGATTTTCTCGACGTCCCGCGCGAGGTGATCGTCCTGACGATGCGCACCAACCAGAAATATTTCGCCTGCACCGACGGCGAGGGCAAGCTTGCACCGGCGTTCCTGTGCACCGCCAACATCGCCGCCAATGACGGCGGTGCGGCGATCGTCGAGGGCAATCGGCGGGTGCTCGCGGCCCGGTTGAGCGACGCGCGCTTCTTCTGGCAGCAGGATTTGAAGGTGCCGCTCGAGGAGCAGGCGAAGAAGCTGAGCGGGATCGTCTTTCACGAGAAATTGGGAACAATTGCCGACAAGGTCGAACGGGTAGCGAAACTGGCCGAATGGCTGGTCACCAAAAAGATCGTCACGGGTTGCTCACCGGCCGATGCCCGCCGAGCTGCCGAGTTGTGCAAGGCCGACCTGGTCAGCGGGATGGTCGGCGAATTTCCCGAACTGCAGGGGGTGATCGGCGGTTACCTCGCCGCCGCGCAGGGCGAGCCGAGCGAAGTCGCCGACGCCATCCGCGACCATTACAAGCCGGTTGGGCAGGGCGACGAGGTGCCGACCGCTCCCGTGACGGTGGCGGTGAGCTTGGCGGATAAGCTGGATAGTCTTGCCGCCTTCTACCTTGTCAACGAGCGTCCAACCGGCTCGAAAGACCCATTTGCGCTTAGGAGAGCGACGCTCGCCGCCATTCAGCTGATTCTTTCGAACCAGGTACGTATTGAATTAGCGACACTTTTTGACACGCTGTGGGAGCCCGTGGCGCAAAGCATAGCCTCCGCACGGAATGCTAAGATAAAACAGGCAAGTAAGCGGATTAAGGAACTCGGGGGAGGATCGACGATCTTTGGCGGGGCTTTTGTTCAAGGTATTCAGAAGAGAGCCGGGTTTTTGGGCGAGCATGATCAGAATAGCTTTGCGTTGCTCGATTTCTTCGCCGACCGGCTCAAGGTGCAGCAGCGCGAGGCTGGGGCTCGGCATGATTTGATCGATGCGGTGTTCGCGCTTGGCGGGGAGGATGATCTGGTTCGGCTGCTCGCGCGGGTGAAGGCGTTGCAGGCGTTTGTCGAGACTGGCGAAGGGGCGGATTTGCTTGCGGGGTATAAAAGGGCGGCGAATATTTTGAAGAAGGAGGGGGCCTTCACCACGCTCGCTGGTGGCGAGTCTCCCTCTCCCTCGAGAGGAGAGGGATGGCCGGTCGAGGAAGTGGCGCTGGTTGAAGCGCTTGACGCGGCTGAGCCCAAGGCGACGGCCGTCATCGATAAGGAAGATTTTACCGGGGCGATGGCGGCGCTGGCTTCGCTTCGCGGGCCGATCGATCTGTTTTTCGACAAGGTGACGGTCAATGATCCCGATCCTGCGGTTCGGGCGCGGCGGCTGGCCTTGCTCGCTCGGTTCCGCGACGCGGTTCACCGGGTCGCGGATTTTTCGAAGATCGAGGGCTAGAGAGGGCCGCGGTCGTCGCGCGGGCTGATCGGGCGGTCGGCCGGACGGTCGACCGGGGGATCGGTGGCGGGGTTGCGGATCGCCGCGGCGCGCAGGCTGTCCTGTTCGCGCCATTCCTTTTCGCGCAGCTCCCATTGCGCAACGCGATCCTTATGCTCGCTCTCGAGCGCTTCGCGGCGGGTAGTTTCCTCGCGATAGCGGGTTTTCCACTTGCGCCCGCCGCCCGAGAACAGGAAGCCCCCGACGAGCAGGCCGAGGACGAAGATCAGCGCGACGATCACCCATTGGTCGGAGGTGAAGTTCATCATGGCCGGTCCCTTGGTGCTTGGCTCAGGGATATAGCGCGGGAGAGGCCGTTGCGTTCCCGAATTGGTTTGTTTGGTCGGTGAAGCGCGGACCTTGCGTATAATAGAACCGCCGTCCGCGCCCCAGTGCGGGGACGGCGGCATACCCCCCGGGACGCTTATGCGGTGATGAAGGTT
>JBKKAQ010000002.1:0-4352 GCA_046714555.1 Sphingomicrobium sp. | reverse complement strand
AAACCGCGGCAACAAAGGCGTTCCCGGTCAACGGTGGTAAAAAGGGTGGCGATGTCCGGGCGCTAAAGTTCGCGCCTGACGGCAAGCTGTGGATCGTGTTGGGCGAGACCAAATCGCTGGTCAAGCTCGATATTAATACCGGCAAGTATGAGACTTTCCCGGTGGGGATGTACGCCCATGACGTCGAGCTGGACAGCACGGGCTCGCCTTGGGTCAACGATTATTTTGGCAAGCCGGAGCGCGTCGGGAGGGTCGATCCAACCAACGGCAAGCTGACCGAATTTGTCATCGACGCTCCGCAAATACCGGACAAGGAAGGCGATCCGCTGCCTTACGGACTGCAGATCGACCGCCAGGACATATTGTGGGGCAGCCAGCTCGCCGCCAACACCTTGTTCAGGCTGGATCCCAAGACGGGCAAGTCGCAAGTCTTTCCAATGCCCGAAAAGAATAGCGCACCGCGGCGGCTGGCGCTCGGCGTCGACGGGACGATCTGGATTCCGGAATGGACCACCGGGCATTTGACCGGCTTCGACCCGCGGACCAACCGCTTTACCAGGCACAAGCTTGGCGGCGGCACGATCGGCCTGTACGATTCCGAGGTCGACCCGCGCAGCGGAGTGGTGTGGGTCACGGGATCGCTCGCATCGACGGTCATTCGCTTCGACCCGCGCAGCGGCAAGATCGACACGATCCCGCTCCCGACCGTGCCCGGCTTCATGCGCCACATCGCCGTCGACCCGCGCAACGGCGACGTGTGGACGACCTATGCTTCACTCCCCGCCTCGACCCCCAAGATTGTTCGAATACGGCTACGTGATTGAGCGGTGGCTCGACGACGGGCGTAGGGGGAGCTGGTTACGATGAACTGCTGAAGGAAGGCCAGGTTGATGACGACGAGCACCATGAACCCTTCGCCGGGAATGCCGGTCGATCTTGCCAAGGAGCGTAAGGCGGGAATGGTCAACGGCTGTGTCGGCACCAAGCTTCTTTCCGAAACCGATCGCGTGCGGGTGTGGACGATCGCGCTCGAGCCCGGCGAGCGGATCGGATTCCATACCCATGTGCTCGATTATTTCTGGACCGCGGTGACACCGGGCCGGGGCTATGCGCGCTACGGCGACGGACAGGAGCGCGAAGTCGAATATCGCGAGGGAGACATCGAACATCTGACATATTCGGCAGACGAGTCGATGATGCATGATCTGACCAATATCGGCGACACAAGGCTGGTGTTCATCACGGTGGAGTTCCTCGACAGCGCCAATTCTCCGCTCGCCTTGCCCGCGAAGGCAGCCACGGAAGCCCGACGCGCAAATATCTGATGAGGCTGGGTGAAGCGCGAGCGCATTGCGCACCAAACCGAGCGCCCGAACGGAATTGGGCATGAGCGCCTCGCCTAGCCCCCTGGATGCGGTGGTGATCGGTGGATCGCTCGCCGGACTTCTGGCGGCGATATCGCTGAGACGCGCAGGCTTTGACGCGCATGTGTTCGAGCGCTCGACGGCGGACCTCGAAAGTCGCGGCGCTGGAATCGTGACCCACCCCGAGCTTTTCACGATCCTTGCCCGCGCCGGGATAAGGATCGAGCCGGGCGAGCTGGGGGTTACAATCCCGGGGCGGCGAATCCTCGACCGCTCGGGCGAGATCATCAACGAAATCGACCTGCCCCAGGAACTGGCAAGCTGGGGACGTCTCTACGGCCTGCTCAAGGCGGCGATCCCGCCTGAAGCTCTTCACGGTGGCGCGACATTTGCGCGGGTCGATGAACAAGGCGAGGCGGTGAGCGCGCTGTTCGCCGATGGGCGGACGGTGTCGGCCAAGCTGCTGGTCGCCGCCGACGGGCTGTTCTCGACAGTCCGCAGCCAGTTTTTGCCGCAAGTCGAGCCCTCCTATGCCGGTTATGTCGCTTGGCGCGGGCTGGTCGAGGAAAATGCGCTGTCGCCGCAGACCCGCGAGGCGATCTGCAACCGTTTTGCCTTTTGCCTTCCGGCAGGCGAGCAGATGGTCGGATATCCGGTGTTGGCGCCGGGCGAGGAGGAGACCGGGCGCCGCCGCTTCAATTTCGTCTGGTACCGGCCTGCAGCGCCTGACCATTTGCGCGAATTGCTGACCGACATCGACGGAAAGCTGCACAGCTTGTCGATTCCGCCCAACGGGATCCGGCCTGCAGTGATGAACGCGATGCGCAGCGATGCCGAGCGGCTGCTCGCGCCGCCGTTCGCAGAGGTGGTTCGAAAGACCGAAGAGCCGTTCCTCCAGGCGATCCTCGACCTCGAAGTGCCGACGATGTGCCCGAGACCCCGGATCGCGATCATCGGCGATGCGGCGTTCGTCGCTCGCCCGCATGTCGGCGCAGGGGTGACCAAGGCCGCCGCCGACGCGGATTGCCTCGCCCAGGTATTGGCCAAGACCCAGGGTAGAGTAAGCGAGGCGTTGACTTTGTTCGATCGTCAGCGACGGCCGCTGAATGCGGCGATCGTTGCCCGAGCGCGCGAACTGGGCGCCTATATGCAGGCGCAGGTGCTGAGCGAGCGCGAGCGCCAATATGCGGAGGCGCATCGCCGCCCCGAAGCCGTCATATCGGAGACTGCGGTGCCTCCGGCGGTTAAGCAGCCGATCGCCGGCTAGAGCGCGGCGTTCCCCTGCAATACGACTGATTGCTCCTCGAGCCGGGCCTCTTCGACCTTCGCCGCCGCATGATAGGGCCTGCGCAGCCCGACGAAGCAGAGGATCGAGATTGGAAGAGAAACCGCCGCCACCGTGGCGATCGCCTTGGCGAGATGTTCGGGGCCGAACACATTGTCCGACAGGAGCCCGACGAATACACCGGCGAACGAGCCGCCGGTAAGGTTCATCCCCATGACATAGGTTGCCACGACAATTCCGCGTCTGTTCGGAGGCGCAATCAGGACGAACGAGGTAAAGGCCATGCTGTTTTGAACAGCGGTCATGAACATGGTCACCAGAAAACAGGCGATGGTCAGCTCGAACCGAGGCATCAGCGGCCCCGCGACCGCAGGAACGAGCGCGAGGATCGAGGTCAGCAGCATAACCCTCGCCGGCCCGTCGAGATCGCCCTTGCGCTGGAAGTACCGAACCGCGGGAGCCGAGGCGAGCGCCCCGGCGAGGCCACTCACAAGATAGGCGACGCCATAGCCGATCGATATTTCGCCGGGAGTCGCGCCGAAACTTCGCCCGAACATCGCCGGATACCAGCTCAACACCGAAAAATTGTAGAATCCGTAAGCAATCAGGCCGCCATAGAGCATGGTAAAGACGCGCCAATTATCTTTGAAATAGTCGAATACGTCGCGAGTCGTTTCCGAACTCGCACGGACTTCCTCGGACCGGCGATAGGTTCGCGTTCTTTCCTTGACGGTCACCAACACCAATAAAGCGGCGACCAATCCGGGAACGCCCATCGCGATGAACACGATGCGCCACGCCGGAACATTGGTGAAACCGGCGATGTCGATCCGGCCGAGCGAGGTCAGATAAGCGACCAGCTGGCCGCCGAGGATGATCGCAAGCCCGCCGCCCGCGACGATCCCCATGCTGTAGATCGCGAGCGCCCCGACGACCCGCGAGCGCGGATAATGATCCCCGATCAGCGAGATCGCCGAGGGGTTCATCGCCGCTTCGCCAGCGCCGATCCCGCAGCGTGCGATGAACAGCGAAAGCACGCTGGTCGCCAGTCCGCAAAGCGCAGTGCACAGCGACCAGACGGCGATGCAGCCGGCGAGGACCGCGTTGCGGGGGTAGAGATCGACCGCGCGCCCGAGTGGAATTCCCATGACCGCGTAGAAGAGCGAGAAGGCAAGCCCGGTGAGCAGTCCCGCCTGAGTGTCGGTCAGTCCCAAATCTGCCTTGATCGGATCGATCAGGAAGCCGAGGATCAAGCGGTCGGAATAGGCAATGATCGAGACCAGAAGCATCAGGCCGACGATGTAACGCGCGTAAACAGTCGGTTTTTCCAAAGCCACGGACGCCACTGCCACTTCCCCTCCTAGTGCGCCCTCGTTCGGGGCAGCCTAATTGCACTCACCTTCGCACAGCGCAGGGGGGAAAGTATATCGCTCGAAATCGTCCAACCGCGGCAAAAGCCTTGATGGCTGCGGCCAATCGGGTCGCCACCCTGATAGGGCCGAGCTCGCCGGCGCAACGACCGGTGTGTTGCCATAAGCGCGGCGCCAAATCCTAGCCGGATTATAATGGTGGAGCCGTGGGGGAAATAGACCACGCTCTAAAAACCAAGATAAACCAACTGCTTAATCCACGATGCATTGGTCGTTGTGTTCGACTGTGTATAGCATGCACAAGACCGCAGTTGTCAGACTGGTCTGGTCGGG
>JBKKAQ010000001.1:0-7522 GCA_046714555.1 Sphingomicrobium sp. | reverse complement strand
AACCCTCCCCCATCGAGGGGGAGGGCCAAGCGAGGGGCGTCGCGAACCTTTTGGATCAGGGCGCAGGCGCGTTGACAGGGGGGGCGAACGTGCTAGCTTGCCCGTGCCGAACAAGTTGCCGTCTTTGGATAGTAGGGGGGATTTGTGGAGGCTTTCTCATTTCGTGATTCGTACGGTCGGCGCCTCGGCGATATGCGCCCGCTCGCAACTGGCAGATGCGCGCGGAGGACGTTCGGATGAACGATCATGTTCCGCGACTCGGCCAGTCCGCGGCCGACCCTTCGTTCGATTTCCTGACGCTTGGCCCGGTCGAGGTTGCTGCATTGCGAACCCTCGTTGCGAAGCTCGAAGACAACATCCGAGAAAATGCCCTGGGCCCGCGTCCGGGAGCGAGCCGCGACGCTTGCCGCGACCTTGCGCTCAAGATTTTCGAAGCGCGGCGGGTGCGTAGCCAATTCTTCGACCGCGAGCTGTTTTCCGAGCCCGCGTGGGACATGCTGCTCGCGCTGTACTGCATGTCGACGTCGGGCAAGCGGCTGACGGTGAGCGGGCTGGGCCATGCCGCCGGTTACGCGGTGGCAACCGCGATGCGCTGGCAGGATCGGCTGATCGAAGCGGGGATGATCGTCCGCGAGCCTTCGGCGGTAGACGGGCGTATCATTTACGTCGAACTGAGCGCCAGCGGTGTGAAGGCGATCGATAATTATCTGTCGCGATTGCTCGAGCGGCGTGACCAGAGCGAGCGGACCCTGAGAGTCGCGGCCTCCTAGGGCTCAGCCTATTCGCGCGGTCTGGCGAAGCGCCTCGCTGAGCGCGATCGCCGCCGCAATCGCGAGGTTGAGCGAGCGCACTTGCGGTGTGATCGGAATGCGCAGCGCGAGGTCGCAATCGGCGGCGACCGCGTCGGGGACTCCGGCGCTTTCGCGGCCGAACAACAGGACATCGTCGGGGCGGAAGCTCGCGGCGTAGAGCGAGGTTGCGCCGCCAGTGGTCATCAGGATCAGCCGCTCATCGCCGATCGTCGAGCGGAAAGCAGGGAAGCCCGGATGTCGGACGATCGCGACATGGTCGATATAGTCCATCGCCGCGCGGCGGACGCGAGCATCGTCCCACGCGAACCCCATCGGCTCGATCAGGTCGACGGGCACGCCGAGGCACGCCCCGAGGCGGAGCACCGATCCGACATTGCCCGCGATTTCGGGCTGGTAGAGCGCGATCCGCATCAAGGCGGGTTAGGCCGGCGCGAGGCTCAAGGGCAAGCGGGGAGGGGAGGAAGACGCCCTTTGACTGGCTTAGGACGAACGGGGTTGCAGGGAACGCTCGGGCCGCGCCAATTCTTGCCTTGGCAAAGCGTATGAGAGGCGTCTATCAGACGCGCCAATCGCCTGCGGGGGCAACCGGGGCGGGGTCTTCGCGTCCGTTCGGGCGCAACAGGTTCAGTTGATCTGAGGGTGAGCATGGCCACGCTGGAACAATCCGCAGACGCTCCCGAGAGTCACGACGGCGTTCGCCGCCGCGACTTCATCAATATCGCCGCGGTTAGCTTTGCCGGGGTCGGCGCGGTCGCGGTGGTGCTTCCACTGGTCGCGCAGATGAGCCCGTCGGCCGACGTGCTTGCCCTGGCTTCGATCGAGGTCGATGTTTCGAAGATCGTCCCGGGACAGGCGATCAAGACCAGCTGGCGCAAGCAGCCGGTGTTCATCCGCAACCTGACCCCCAAGGAAATTGCCGAGGCCAATGCGGTCGACCTGGCATCGTTGCGCGACCCGGAATCGCTCGCCGACCGGACCAAGCCGGGCAAGCCCAACTGGCTGGTGACGATGGGGGTATGCACCCATCTCGGCTGTATCCCGCTGGGCACCGGCGAGGGCGAGAACAAGGGGGCCTTCGGGGGCTATTTCTGCCCCTGCCACGGATCGGCCTATGACACCGCGGCGCGGATCCGCACAGGCCCGGCGCCGACCAATTTGCTGGTGCCCGATTATGACTTCATTTCCGACACGGTCGTTCGGATCGGTTGAGGGGCGAGAGACTCATGAGCTTTTCCTGGGCCAAGGCCTATGAACCGACCACGCCGTTCATGCGCTGGATCGACGACCGGCTGCCGATCCCGCGGCTGGTCCACGGCTCGCTGGGCGGAGGCTATCCGGTCCCGCGCAACCTCAATTATTTCTGGAATTTCGGAGTCCTCGCGGGTTTTGCGCTACTGATCCAGATCGTTACCGGGATCGTGCTGGCGATGCATTATTATGCGTCGGCCGACGGAGCGTTCAATTCGGTCGAACATATCATGCGCGACGTCAACGCCGGCTGGCTGCTGCGCTATGCCCACGCCAATGGCGCGAGCTTCTTCTTCATCGTGGTCTACATCCATATCTTCCGCGGCCTGTTCTACGGAAGCTACAAGGCACCGCGCGAGATCGTGTGGATGCTCGGGCTGGTGATCTATCTGCTGATGATGGCGACCGCGTTCCTCGGCTATGTGCTTCCGTGGGGGCAGATGAGCTATTGGGGGGCGCAGGTCATCACCGGCTTCTTTTCGGCCTTTCCCTTGGTCGGCGAGCCGATCCGGGTGTGGCTATTGGGCGGGTTCGCCCCCGACCAGGCCGCGCTGACTCGGTTCTTCTCCTTGCATTACCTGTTGCCGTTCGTGATCGCGGGGGTGATCATCCTCCACATCTGGTCGCTGCATCTGCCCGGGTCGGGCAATCCGACCGGGGTCGACGTCAAGGATGAGCGCGATACTTTGCCGTTCCATCCCTTCTACACCGCCAAGGACGGCTTCGGGTTGGGCGTGTTCCTGATCCTTTATTGCGCGGTGCTGTTCTTCGCCCCCAATTATCTCGGCCACGCCGACAATTACATCCCCGCCAACCCGCTGGCGACCCCGGCGCATATCGTCCCCGAATGGTATTTCTGGCCGTTCTACGCGATCCTCCGCGCGTTCACGGTCGATTTCATCCTGCCCGCCAAATTATGGGGCGTGCTGGCGATGTTCTCGGCGATCCTCATACTGTTCTTCCTGCCGTGGCTCGACCGCTCGGCGGTGCGATCGGGCAATTACCGGCCGGTGTTCAAGATTTTCTTCGTCATATTGTGCATTGACGTGCTGGTGCTCGGCTGGTGCGGAGGCTCGCCCGCCGAGCCGCTCTATGTCGCCTTGAGCCAGATCGCCTCGGCCTATTATTTCGCGCATTTCCTGATCATCCTTCCCTTGATTTCCAAGTTCGAGCGCCCGTTGCCGCTGCCATCGTCGATCTCGACCTCGGTACTCCACGGCGAAAGCCAGGAAAGCGCTCCCTACGGACTAGCCTCGAGCGCACCCGCGGCGACCACAGAAGGGGCTCGTGCTTAGATGGTCCGGATCATCGCATTTTTCGTCGGATTGGGTTTCGCCGGGGTCCTGCTCCTGTCGCTGGTGATCGGGGTGGTCAACACCATCCAGGAGCCCGTCGAAGCGACCGCCGAGCATGAATTCCACGAGGAGCCCGGACCGCTCGCTCTGGCGAGCGACGGACCGTTCGGCAAATTTGACCGCGCCCAGCTTCAGCGCGGCTTCCAGGTTTACAAGGAAGTGTGCGCGGCATGCCACGGCCTGAGCCTGGTTGCGTTCCGCGATCTCGAAAAGCTCGGATATTCGGAGGCCGAGGTCAAGGCGATCGCTAATCAGTGGGCGATCGAAGTTCCGTCGATCAACCCCGAGACCGGCGAGCCCGCGACCCGCAAGGCGATTCCGTCGGACCGTTTCCCGAGCCCCTACGCCAATGACATCGCCGCGCGCGCGGCGAACAATAATGCCCTTCCGCCCGATCTGTCGCTGATCACCAAGGCGCGCCATGGGGGTGCGGCCTATATCCATTCGCTGCTCACCGGATATAGCGCGCAGCCCGCCGAGTTGCTCAAGCATTTCCCCGACGCCAAAACTCCGACGGGGCTATATTACAACCGCTTCTTCCCCAACCTCAATCTCGCCATGCCCCCGCCGCTGACCAGCGATGGACAGGTGACCTATGCCGATGGGACCAATCCCAGCGTCGATCAGGTGTCGAAGGATGTTTCGGCCTTCCTGGTATGGACCGCCGAGCCCAAGCTCGAGAATCGCCATCGCGCGGGGCTTGCGGTGCTGATCTTCCTGCTGATCGGAACCGCGCTCGCTTACATGGCGTACCAGAACATCTGGGCCGAGGCGAAGCGCAAGGTCGCTCCGATCGGGCCGCTCGACCCCGACAATCAGGCGAGGCGCGAGCGGGCGACGAACGAAGCCGGGATCGAGGGCTGAAACCAGTCTCGGCGATGGCCCGCGCCAATGAGGATCTGAGGGCGCTGGTTCGTACCGTGCCAGATTTTCCGCGGCCGGGAATCGCATTTCGCGACATCACCACTCTGCTGCTCGACCCGCGGGGCTTCGCCGCGACGATCGAGCGGCTCGCGGCGAGCGTCGGCGACCGCCCCGACCTGATCGCGGCGGTCGAAGCGCGCGGCTTCGCGGTCGGATCGGCGCTCGCTTTGGCGCTGGGGTGCGGCCTGTTGCTGGTGCGCAAGGACGGCAAGCTTCCGGGCCGGACGATCGCCGAGGATTATGCGCTCGAATATGGCAAGGACCGGCTGGCGATGCATGTCGACGCCTGCGCGCCCGGGGCGAAGGTCCTTCTGGTCGACGATCTGATCGCCACCGGAGGAACCGCGCTGGCGGCGGTGCGGCTGGTGCGGCGTGCGGGCGGCACGATCATCGGGGCGCGATTCGTGATCGATCTGCCCGGGCTTGACGGGGCCGAGGCGCTGCGGAGCAAGGGGATAGAGGTGGTTAGCTTGATGGCGTTCGAGGGGGAGTAGAGGCTTTCGTCCTCGTCAGTCGGGGCGGCGCCGGATCATCACGATCGAGGTGTAGCGCATGACTTCAATACCGTCCTGGTTGGTGACAGTGGTGAGGGTGCGGATGGTGCCGATGGCCGGCTTCGAGCGCGACGGAGTCTTGTCGAGGATCTTACCGTGGACGTGGATGGTGTCGCCGGGATAGACTGGCTTGAGCCAGCGCAGTTCGTCGACCCCGGGCGAGCCGAGGCCGGCCTGGGGGTGGTCGTCGAAATAGCGAATGAGCACCGCCATGGTCATCGCGGTGGTGTGCCAGCCGCTCGCTGCGATCCGACCGAAATGGGTTTTCGCCGCTTCCTCGTCGCTGAGGTGAAACGGCTGCGCATCGTATTTGCGGGCGAATTCGAGAACTTCGTCGCGGGTCACGGCATAGCTTCCGAAGTTGGTCTCGGAGCCGGTTTCCAGGTCTTCCCAATAGAGCATGGCGATCCCTCCTCTCTCGACGAGCTGGCGCGGTCAGACGTTGAAGCGGAACAGGAGGACGTCACCGTCGGCGACGACATAGTCCTTGCCTTCGGAGCGCAATCTGCCCGCGTCGCGAGCGCCGGCTTCGCCGTTGCAGGCGAGAAAGTCGTCGAAGGCGATGGTTTCGGAGCGGATGAAGCCGCGTTCGAAGTCGCTGTGGATCGCTCCGGCGGCCTGCGGCGCCTTCGAACCGCGCTCGACGGTCCAGGCGCGCGCTTCCTTGGGCCCCGCGGTGAAGAAGGTCAGCAGGCCCAGGAGGCCGTAGCCCGCGCGAATGATCCGGGTCAGCCCGGTTTCGGTCAGCCCGAGGTCGGCGAGGAAGGGCTCGCGGTCGGCTTCGTCCATGGTCGCGATTTCGGCCTCGATTGCGGCCGAGATGACCACCGCGACCGCGCCTTCGGCCGCGGCCTTTTCGAACACCCGTGCCGACAAAGCGTTGCCGCCCGCGGCGTCGGCTTCATCGACATTGCAGACGTAGAGCACCGGCTTGGCGGTGAGCAATTGGGCGCGGGCGAGCGCTCGGGCTTCCTCGGCGTCCCTGGGCTCGGTCAGCCGCGCGGGTTTGGAAGCACGCAGCAGATCGAGCGCCTGGCCGAGCACCGAGGCCTCGATCTTGGCGTCCTTGTCGCCCTGGGTGGCTTTCTTGGCGAGCGCGGGGACGCGGCGTTCGAGGCTGTCGAGGTCGGCGAGCATCAGCTCGGTCTCGACCGTCTCGGCGTCGGCGATCGGGTCGACCTTGCCTTCGACATGGGTGACGTCGCCGCCTTCGAAGCAGCGCAGCACATGGACGATCGCGTCGACCTCGCGGATGTTGGCGAAGAACTGGTTGCCGAGCCCTTCGCCCTTCGAGGCCCCGCGGACCAGTCCGGCGATGTCGACGAACTCGATCTGGGTTTCGATGATCGCCTTCGACCCGGCGATCCGGGCGATGTCGGCGAGGCGGGCGTCGGGGACCCCGACCCGGCCGACATTGGGCTCGATCGTGCAGAACGGATAATTCGCCGCCTGCGCCGCGGCGGTCTGGGTGAGCGCGTTGAAAAGCGTCGATTTGCCGACGTTCGGCAGGCCGACAATGCCGCAGCGAAAGCCCATGCTGGTTGAATCTTTCTGTAAGGTGGAGCGGCCTTAGCGCTGCGTCACGCGAAGTTGAAGCTGATGCTGAGGCGGTCGGTTTTGGCGGTGCCGGGGAGGACTTCGTGGCGGAGCCAGCTTTCCCATAACAGGATCAGGCCGGGGCGCGGGGTGACGCTGATGAAATTGCGCCGATCTTCGGGGGCATCGGCGCGGCGCGGGGGGGCGGCCATCATCAACCCGAGGCGGGGGTCTTCGAAGCGGATCGCTCCGCTGGCCGGTGGGGCGTCGACGTAGAGGCTTCCCGAGATGATCGAGTGTGGGTGGATATGTCCACTATGCTGTCCACCGGCTCTCAACAGATTGACCCACAGGCTGTCGAGCCTCGGCTTTCGCGCGAGGTCGAAGGCGCAATCCCCGGCGAAGGCGGCGGCGGGGCGGGTGAGGATTTTGGCGAGGTCGGCGAAGGCGGGGTCGCGGCGCGGGAGGTCGTTGAGCGAGGCGTAGCTGGTATAGCCCTTATAGCCATGGTCCCGGCTCCAGCGGCGGCCCGCTTTGTCGTCGGCGGCGAGGGTGCGGATGCTGTGGGCGAGCTCGGCGAGAAGGGCGTCATCGCCGAGCTCGGCCTCGTAGAGGCGCGTGGCGAAGATGCTGCGGACGCTCATTGCGGCGGGGTCCGAAGCGCAACGTCGTTCATGAAGCGCAGCTCGTCGCCGCTCGCCAGCCATTCGGCCTCGGCGGCGATCGCTCCCAACAGGTCGCTCAACGGGTCGAGCTCGGCCTTGGCGTAATTGCCGAGGACATAAGGGGTTACCCGGTCCTTGTGCCCGGGGTGGCCGATGCCGATCCGGACGCGGGTGAAGTCGGCGCCGAGATGAGCGTCGATCGAGCGCAGCCCGTTATGCCCCGCGGTTCCGCCACCTTGCTTGACCTTCAATTTGAACGGGGCAAGGTCGAGCTCGTCGTGGAACACGGTGAGGGCGTCGAGCTCGAGCCTGTAGAAGCGAAGCGCGGCGGCGACCGCCGAGCCGCTGTCGTTCATGAAGGTCTGGGGCTTGATCAGGAGCACGCGGTGCGGGCCGATGCGGCTTTCGGATGCGAGGCTCCTGAACTT